>NZ_JBEYUA010000002.1:491419-668181 GCF_040643285.1 Spirillospora sp. NPDC047279
CAGCGCTCAGGCGGCGCGCTCGAACACCGCGGGCAGGCGGCGCGTCAGGCGGCGCCTCGCTCAGGAGAGTTGCTCGGCCGTCCGCGGCGCGGGGACCATCACGCTGACGACGTCGCTCATGCGCTCGGTGACGCGTTCCTCCACGGCCTCGGTCGTGGTCTGCCGCCCGGCCCGCAGCCGCGCCCAGCGCGACACCGGGACCGCCGACCGGTTGACCGACTGCCAGCGTTCGGTGAGCGTGGCGAGCGCCTCCCGCGCCTGCTCGAAGTACTGCGCCGGAAGATCGACCTGGCGGGCCTGCCGGGCCAGCGCCTGGACCGACTCGAACGCCTTGGCCGACTCGATCGCCTGGCTCTCCCGGCGGGCCGGCCCGAGCATCCCGATGAGGGTCGCCAGGAGCGCCGCCACCAGCGCCAGAGCCCCGGCGACGACGCCGTGGCGGCTGCCGGCGAGCATCATGCTCCCCGCGACGCCGGACACCAGCACCGCGCCCCCGGCGAGGCAGAGGTTGACCGCGCGCCACACCCGCGCCGTCTCCTCCTGGCAGAACGTCGCGCAGGAACAGGTCTCCTCGATCCAGAACAGCTCCGCGCCGACCGACACGCGCCACGAGTGCTCCCCCAGCGCCCGGCCGGGCCCCGTGACGGCCACGTCGGACGGCTTGGCACCGGCGCCCTTCGGCTCCGGCCGCCGCTTGTCCCTGTCCGCCATGACGAGCTCCCCTGTGCGCTTGCGTGGTCCTCGCCATGATTGAAGAACCCGGCCGGACGCCCGGCGGCCGATACACAATCCGGGCGCCGCCTTTGCCGAAGCGTGCGGCCACCGCCCCGCGCATAGATCGTCCTCGGGCCGAGGGACAACGGCCGGTGACGTCCGGCGGACAACGGCCGGTGACGTCCGGCGCGGCCGGGGGGTGTACTCAGGTACACCCCTTGTCCGGGTTCGGGGCACACTGTGCTCGGAGGGCCCTCACCGGAGGATTGACTCCGTAAGCAGGGCGAACGACGGAGGCACGACGGTGAGCGGTGAACTGACGAAGGAGTCCTGGGCCATGACGAGGCTCCGGGCGCCCTGGCGAGGATTCCGGCTGGGGCTCCTGGCCTTCCCCGCGATGGTGCTGGCGAGCGTGTTGATCACCTCGTACTCGCTGGTGGCCAACGTCGTGGGCATCCTGCTGGTGCCGCCGGTGCTGATGCTCACGCGCGGCCTGATGGACGTGTACCGCGACCTGATCGGACGCTGGTCCGGAGTCCGGATCGAGCGGCCCTACCTGCCCGACCCCGCCGAGGAGCGGGAGGGGTTCGCCGGGGTCTGGGACCGCTTCGTGCGGCTCTCGTCGGACCCCGCGACGTGGCGCGACCTGGCCTGGCTGCTCGCCGACCCGATCGTGGTCCTGTTCACCGCGGCGCTGCCGTTCTACCTCATCGCGTACGGGATCTGGGGATTCGGGCTGGCCGCCGGCATGGGCGGCGTCATCGCCGGCCTCGGCGGCACCGACTACTACGGCTTCGTTCCCGTGAACGGCGACTACGCGAACGACCCGACCCGCATCGGCTTCACGATCGTGCTGGCCACGGTCTTCACCGTGGCCGGCTTCCTGTCCGGGCCGAAGCTGCTCGGGGTCTACGGCCGCTGGGGCCGGCTGCTGCTCGGGCCGACCGAGCGGTCCAGGCTGGCGCTGCGCGTCCAGCACCTGACCGAGACCCGCTCGGAGGCGGTGGACGCGTCGGCCGCCGAGCTGCGCCGGATCGAGCGCGACCTGCACGACGGCGCCCAGGCCCGGCTCGTCGCGATGGGCATGACGCTCGGCGCGATCGAGCACCTCCTCGACAAGGACCCGGCGAAGGCGCGGCTGCTGCTCGCCGAGACGCGGCAGTCGTCCGCCAAGGCCCTGAACGAGCTGCGCGACCTGGTCCGCGGCATTCACCCGCCGGTCCTCGCCGACCGCGGCGTCGCCGACGCCGTCAAGGCGATCGCCCTGGACCACCCGCTCAAGGTCGAGGTCGACACCGACCTGCCCGGCCGCCCCCACCCGCCGGTCGAGTCCGCGGCCTTCTTCGCGGTGTCGGAGATCCTCACCAACGCGGCCAAGCACTCGGGGGCCGACCGGGTCTGGATCGACCTGCGGTACGAGGACGGCATGTTGCGGATCACGGTCACCGACGACGGCCGGGGCGGAGCGACGTTCGAGGGCGGCACCGGGTTGCGCGGCATCGAGCGCCGGATCGGTACATTCGACGGCGTACTCGCCCTGAACTCCCCTCCGGGCGGCCCGACGATCGTGACCTTGGAGCTGCCGTGCGAGTTGTCCTCGCCGAGGACCTAGCCCTCCTCCGCGAAGGCCTGGTCAGCCTGCTCGAATCGCACGGCTTCGAGATCGCCGCCGCGGTCGACAACGGCCCCTCGCTCCTCAAGGCACTGCTCGACCACCGCCCGGACGTGGCGGTGGTCGACGTGCGCCTGCCGCCGTCGTTCACCGACGAGGGGCTGCAGGCCGCGCTGGAGGCGCGCCGCCAGGTGCCGGGCCTGCCCGTCCTGGTGTTGTCGCAGTACGTCGAGCAGCTGTACGCGCGCGAGCTGCTGGCCGACGGCAGCGGCGGGATCGGCTACCTGCTCAAGGACCGCGTCTTCGACGCCGACCAGTTCGTGGACGCGGTGCGCCGGGTCGCGGGAGGCGGCACCGCGATGGACCCGGAGGTCATCTCCCGCCTGGTGGCGCGCGGCACCCGCGACGAACCGCTCGGCCGGCTGACGCCGCGCGAGCGGGAGGTGCTGGAGCTGATGGCCCAGGGCCGGTCGAACGCGGCGATCGCGCAGGCGCTCGTCGTCACCGAACGGGCCGTCACCAAGCACACCGCCAACATCTTCGGCAAGCTCGACCTGGCCGTCTCCGACGACGACAACCGCCGGGTCCTCGCCGTCCTCGCCTACCTCGACCGTTCCTGACTCCCAGCCGCCCCAGCCTCCCGGGGGCGGTCACAGGCCCCAGAAGGCCCCGCTCAGGCCGACCTCGCGGAAGTAGGCGGCAGCGGCGGCGGGCTCGCGCCGCACGTAACCGTGGTCGAGCCGCCCCGCGTACCAGCCGCGCGCGAACCGCCACAGGGTCGCGAGGTCCATCACGTACCCCCGCTCGTTGCCGGTGCTCTCCAGCCAGGCGTCCACGCAGGCCTCGCCGCAGAACAGCCGCTGGTGTCCACAGGTGTGGACGACGTCGTCCCACATGCGCGCGACCGGCACGAGGAAGTGCGCGACCTGCCCGCCCTCGGGCGGGGCGTCCCGTCCCACCACCCAGGCGTGCGGCCGGTCGCAGCCGGGGCACCGCGTCGAGACCAGCACGTCGGGCTCGTCGGTCACCAGGTGCGGGAGCGCGAACGAGTCCCACGCGCAGCCGCCCCACCACAGGGTGGACCGCCCCATCACGGCGAAGCCCAGCGGGATCGAGGCGAACGGATGCGCCATCACGACCCGGTCGCCGTCATCGAGGACGAGGTGGCGTTGCCCCGCCAGCTCCCGCAACCCGCGACGGATCTCCTCCGAAGCCGTATCGAACCGCCCGGCCAGCTCCTCCACCCCGGGCGCCCGCCCGCTCCGCGCGAACCCCCGGTAGACCGCCACCCGCAACTCTTCGCTCAGATCACCCACGCTGTCACCCCACCCACCTGTCACCCCACCCACCTGTCGCCCCACCCACGTCGTCACCGCTCCGTGCCATCACCGAAGGTGCCGGAGAGCCGTGACGGTTTGGAGCCGATCGCCTGCCGTCCCGGATTTTCGGGCTATCTAGGCCAGGACATGGTGTTCTATCTTGCCAGGCAGTAGAAAGCCCTTCTGGAGGGGCGCCATGACCGCGATTCTCATCCTCCTGTGCCTGGCGATCGCCGGACGCGAGCTCTATACGGCGTTCGACCGGAAGCGCGCGGGGACGGCACCGGAGATCGCCGATATCCGCACGCAGCTGACGGCGCTCAAAGGCACCCGCGAGGAGCTCGAGCAGTTCCGCACGGGGCAGAGCGAGCAGCTCGAACGGCTCGCCGCCGGGCAGGTGACGCACGCCGAGTCGCTACAGGAGACCGACGCCCGGATCCGCTCGCTGATCTCGCAGATCAACGACCGCATGTTGCCAGAGATCAACAACCGCCTCACCCAGCAGCGCGACTCCGTCGACCGGCTGACCGACGAGATGGCCCGGCTGCGCGGCCACCTGGTCGGCCGGCTCGACCAGGCCGTCGCCGCCTCGCTGGGCGCCGATCCGGTCGACACGGTGGCGGGCGGGCTGGGCACCGACGGCAGCGCCGCGCCGTCCGGGCTGATCCGCGCGTACGAGCGGTTCGCCGAACGCTACGGGCTGCGCATCGAGCTGTCCGACCCGGCCGGCGAGGACGAGGCCAACTGGCGGGCGCGCTACTACCTGTCCGGCCGCAGCCCGCGCGGCCTCGAACGCGACTTCATCGACCTCGTCCGCCTGCTCCGCGCATCCGGAGGCGCGCCGAACGGCCAGAGCACGGAGGCCGCGAACACCCTGCTGGGATGCCTGCACAACATCGAGATGGGCGGCGCGCAGGTCGGCCCGCTCGTGCTCGTCCGGACGCCGGAGGCGATGCTCTGCGGCGTCCTGTCGCTGGCCGAGCTGCGCAAGGCGGGCCCGATCCGGATCCTGGCCGACCCGGTCGGCGCGGCCGTACGGCTGCACGGCCTGCCGGAGAGCCGGTTCTGCGACCTGTCGGCGTTCAGCGACGGGGAGCGGTCCAGCTGAAGCTGGGCGGGCGCCGTTCCAGGAACGCCGCCACGCCCTCGGCCACGTCGCCGCCCGCGGCCACCTCCTCCAGCCAGGCCCGGACCGTTCCCTCGATCGGCTCGCCCGCCGCCAGCGCGTCGACGATCTCCTTGGTGGCCTGCTGCGTGAGGAGCGACCGGGAGGCCAGCGTGGCGGTGAACTCGGCGACCCTGGCGTGCAGCCCACCGGCCGCGACGACCTCGTCCACCAGCCCGATGCGCAGCGCGTGCTCGGTGCCGATCAGGTCCGCCGAGAAGAGCAGGTACTTGGCGGCGGACGGCCCAACCAGCCGGACGACACGCGTGGTGGCCGACGCCGGGTAGACGATGCCGAGCTTGGCCGGGGTGATGCCGAACCGGGCGCCCTCGGCCGCGAACCGCAGGTCGCACGCCGCGGCGAGCTGGCAACCGCCGCCCACGCAGAAGCCCTCGATCACCGCGAGGGTCGGCTTGGGGAACGCCGCCAGCGCCTCCTCGGCCCGCGTCGACAGGTGCCCCTCGTCGGGCCGGTCGATGTCGCCGAGCTCGCCGATGTCGGCGCCCGCGCAGAAGTCGCCGCCCGCCCCGGTGAGCACGACGACCCGCACCGACGCGTCCGCGGCCAGCGCGTCCAGCAGCACCGGCAGCCGCCGCCACATCTCGGCGGTCATGGCGTTGCGCTTGGACGGCCGGTCGATGGTGATCGTGCCGACGCCCCCCGCCACGTCACAGCGCAGGCCCTGCTCGTCGGCCATCGTGTCCCCCTCGTGTCGGTGCGGCGCCGTCATCGTACGTAGCCCGGCCGTACGGACGGTGCTCCGGGGCGGCTCCGGGGCGTTCTCCGCCCTCCGGACGATGAACGTCCCGCCGACGTACACCCAGGGGTGAGAAGCAAGACACCCCTTACGAGGGAGGAATTCACCAGCGCTTCGCCGGATTCTGGATGTACGGGCGGCCCCGAGGATCGGAGTTCGTGGTGCCACCTAGCACGCGCGTCTTCTGGACCATCCAACTCGACGACCCGATGGCCGCCGTCGCCGACCGGACGGGCGCCAAAGCCGCCAATCTCGCCCGCGCGGCCGGGCACGACCTGCCCGTGCTGCCCGGTTTCGTGATCCCCGTACAGAGCGCCGACGCCGAGAAGCCGGGCCGCTATCTCAACACCGGCGAGCTGCGGCGGTCCTGGGGCACGCTGAGCCGCTGCGGCAAGATCCCGCTGGTCGTGCGCTCGTCCTCCACCGTGGAGGACGGCGAGGTCTCCTCGATGGCCGGACGTTTCGTCTCGGTGCTGGACGTGAACGGCTGGGAGGCGTTCGTGGCCGCGGTCGGCGAGGTCGCGGCGTCGTCCTCCGCGCCCGGCACGATGGCGGTGCTCGTCCAGCCGCGGCTGGAGGCGGTCGCGGGCGGGGTGATGTTCGGCGCCGACCCGGTGGACGGGCGCACCGACCGCGTCATCGTCTCGGCGGTGCCCGGCGGCCCGCACACGCTCGTCGGCGGCGAGGTCAACGGCACGCGCTACGCGCTCACCCGCCGCGGCCGGGTCATCACCGTCGAACGCGACGACGACACCGCGCCGGGCGCCGGGCAGGGGCCGCTGACCCGCCCGCAGCTGCGCGCGCTGGCCCGGATGGCCGCGAAGGCCGCGGCGGTCTTCGGCGGCCCGCAGGACATCGAGTTCGCCATCGGCCACGACGGGCGGCTCTGGCTGCTGCAGAGCCGCCCGGTCACCGCGCTCGCCCCCGTTCCGCCGCGCCGGTCGGTGCTGCTCGGGCCGGGCCCGGTCGCCGAGACGCTGCCCGACCCCCTGTCCCCGCTCGAAGAGGACCTCTGGATCGTCCCGCTCGACCACGGGCTCGGCGAGGCGCTGGCCACCGCGGGCGCGGTGTCGCGGCGCGCGCTGCGCCGGAGCCCGACCGTACGGACGGTCGGCGGCCGCGCCGCGGCCGACCTGCGCCGGCTCGGCGTGGCACCGGGGCGCCGTCCCCGGCTGCGCCTGCTCGACCCGCGGCCCGCGCTGCGGCGGCTGTCGGTGGCCTGGCAGGTCGGCCGGCTCCGCGCCGACCTGCCCGCCCTGTCCGCGGAGACGGTCGCGGCGGTGGACGCCGACCTGGCCGCCGTCCCGGCGCCGGGCGAGATCTCCGAAGCCGAGCTCGCCGGCGCGCTGCGCTGGTCGCGGGCGACGCTGGCCGCGCTGCACGCCCAGGAGGCGCTCGCCGGCGCGCTGCTCCCGCCCCCGGACACGGCTGCCGGAGCCGGAGAGGGCAGCGCCGCCGCACAAGGGCTGGCCGCCCTCCGCCGCGGCCGGGCGCACGGCTACGACGATCAGCGACTCACCGCCGCCGAACCCGCCGTCCTGACCCTGGTCCCGCCCTCGATCACCCCCGGGCCCCGACTCCCAGCCGTAATCGCCCTCCCCGCCACGTCCAAGCACCCCCCAAACGAGCCACGCCTCATCGAGCCGCACCCGACCCAAGAGCCCACGAACGAACAGCGCCCAGACGAACAGCGCCCTGACGAACAGCACGCCAGCGGACAGCACGCCAACGCACAACGGGCGGGCGCACAACGGGCGAACGAGCAGCGCCTGAACGGACAGGGCGCAGGCAGACAGGGCGTGACCGAGCAGCGCCCGAACGAACAGCACGCGAACGGACAACCCGGGGGCGCACAGCACCCGAAGGAACAACACCCAGACGAACAGCACGCGAGCGAACAGCGCCGGGACGACCGGCACGCCAGCGCACAACGCGCGGACACACAGCACGCGAACGAGCAGCGCCTGAACGGACAGCACGCGAACGAGCAACGCCCAAACGGACAACACGCGGGCGGGCAGGGCGGTGGTGGGCGAGGGGGGACGGAGGCTCGGTCCCTCTGGAGCGGCTCCGGCGCGTTCGGGGGCGAGTTGCCGCCGCGTGAGGCGTTGCGGCTGCGCATTCGGTGGGTGCAGGAGCTCGGCGCGCGGCTTGCCTGGGCCGCCGGCCGGCGGCTGGCCGCGACGGGCGCGCTGTCCTCGCCCGAACGTGTTCGCGTGCTGCGCTTCGAGGAGCTCACGTCGGTGCTGGAGGGCGGCGCCCTCCCCGCCGACGTCGAACGCAGGCCGGAGCCGCCGCCGACCGCGCCGCTGCCCGCCGCGTTCCGGCTCGCCGGCGACCGGATCGTGGCCGAGGCCGCACCGGGCGGCGACGGCGCCCGGCCCGCGGGCGGCGGCCGCGGCTCGGGGACCGTGCACTCGGGGCCCGGCGCTCCCCCGCCGGGTTCCGTCCTCGTCGTCGACACGCTGCGGCCGTCCCTCGCCGCCCACCTGCCGGTGCTGGCCGGGCTGATCGCCGAGACCGGCAGCCCGCTGTCGCACCTGGCGATCCTGGCGCGCGAGCTCGGCGTGCCGGCCGTCGTCGGCGTGCGCGGCGCGGCGGGCCGGTTCCCGGCCGGCACGGAAGTCCTGGTCGATGGTGACACCGGCCGCGTCGAGGTCCTGGCCGAGGCTCCCGGGCTGCCGTCCGGAGAGGAGTCGGTCGCGTGAGGGCCACCAGGCGCCTGGTCTACCTCGGGCTGGGCGCGATGGTGGTCTTCACCGGCGGCTACGTCGTGGTCTACCTGGCCCGCTGGGAGTGGCAGCGGGCACTGATGGCCGGTGAGCTGCTGCTGATCAGCCTGATCGTGCTGGTCGCCGTCGCCGGCGCGCACCGGCTGGCGCGCATGGAGGCGCGCCTCACCCGGCCGGCCGAGAACGCCGGGCAGCGCGCGGCCGTCCCCGAGCCGCCGATGACCGCGCCCGCGCCGCCGCCGAGGTTCCGGTGGCTCGAGCCGGACTCCGACGCCTACAAGGTGTTCATCCCGGTGCTGCTCGGGGCCGGGATCATGATGTCGGGCATCGCGGCACTGGTGGAACGGATCGCGGCCGCGTTCGGCGGCTCCGCGAGGCGGGCGGCCCCGGGCACGGCGGCGTTCGGCAGGGTACGGGCGCCGTCGGCGTTGCGGCTCCCCTCGGACGGCGTGCTCGCGGGCGCCCCGGGCCTCGGTCCCCCCGCCCCGCCGGACCGGCGCCGCCCGTTCAAGCCGATCGCGTGGACGCTGGCGGGCCTGCTGGTGGCCGCGGTGATCGTCGTCGAGATGGCGGAACGGACGCAGGACCGGCCCGACCCGCCCATGAACGCCGCCGCCAGCACGCTCATCCTCGAGGCGAGGACGCACGGCGTGACCGGCGCCGCCACGGCCGACCCGCTGGCCACCCGGCTCTGGGAGTACTGCCGCGGCTCCACCCGTCCCTACCTGGAACGGGGCGCCGTCGCCCCGCTCGGCGACGGCCGCTACGCGCTCGTCGTCCAGCCCGCCCTCGGCGAGTACTCGCTGCGCCGTTTCCGCGGGTGCCTGGAGGACGCCCTCATCGACGGCGGCACGTTCCGCGTCGTGTCCGTCCAGCCCGTTCCCGAGGACGGCCCCACTCCTTCAGGATGACCCGACTCCCGGCCGCCGAGAACGTTGGTTCGCAGGTCCCGGGCCCGTACGGGAACCCGGGGCCGGTCAGCGGAGTCGAACGGTGCATGAAGCAGATCACCGGACTCGGGAATGCGCGGCCACCTCGAAGTGCTGTAGTGTCTAGGTAGCGCCTTCGTCATCCGTAAAGCGTGATATCGCTACGAAGGTGTTTCTTCCCCGCCCGGGCCATCTGAGTGCCCGGTGTTTCGAGTTCCCCCATTCGACAGCGGCCCGGGAACCCGTAGAGGTCCAGGGCCACCGCACCAAGGGAGCCATCGTCGCCAGCCCGGTAGACCGCGCTGCGTTCTTCGTGATCTCCACAGGTGCGAAGAAGGGACACATATGCCCTCCAGCACACTGATCAAAGCCACGGCCGAACCGGCCGTCGGCAAGCAGAGCCGGCGTCGGTCCGGCACCCAAGCCGACCCCCATGCCGGCATCCATGCCGGCATCCAGGCCGGCGACGAGCTGCTCGTCCCCTTCCACGGCGTCCTCGACATCCAGGACAAGCACGCGTTCGTGCGGACCAGCGGTTACCTGGCCGGTCCGGACGACGTCTACGTGTCGTTCGCCCAGATCAAGGCCAACGGCCTGCGCCCCGGCGACGCCGTCGCCGGCACCGCGCGGACGCCGCGTTCGGGCCGGGAGAAGTTCAACTCCCTGGTCCACGTCGAGACCGTCCAGGGCGTCGCGCCCAAGGACCTGGCCGGCCGGCCCGAGTTCGCCAAGCTGACGCCCGTCTACCCGGACGAGCGTCTCCGGCTGGACACCGGCGCCATGGCCACCCGGGTCATCGACCTGGTCGCCCCGATCGGCAAGGGCCAGCGCGGCCTCATCGTGTCGCCGCCCAAGGTCGGCAAGACGATGATCCTCCAGGCGATCGCCAACGCCGTCGCCCAGAACAACCCCGAGTGCCACCTCATGGTCGTCCTCATCGACGAGCGGCCCGAAGAGGTCACCGACATGAAGCGGACCGTCCGCGGCGAGGTCGTCCACTCGACCTTCGACAAGCCCGCGGGCGACCACACCGCACTGGCCGAACTGGCCGTCGAGCGGGCCAAGCGCCTGGTCGAGGCGGGCGAGGACGTGGTCATCCTGCTCGACTCCATCACCCGGCTCGGCCGGGCCTACAACCTCGCGGCGCCCTCCAGCAGCCGCATCCTGGCGGGCGGCGTGGCCACGACCGCGATCTACCCGCCCAAGAAGCTCTTCGGCGCCGCCCGCAACATCGAGAACGGCGGCTCGCTGACGATCCTGGCCACCGCCCTCGTCGACACCGGCTCGCGCATGGACGACGTGTTCTTCGAGGAGTACAAGGGCACCGGCAACATGGAGCTCAAGCTCGACCGGGGCCTGGCCGACAAGCGCGTCTTCCCCGCGGTCGACATCGAGGCGTCGAGCACCCGGCGCGACGAGCTCCTGATGTCCCGCGAAGAGCTCGAGCTCAGCTGGCGGCTGCGCCGCGTCCTCCAGGGAATGGACCGCCAGCAGGCGATCGAGGTGCTCCTGGACAAGATGAAGGACACCTCGTCCAACGGCGAGTTCCTGCTCCGGGTGCAGCAGACCACCTGAGCCTGACTCACCTGGGCCTGACTCACCTGAGCCGACGCCACCGCCTTACCAGGCGACGCCCTGCGGCGTGGTCGGCGTCAGGGTCTCCGCGGGCCGGAAGGTCTGAAGGATCTTGTCGTACTGCCGCTGCCCCGGCGTCCACCGTGAGGCGGGCGCGTAGAAGTAGAACTCGTAACCCGCCGCGCGACTGCGCAGGCCGTGACGGTTCTTCTGCCAGGTGAACTCCCACTCCGCGCCGCCCTTGGAGAGTTCGGGCACCGGTTCCAGCCGGAGCCGCCGGTATCCGGGATACGCGCCGGCCGCCGTGCGTTCGGCCGCCTGGAGCCCTTCCAGCGGATCGCCGGTGACGGGCGAGATACGCAGCCCCTGACCTGTGCCGGGGTCGCTCCACTGCACGCCGTCGTGGAACCGCTGCCGTTGCCAGCCGGCCGGGAGCTCCACGCTGTAGCCGTCGGCCTCGCGGTACTTCACGCTCGTGGACGCGACGCCCGTGGACGGCAGCAACGCCACCGCGTCGCTCTGCCCCACCGAGTTCCACCGCGCCGTCCAGGCGCCCAGCGCTCCGACGATCACGGCCATCGAGGCCACGCCGATGACGGTGCCCATGCGCGGGCGCCGATCGGCCAGCGCCACCGACGCGATGGCCCTGTCCCAGATCGCCCTGTCCCAGATCGAGCGGGCACCCGCGCCCCGGCCGTCCCCGGCTGCGCCGACGCCGGCCGTCGCCGTCGCGCCGGCGCTCTCCCCCTCCACGACCTCCTCCGCCACCTCGGCCAGCATCGTCTCGACCGTGTCCGCGGGCAGCCGGTCGCCGGGCTCCTCGCGGAGCAGCCCCTCGATGACGGGCCGCAGCGGCCCGGCCTGCGCCGGGACCTCGTACTCCCCCAGCAGCACCGCGACCATCGACGCGAGCGCGTGGCCGCGCAGGAAGGGCGAGCGGCCCTCGACCATCGCGTACAGGGTCGCGCCCAGCGACCACAGGTCGGACGCCTGGACGCTCGGCTCGCCCCGCACCCGTTCGGGCGACAGGTAGGCGGGCGACCCCTCGATCCCGGCGACGAGCGTGTCGGCGATCTCGCGGCCGCGGTGCATGTGCACGGCCAGGCCGAAGTCGGTGAGCAGGATGCGTCCGTCGTCGCAGACCAGCACGTTGCTCGGCTTCACGTCGCGGTGCAGTATCCCGGCCTCGTGCGCGGCGCGCAGCACCGCCAGCACGGCCGCGCCGATCGCGGCGGCGTGCCCCGGCCCGAGCGGCCCGTCCTCGGCGATGACGCGGTGCAGCGACCGGGCCTCGAGGTACTCCATGACGATCCAGGGACGGCCGTCCTCGATGACGACGTCGTGCACGGCCACCACACCGGGATGCCGCAGCGCCGCCGTGGCGCGGGCCTCGTCGATGAGGCGCCGGCACATCAGCCGCCGTTCCCCCGCGGTCATCCGGTCGGGCAGGTGCACTTCCTTGACGGCCACATCCCGGTCAAGCATCTCGTCATGGGCCCGCCAGACGGTCCCCATGCCACCACTGCCCACCACCGAGAGCAGCCGATACCGCTGCGCGAGCGGTATCAACCGTTCTCCCCCCATGGGGTGGTTATGCGCATGATCCGCGCCAAGACACTCCCGCTCCGACGGAATCATTTCTTGACCAAGGTCCGGTGAGGGGTCGTGGCGCCGTCGCCGCCCCTGTCGCGGCGCCGGCGCAACGTCCAGCCCGCCCAGGCCAGCCCGCCGGTCGGCATCTCGATCGCGTACGTGTAGAAGGAGTAGAGGATCGTCGCCGCGGCGGCGGGCGCGGCGGGCACCCCGAAGTGAACGAGCAGCGCCGCCGTGCCGGTCTCGCTGATGCCCGCCCCGCTCGGCGTGATGACGGCGGTGGTGAGCATGCGGTTGATGGCGAAGACCGCGACCACCTCGGCGAGCTCGACCTCGGCGCCGACCACGACGAGGCAGCCCTCCAGCAGCAGCGCCTGGAGCAGCAGGTAGGCCGCCATGCCGAAGGTGAGGCCCTTCCAGCCGGTGCGCAGGACGCCGACGGTCTTGTTGCGCACGTCGAGCATCGCACCGTCGGCCCGCAACATCACCGAGCGGGGCCGCGACGGCAACCTCAGCGCGAGGGCGTGCATCCACCGGTCGACGGTCCGCGCCGCCGCCTCCGAACGCAGGACGAGGGCGAGGAGCACGACGATCCCGAGCAGCGCCGCCGCCGCGAAGCCGGCCATGCCCGCCATCCGCTTGTCGGGCAGCTCACCGGCGACCAGCAGGGCGACGATGCCCACCGCCGGGAGCAGCAGCCGGGACAGCACGTTCCACACACCGGTGACCAGCGTGGACACCGCGATCGCGGCGTTGCGGTGCCCCCAGCCCCTGGCCATCGCGAACGTGACGGCCACCCCGGCCGCGCCGCCGAACGGCAGCAGGTTGCTCACCGCGCTGCCGACCGCGTTCAGCATGAACCCGTGAACGTGGGTGAGGCCCGGCAGCGACGCCGCGAGCACGTAGGTGTACGCCCCGAGCCCGGCCAGCCACAACAGGGTCAGCACGGTGACCTCGACCGCGCTGAGGCGGCCGATCTCGGCGAAGATCTCTTCCCAGTCGACCCCGACCACGTAGGGAAGGGCGACCAGCAGGGCCGCGGCCCCGATGAGCGAGACGGCGGAGAGCGCGATCCGTGTCCGCCTGCTCAACCGTCCGCCGCATCGTCGGGCACGCCGGGCACCGGGACCGGATCGGCCGCCGGCACGGTCGCCGGATCCGCGGCCAGCACGATCACCCGGGCGGGCGGCGGCGGAGCGGGCGGCGGAGCGGGTGCCGAGGCAGGCTCGGAAGCGAGTGCCGAGGCAGGCGCGGAAGCGGGCGCGGAAGCGGGCGCGGGCCAGGCGTCCAGCGGGTGGTGCGCCGTCCTTCCGGCCGCCAGGTCGCGGCGCACGTACCACTCGGTGCCGAACACGCGACGGAACAGCCACCTGGGCAGCCTGAGCAGCGCGGCCAGCGTACGGACGGAGTCGCCGCCCGTCGTCTGGGTGACGTGCGCCGCCATCGCGGCACGCTTGGCCCGCGCGTAGTCGCGGACGTCCACCCGGTGCGTGATCTCGGACCGCGGGGCGTACGCGTACTCGAAGCTCCGCACGTCGAGCGTGCGCGGTGCCAGCCGCATCGCCGCCAGCGGGCGCAGGACCCGCAGCAGCAGGTCCCGGTCGACCGTCGCCTCCAGCACGACCGGGGTGTCGGCCAGCCTCGCGGCCTCGATGCCGACGCGGTGCACCTGGACGTGGTCCGGGTGACCGTACCCGCCCGCCGGGTCGTACACCGTCAGCAGGTCGGCACGTTCCCGCAGGAGCAGTTCGGCCAGCTCGGCCGCCGCCTCGGCCACGTCCGCTCCGGCGAAACCGCCCGGCGCGGCACCGTCCAGGCCCGAGTCCGCGTAGCCGAGGAAGATCACCTTGGCGCAGCCCAGCTCGCGCGCCGAGGCGTGCAGTTCGGACGTGCGGGCCTCGCCGAGCTCGGCGCCATGGACCGTTTCGGCGAGTCCGCGTTCCCCCGCCGTCGCGACCACCAGGACGACCCGGTGTCCCTCCGCCGACAACCGGGCCATGGTGCCCGCCGTGAGCAGCGCCTCATCGTCGGGATGGGCGTGAAAGAAGACACAGGTCCGTCGCACGAGTTCAGGATTCCCTGATCAACTTGAAGATCAGTCCTGCGTTGGGTCAAACCTGGGCCACCCGAATGGCGTGTCCCCTGCCCCGGGCCCCGGGCGACCGACACTTCGGTGGGGTGAGGATTCTCCACGTCAGCGACTGTTTCCTGCCCCGGCTGGGCGGCATCGAGGTCCAGGTCGACGAGTTGTGCCGGGCGCAGCTCGCCGCCGGGCACGACGTCACGATCGCCACCGCCACCCCGTGCCCGCCCCCCGGAACGCCCCCGGCGAACGGCCCCGGAGCGGGCCTCGCGGCGGGCACCGGGACCGAGGCCGGGATCGAGGCCGGGATCGAGGCCGGGATCGAGGCCGGGCACGGCGGCGTGGGGGCGCGGCCTCCGGTGGACCGGCTGGTCGCGCCGATGCCGTGGGAACTGCCGATCGGCCGGTCGCTGCGCCCGGTGCTGGCCGACCGCAAGCCCGACGTCGTGCACGTCCACGCCGGGGCCGTCTCCCCGTTCGCCTGGCGAGCCGTCCACCAGGCGAGACACGCCGGCGTCCCGATCGTCCTCACTGTCCACAGCCTGTGGGGAACGTTCAGCAGGGTCGCCTACCGGGGCCTGTTCACCGGCTGGACGCGCGACGGGCTCGGGCTGGTCGTCACCGCGGTGAGCGAGGCCGCGGCGGCCCCGGTACGGGAGGTCGTCGGCGGGCGGCTCCCGGTGCGCGTCGTCGCCAACGGCATCGACACCTCACGCTGGCACGACCTCGCCCACACCCCGACGGCCCAGTTCCAGCACCCGACCGGAACGCAGGGCCCGCAGCACCCGGCCGGAGCGCCGGCGGCGCAGTTCCCGACTGAAGCGCAGGGCCCGCAGTTCCTGGCCGGAGTGCAGGCGGCACAGGTCCCAGGCGGAGCGGCGGCACAGGTCCCAGGCGGAGCGGCGGCGCAGGTCGCGACCGGAACGCCGGCGGGGCGGCTCCCGCCGCACGTGGTCGCCGTGGGGCGGCTCGCCCCGCGCAAGGAGCCGATGAACCTGCTGCGGCTGCTGCGCGAGGTGGGCGCCACGACGCCGATCCGGGCGACCATCGTCGGCGACGGCCCGGCGCGCCCGCGGATGGAGCGTTACCTGCGCCGCCACCGGATGACCGGCTGGGTGCGGCTCACCGGGCGGCTCGACCGGAGCACGGTACGGACCGTCCTGGCGGGCGCCGACGTCTTCCTGGCCCCGGCCGCGCGCGAGTCGTTCGGACTGGCGGCGCTGGAGGCCCGGCTGGCGGGCCTGCCGGTGGTGGCGCAGGCGGGCAGCGGCGTCGCCGACTTCGTGGAGTCCGGCCGGGAGGGGCTCCTCGGCCGGACGTTCCCCGAGATGTCGGCGGCGCTGCTGCGCCTGACGAACGACCACCGGCTGCGGCACCGGATCACCGCGCACAACCGCGCCACCGAGCCGGTCGGGTGCACGTGGCCCGCCGTGCTGGAGGCCTTCGGAGACTGTTACGAGCTGGCGTCGGCGAAGACGCCCTTGGCCCACTTGTAGTCCGACTTGCCGACGGCGGTGCGCTGCACCTCGTCCACCAGCTGCAGCCGGCGGGGCAGCTTGTATCCGGCGAGGCGGCCGCGGCAGTGCTCGACCAGGTCCTCCAGTGCCGGGGCGGTGCCCGGACGGGGCGCGACGACGGCGGCGACCCGCTGGCCGAACCGTTCGTCCGGCAGGCCGACCACGACCACGTCGTAGACGTCGGGGTGGTCCTTCAGGGCCACCTCGACCTCTTCGGGGTAGACCTTCTCGCCACCGGTGTTGATCACCAGTGAGCCGCGGCCGAGGAGGGTGATCGTGCCGTCGTCCTCCAGCGTCGCGAAGTCGCCGGGCACCGACCAGCGGGTGCCGTCGGCGTCGGTGAAGAACGTGGTGGCGGTCTTCTTCGGGTCGTTGTAGTAGCCGAGCGGGATGTGGCCGCGCCGGGCCAGCTTGCCGATCTCGCCCGGCTTGACCGGCCTGAGGTCCTCGTCGAGCACGGTGACCTCGGGCTTCATCATGAAGCGCGCGGTGCCGTCCTTGCCGCCGACCGACGGCCCGGTGGCGCCGGTCTCGGAGGCCCCGTAGTTGTCGAGGAACATCACGGCGGGCAGATGCGCCGTCAACTCCTCCTTGGCCCCGTCCGTGAGCGGCGCGCCGCCGGAGGCGATGGCGAACAGGGAGGACGTGTCGTACTCGGCGTTGCCGAGCTCCTTGGCCACCGGACGGGCCATGACGTCGCCGACCAGCATCATCACGTTCGCCTGCTCGGCGGCCAGCAGGCCGAGCGCCCGGGCCGGGTCGAAGGCGTGGTCGGTGTAGAGGACGACCTTGGCGCCGCTGAAGAGCCCCATGAACGCGACCCACTGGCCGGCGCCGTGCATGACGGGCGCGCAGTCGAGGACGGCCATCGGCGGCTGCTCGGCGTTGGCGGCGATCGCCTCCGGGCTGGTGATGGGGTCGCCTAGCACGTTGCCGCCGCCGAGGGCGCCGAAGAAGATGTCCTCGCAACGCCACTCGACCCCTTTGGGGAAGCCGGTCGTGCCGCCCGTGTACATGACGTAGCGGTCGTCGCTGGAACGCGGCGGAAAGTCGTCCGACGAGGACCCCTCCGACAACGCCGCCTCGTACTCGACGGCGCCCGGGATCTCGGCGCCGGAGCCGTCCTCGATCACGACGACGTGACGGAGTTCGGGCAGGTCGCCGCGGATCTCCTCGACCTTCTCCAGCAGCGAGCGCTCCCCGATGAGCGCGACCGAATCGGAGTCGGACAGGACGTGGTGGAGCTCGGCGGCGACGTAGCGGAAGTTCACCGGGATCGGCACCGCGCGGATCTTGAAGATGCCGAGCATGCTCTCGATCCACTCGGCACGGTTGTAGGCCAGGATCGCGACGTGCTCGCCCGCCTGGACGCCGGCGGCCGCCAGATGGTGGCCGACGCGGCTCGCCCGCTCGTTCAGTTCCTTGTAGGTGCGGCGCTCGTCTCCCGCCACCAGGGCGGGGCGGTCCGGGCCCGCCTCGGCCAGGATCTCGAGCAGATCGGCCAGGTTGTAGCTTCGCGCCATGCCACTGCCTCGCGTTTCGGGGTGGTGTGTGCAGTCCCCCGATCATCGTCATGGCCGGGACGGGGATTCAATTACTGTTGACGTCGGATCCAATGACATGAGTCACACCTGCTCAGAACCCACGCGGCGACACTGAAACCCATCCGCGCCCTTCTGCGCCCGGCCACTAGGAACGGCACCGCCACCCTGCTAACCCCGACTGCGCCCACCCAACTGCGCCCATCCGACTGCGCCCATCCGACTGCGCCCATCCGACTGCGCCCATCCGACTGCGCCCATCCGACTGCGCCCATCTGGCTGTACTGATCCGACTGTGCCCGACCGGCCCTGCCCGACCGGCCCTGCCCGACCGGCCCTGCCCGAACGGCCCTGCCCGAACGGCCCTGCCCGAACGGCCCTGCACGTCCCGCCCTGCACGTCCCGCCCTGCCCGAACGGCCCTGCACGTCCCGCCCTGCCCGACCGGCCCTGCACGTCCCGCCCTGCCCGACCGGCCCTGCACGTCCCGCCCTGCACGTCCCGCCCTGCACGTCCCGCCCTGCCCGACCGGCCCTGCACGTCCCGCCCTGCCCGGCCGCTCTGCACGTACGACTCTGCACGTACGGGCCTGCTCGTTCGGGCCTGCTCGTTCGGGCCTGTACGTTCGGCTCGCTTGGCCCCGTGGATGTGGCGGGAGAGGGCTCCTGTGGTCGGCGCCGTGGGCGGGGCCCGTCGGCCCGATGTGTGATCTGTCACGCCCGGGCCTGGGGCCCGAAAGGTGGCATCAGCAGTTCCATCGGTGAAACCCCTGGTGAACCTGTCGCCACCGGGAGACGTATCACGGTGGGTGAGCGCCGAATCCGGCCAGTGTCCGGCGCTCTTACACGGCTCTTATCTGGGTAACGGCATGCTGAGCCGTAACGATTTCGTATCAGACGGGGGTAGTGGTGAGCGCAGGCGCTATGGCGTGGACGCCTCCGACATGGGAGGAGATCGTCAGCGAGCACTCCACGCGGGTGTTCCGGCTGGCGTACCGACTGACGGGCAACCGGCACGATGCCGAGGACCTGACGCAGGACGTCTTCGTCCGGGTCTTCCGGTCGTTGTCCTCCTACAGCCCCGGCACGTTCGAGGGCTGGCTGCACCGCATCACCACCAACCTGTTCCTCGACCGCGCCCGCCGCAAGGCCCGCATCCGCTTCGACGCGCTGGGCGACGACGCCGCCGAACGCCTGCAGGGCCGCGAGCCCAGCCCCGCCCAGGCCTACGACGACCGGCACCTCGACGCCGACATCCAGGCCGCGCTCGACGCGCTCGCCCCCGAATACCGGGCGGCCGTCGTCCTCTGCGACATCGAGGGCCTCACGTACGAGGAGATCGGCGCGACCCTGGGGGTCAAGCTCGGCACGGTGCGCAGCCGCATCCACCGCGGCCGCGCCCAGCTCCGCACCGCGCTCGAGCACCGCCGCCCGGCCGAGGACACCGTCCCCGTCACCTGAGCCCCCGCGAGCCCCGGCCGCCCCTGGAAGCCCGCCCCAGAAACTCGCCCCAGAATCCGGCCGCCCTCCGGATCAGGCCGAGCCCTGCGAATCCGGCGGAATCGATCACGGTCCGCGTGCGCGTCGCTACACGGTGGGCGGTGCACTTCGTGAAACTGTTGGGGTCTGAGAGGCGGGGCCGGGAGATCGGCGCGTGATCACCCGGCCCCGCCTCGACTTTCACCCTCCGGCCTGATCAGCGCCCTCCGGCCCGATCAGCGGCCCTGATCAGCCCAGCTTCTCCCGGACCAGGTCGATGGTCCACGAGCCGTCGGTGGTGACCGGCTCGGCGAGATGCCAGTTGACCGCCGCGGCGATCTGGCCGCCCTGCACCGCGTACAGCTGCCCGGTGATCGTGCAGTCGGCACTGGAGAGGTACGCCACCAGCGGCGAGATCTCCGCCGGGTTGTAGACGTCGAACGCCGCCCCGTCCTCCGGCTTCTTCATCATCTCGCCGACGAGACCGGGCGTCGCCTCGGTGAGCCGGGTGCGGGCCGCGGGCGCGATCCCGTTCACCCGGACGCCGTACCGTCCCAGCTCCTGCGCCGCGACCAGCGTCATCGACGCGATGCCCGCCTTGGCCGCGCCGTAGTTGATCTGGCCCGGGTTCGGCAGGAACGTGCCCGACGCCGACGCGGTGTTGACCACCGCGGCGTTGACCGGCTCGCCGGCCTTGGACCTGGCCTTCCAGTACTCGGCGGCATGCCGCAGCACGCTGAAGTGGCCCTTGAGGTGGACGTGGATGACCGCGTCCCACTCGGCCTCGGTCATCTGCGCGATGAACCGGTCGCGCAGGATGCCGGCGTTGTTGACCACCACGTCCAGCGTGCCGAACGTGTCGACGGCCTGCTGGACGAGGTTGGCGGCGCCCGCGAAGCTCGCGACGTCGTCGGTGTTGGCGACCGCCTGGCCACCGGCCGCGACGATCTCGTCCGCGACCTGCTTGGCGGGCCCGGCGTCCGCGCCCGAGCCGTCGCCCGAGCCGCCGAGGTCGTTCACCACGACCTTGGCGCCCTCCCTGGCGAACAGCAGCGCGTGCTCGCGGCCGATGCCGCGGCCCGCCCCGGTGATGACGGCGACACGTCCGTTGAGCGCTCCCATGGTCAGTCTCCGATCTCGGCCAGGCCGTCCTTGATGACGACGTCTCCGCTGCTGGAGGTGGACTCGAACCCGTAGACGCGCACCTGGCGCGTCTCCGACGCGGCGTCGTCCTTGCTCCAGACGCGGGTGGTGACGTCCTGCCCGGGCAGCACCGGCTTGGAGAACCGCACCGCCAGGCGCCTGAGCCGCGCCGGGTCGCCGCCGGCCACCGACTCGATGACCGCCCGCGAGGTGAACGCCATCGTGCACAGGCCGTGCGCGATGATCCCGGGCAGGCCCATCTGCTTGGCGAACTCCTCGTCCAGGTGGATCGGCATCGGGTCGCCGGACGCCTCGGAGTAGCGGAACGTCTGGTCCTCGTCGACGTGCTGCACGACCTCGGCCAGCGGGGCGCCCGCGCGCAGCGCCTCGTCCAGCGTGTGCCCGGGCGCGTGCTCGCCGACCGTCTCGCCCGCCGAGAAGCCGCGGAAGAACGAGACCATCCACTGCTCGTTCACCAGGTCTCCGCCGTCCGTGCGGGTCTCCAGCTTGAGCGAGACCGTGGTGCCGGACGACTTGGAGGCGTACCCGGTCACCTTGGCCCGCGAGACCAGCGTCTGGCCCGCCGTGATCGGCCGGTGGAAGACCATGTCCTGCTCACCGTGCACGACGAACGGGATCAGGCTGTCCGGCACGACCTTGAACAGCGGGTCGATCATGCCCTGGAAGACCGGCACGATGGCGAAGACGGGCGGCGCCAGCTCACCGGAGACGTGCCGCGGATTGTCGTCGTTGGTCGCCTTGGCATAGGCGATCGTCCGCTCCCGCTCGACCTTGAAGTCGAACGGATCGCTCCAGACCCCGAGGTTGCCGGGGTTCATGGTCGGCTGTTCACTCATCAGGGGATTTTCCTTTTCTAGGAGAGGACGCCCTTGGCCCAGCGGTAGTCCGCCTTGCCCGCGGGAGACCTCTTCACCTCGTCCACGACCTGGATGTTCCGCGGCACCTTGTAGCCGGCCAGCGTCTTGCGTGCGTGCGCCACCAGCTCGTCCACCGGCACGTCCTCGCTGAGCGAGACGACCGCGGCGACGCGCGAGCCCAGCCGCTCGTCCGGCACGCCCACCACGAGCGCGTCGTACACGGCCCCGTGCGACTTCAGCGTCGCCTCGACCTCCTCCACGAAGACCTTCTCGCCGCCGGTGTTGATGACCAGCGACCCGCGGCCGAGCAGCAGGATCGCGCCGTCGGCGTCCATCCGCGCCATGTCGCCCTGCAGCGCCCAGCGCGTGCCGTCCTCGTCCGTCACGAACGTCTTGGCGGTCTTCGCCTCGTCGTTCCAGTAACCGAGCGGGATACGCCCCGTCCTGGCCACGACGCCGATCTCGTCGGAGCCGAGCGGGATGCGGCGCAGCGACGGGTCCAGCACGGCGACGTTGCCGTCCTTCGGCATGAACCGCGGCGAGCCGTCCTCGGCCGGGTCGACCGCCTGGCTGAACGCGCCGGTCTCGGACCCGCCGAACGCGTCCAGGATCATCAGCAGCGACGGGACGGCCGCCTGCAACCGGGCCTTGACGTCCGGCGAGGTGATCGAGCCGCCGGTGGCGATCACGGCGAGGGACGACAGGTCGTGCGCCCCCGGGTCGGCCGTCAGGACGTCCGCGACGGGCCGGGCCATCGCGTCGCCGACCAGCACCTTGACCTGCACCTTCTCGGCCGCGGCGACGGCGAGCACCCGGTCCGGGTCGAATCTGCGCTCGGACCACAACACCAGCGTCGAGCCGGTGCTGAGCGCCGCCCACGCCACCCACATGCCCGCGCCGTGCATCATCGGCGCGCACACCATCGTGGTGAGGCCGCCCTCCAGGGCCTTGTCCGCCAGCTCCTCCGGGCGGGAGATCGGCTCGCCGAGCATGTTGCCGCCGCCCATGGCCGCGATGAAGATGTCCTCGCAGCGCCACATGACGCCCTTCGGCATCCCGGTCGTCCCGCCCGTGTAGAGCAGGTAGAGGTCGTCGCTCGACCGTTCGGGGAAGTCCCGCTCCCCGGAGACGCCTGCCACCGCGTCCTCGTAGCCGACCGCGTCGTCGACCGCCTCGCCCGAGCCGTCCTCGATCACCAGGACGTGCCGCAGGTCGGCCAGCTTCCCGCGCGCGTCCCCCAGCCGCGCGATCAGCGAACGTTCGCCCACCAGCGCGACCGAGTTCGAGTCCGCGATCACGTAGGCCAGCTCGTCCGCCGTGTAGCGGTAGTTGACGTTCACCGGGACCGCGCGGATCTTCCAGGACGCGATCTGCGCCTCCACCCACTCGGCGCGGTTGTACGCCAGGATCGAGACGTGGTCCCCAGGCCCGACCCCGTTCTCCGCCAGATGCCGCGCGACCTTGGTGGCGCGTTCGTCCAGTTCGCGGTACGTCAGCCGCACCTTCCCCGCGACCAGCGCGAGCTTGTCCGGGACCGCGTCGGCCACGATCTCGAAGAGGTCGGCAAGGTTGAAGCTACGAGACATCTGTCCTCCGGGCGCCGTATGGGGCAGGTCACAGACAGAAACATACAATCTTGACTGTTTATTAGACAGGGCCTAGCGTCGCGCTCATCGACTAGGAAAGGCACCGAAGTGACCAACAGGACCTTTGTCGTCGGCGTCGGGATGACCAAGTTCGAGAAGCCCGGCAGCAAGGAGTGGGACTACCCGGACATGGCTCGGGAGGCCGGCACCAAGGCTCTCGAGGACTCCGGCGTCACCTACGACAAGATCGAGCAGGCCTACGTCGGCTACGTCTTCGGCGAGTCCACCTCGGGCCAGCGCGCCGTCTACGAGCTGGGGATCACCGGCATCCCCGTGATCAACGTCAACAACAACTGCTCCACGGGCTCGACCGCCCTCTTCATGGCCCGCCAGGCCGTCCGGTCCGGCACGGTCGACTGCGCTCTGGCCCTCGGCTTCGAGAAGATGCAGAAGGGCTCGCTGGGCTCCACCTACGAGGACCGCGAGCAGCCGATGCTCAACCACTAGAACATACCTTAATGTACTACTACTGCCCAGAGGCGTTGACCAGCACAGACCCACCGTCGAACGACTGAGCCCCCAACGCCCTTGATCGTGGGCCTGGGGGCTCTGTGTCTTGGTTTCGCGCGTCAAGCCAAGGTCGTAATCGGCTACCTTGACGCGAGCGGCGGCGCCTAGAGTTCGAGTGGACGCACCGAGATTCCCTTACTTGCCCAGGGTTCCGGCGTCTCGCCTTCCGAAAGCCTTTCGAGCCAACGAATCTGATCTACGAAGAAATTCTGCGTCGAGGTCTCTCCCCCAAACACAAGAATCGGCCCCTGCGTGCCACGTTTGCCATGCCCGTAGAGCATCACCCGAACAGCATCATCGATTTCTTCGATGGCGAATGAGCAAGGGAAGTTGTAGAGGAAGACACGAAAGTTCCTCTCCCTCTGAGCGACCCCGTATAGCGGACGCAGGATCTCCCGTACGTAACGACCGGGATCCTCCATGGCAGCTTCGGAAGGCTCGATCCGATACCGGTCCTTGCGCGAATCACAGAAGGGGTCCATCACAAAGATTCGGACCGGCATTGCTCTGGCTCTCTCTTCGAACAGAGAGAGCATTGCTTCACGGCCGTAGAAGTTACGCGTTAGACCGAACATGTTAATTCGCTGGCGCGCGTTACGAACCCTCTCGGCTAGGTCTTCCTCCGATTCTGTGCTCGTGTACGGAAAGGCATCCAGAATCCCCGTGCGGCGGAGGTGGTCCATGTCAGTCCGGCTATGGTCGGTGCCAAATCCCAAACGGTCCGGCCTGGTCCGATAGAGACGACAGAAATACTCAATCCGCTCATCTCCTGGACGTCGTTCACCGTGCTCCCATCGACATATGTCGGCGGCGCTGAGATGCGGAGGCTCTAGCCCCTCCTGTTCATAGTGATTGTCGAGCCGAGCGCTGACCTCAGTCCTCGTCCAACCATTCGCGAAACGCCAGGCTTCCAGCGCCAACACTTCAGGAACCGCTTCGAGGATCCGAGTCACGGTTTCTTCCACCGTCAGGCCGCGCCGGATGCCGTCGAGTCGGATAGCGCTAGCCTCGCGCTCGATCTCTCTCCGCCTCGCAGGGGAGATCTTTTTGGCCATGGTTTCCGTCCCGCGTCACATCTATTGCCGTTGGACGGCAAGTGGTGTTCCGGTCTCTTCTATTGTCCACACTTGCCGCTCCACGGCAACATGGGTGACCCAGCGAGATCAAGGCGAGACGCCATGTGGCGAGGTTTCGGCCGAACGAACCGCTGTCACCTCAGTGGCCGCGCACCGTCCCGCCGCACCAGGCCACCGGCGCGGCAGGTCACCCGAACCTCCCGAAGGGTCAGTGATGAACCCCCATCAAACGACCAGCACCCTAGTAGAAATGTTCGAGGTCAAGTGCCTGGCAAGCAAGACTCTCGCGAGTCAGATGCGAATGTCAGTAAGCATGAATCTGATCTCGTGGGGTTTTACCGGGGCGGAGTTCGAAGACCTTCGTGACAACGTGCTCTCCGTAGCCTCTGAACTTCTGAACAACGCGATTGAGCGCACACCAGAGCGCGGTATCTGTTTCCGTTGCTACCCCGATCCTCAACTCAAAGAGATCTTCATCGCTGTTTGGGATTCCAGTCCTGGTGACCCATGCGCACAAATGCCCGAGATCTCCTTGGAGGGTCTCGACCTACAGCCGGACAACTTTGACGACAACGGCGGGTGGGGGCTCCCTATCGTCATGGCGCGCTCAGACCGGCAAGGAGTCGAGCACACCAAGACCGGAAAATGGGTCTGGGCTGCACTCAGGTTCAACCACCACGGAGGATAACTGTGGGAGGGAAGCAACGGCGAAGCCCCGACGGTTTCTCGACTCTGGGAGCATTCGAGGAGGCCTCGGAACTCACTTCCACTCTGTTGGAGAAAATGACGCCGCTCTCGCCGGACGAGACCGGCGTGGCAGTTGCGCACATGGTGAGTACGCTCGAAAGCCTCTACTCGATCACACATTCGCTGGAGACCGGCCTTACCAAGCACCGCGAGGCCCTGAACAAAGATCCGAAATGCCGCCACGAAGTCGATGAAATGGACTCGACTCTCATCCCGCTTTACGTCGCCAGGGACAGCCTTCAAGTCAGCTTTTACCTGCTCAGTCTCGCCCGGAACCGGCTGCTTTCGCCATGAGTAAAGCGCGCAAGCGCAAGACCGCGCAACCTAGTCAGGCGCATTGGCACTTCTGGCGACTCTCGACAGGTCGCGACTCGTGGAGCATAGAACCTGTGGGTGACCAGGCGTTCTACGATATGAAGCTCTGGATCGCGCGCGATCGCTTCAGGACCGCAGGGATCGCAGCAAAGTCGATTGCTCACGATGCGCTAACCACATATCCCGGCATCAAAGCCTATGGCGATCCACACCAGGCTTTGCGCGCATCACCCGATAGCTACTTGCAGTTCCGCGACAGAGGCGAAAACGTCATCTGGCAAGCGTTCCCCTGCACAGGGCAATGCACCAAAGAATTCCGGCGGATAGAACGCCAGGTGCGGGAGCTTGCCCTGAGACTCTTGCGACGGAGTCTCGCGGACGCCACAGGGGAGCCAGCCCCGCCAGACTCGGCCTGAGGGCCGCGGCTTCCCTTGTCGCTGACAGGGTCGGGGCCGTCCGGTATGGCCGTAGGCCACCCCGTAGGGGCAGCCGTTAAGGCGAGTCCGGCCGGCGCCGGTGTCGGCAATTCCGTCGTGAGCGTCGCCTACGTAGAAGCCGCTGCCCGGCCCCTTCAACGCGATGCCTTGCGCGGGGGCCTGACCTCAGGTTGCGCGGTGCGGTGCGGGCGGGGCCGTCCACGGCGGACGGGGGCTGTGGGCGGCGCCGCGCTGCGAACGGCGCCCCAGCGCCGCACGCGCAAAGCGCGTGCGTCCGTCCATCGGACCCCGGCCTGCGGTGGGCGGGC
The DNA here is from genome assembly GCF_040643285.1 of Spirillospora sp. NPDC047279. Taxonomy (NCBI): domain Bacteria; kingdom Bacillati; phylum Actinomycetota; class Actinomycetes; order Streptosporangiales; family Thermomonosporaceae; genus Spirillospora; species Spirillospora sp. NPDC047279. The sequence goes on from NZ_JBEYUA010000002.1 coordinate 517,494, forward strand.
CCAGCCACGCACCCGGCCCCCGCGCCACACCTGCCAGGGAATGACACTTAAGCGTCAACGGCCTGGAGGTTGAAGCTGGACGGTTCCGGACTTGCACGGGGGCAGGGCCTCATAGCCTCGATTGGCGGACGGGCGGCACCTGCCTGCCCGCAATGGTCCGTCGTGAGGCCCTGCGAGGGGTCCCCGCGCAAGTCGGGAATCGGCCAGCGGCACTACTCCATGAGTGTCGAGTAAGCCGACCGGCATCGTTGCCGGGTCTTCGTGCAGCCCTGGGGCGGAGACGAAGACCCGGCGCCGAGTCGGCCACTCGTGCGGCCCGTAGGGCCGCCTTGAACCTGTAATGAAACTCCTCGACGAATGGGTGGTCCGGGCTAGCTCGCCTTCCGCTCTTGGTCACGCTCGGTGAGCTTGCCTCGGATGGCTCGGGCCTGCTGGATACGGGTCCTCACTTGCTCGGCCCAGAAGTGTTCTCCGTACAGCAGACCACTCCCCGCGAACTCCCATTCCCCAATGGTCACGGTCTCCCGTTCTGGGGCGGCTGGGGGCTCTCCTCGGGCCTCTCGTGCGGCCTGGGCGGCGTGGTCTGCCCGGGCCTGGCGAAGTTGGGCCAGGGTGACCGAGTAGCGGCGCGACTTGGAGGAGAAGTGCCCGCCATAGCCGAGCATGTGAGCCCACTGCCGTAGCCGTAGGTCGTGGTACTCGGGCATGTCCGCGAGTGCGAAGCACGTCCAGATCAGACGGCGCGCATGGTCGCTGACCTTCAACGAACCGATCTGCGACGCGAACCGGATCGGACGGTCCACGGTCCCCGAATCCTCAGCACCCTTGGTGGCGTACTTGGCGATGTAGCGGGCGACATGCTTGTCTGCGATGCCCTCCAGCTCGGCAGCGACCTGGATCGGCTGTGTGTCGGTCTGCCGTCCCCACGTTAGGGGCAAAGTGGTCCCGTCCCCGGACGGGTCGGGAACCTCCACCTGGACCAGGCGGGCAGCCGTCTCCAGGACGCGCGCGAGGAACTCACCGGTCGCCCAGGACGGCGGAGGCTGGTCGGGACCGTCCGGCCCGTCCAGACGGACAACCGCATGGAAGTGGATCATCCCGCGCCGCTGGTACTCGATCACGCGGGCGTACGACAGGCGGGCCTGCTCGCGGAGCGCCTTGTGAGTGATGCCCAGCTCGGCCGTGATCAGCTTGGGGACCATGAGCGTCAACCGGCGCCACAGCTCGGTGGCGTGCGCGTTCCACAGAACGGCGGACTGGTAGTCGTAGCAGTCAGCGCAGATCGGTTGCCCAAGCTGCGGGTCGTCGTCCTGGTGGACGCGCCTGCACTCCTCGGGCAACCCGTGTACGCACAGTGGGTGATCCCTGCGCGGTCGGCACGGCAGCGGCTTGCCTGCCTTCTCCCTGCGGGCGTGCACGGTTCCGAACGATGGGGCGGTGAGGGTGAGGAACACCCGGGGGTGCCCGCTCACGTCCTCGGGGACGCCCTTCCCGCCGGTGAGTCCGGAAATGATCAGGTGGTAGGTGTCGTCCCGGTACACCTCGGCACAGGCCGCGCAGCGGGATGCACGGCGGTTGCCGCACGCGGTGATCAGGTAGCCGGTCGGCTCGTTGTCGGTCGAGTAGGACTCGATCAGCTCGCCGGTCTCGCCGTCCACGGTGAGGCGCTCCCCGTGAAGGCGGATCGGCTGCTCACACCCTCCGGCCGATTTGATCATCTCGTGCCAGCGGCGGAAGTCAGGCATCGCTGCGCGCTGGACGGCTGCGGCCACCTCGGGCGGTAGGTGGGGCATCTGCGGGGCGGTCATGCGGCGTCCCGCATGGTCTCGGACGGCTGGTCCTGGTCAGGCTCGGCGGTGCGACCTGGCTCAGCGCTGGTAAAGATCACCTGAAGGATGACGGAGACACGGATCCACTTCTCCTCGCTCCAGGTGGGCGAGTTGCTGGCTTGCTTCTTTCCCCACTCGACGGCATCCAGCCTGGGGTTCAACCTGTCCACTCCTTCTCTCGATGGGAAGGAGAGCGCGCTGTTCCCTGCGTTAGAGCACCAGAGATCGGGCACGCTGACGCGCACCGTTGATCAGGGTGTTCTTCGGCGAGTGGCTGATGAGAGAAGTTGTACGGGGCCGTTCGTATGAGGCTCTTTATCGGTAGGGACGTCTCCCCACCTGGGCGCCTGTTCCCGGTGCCGGAGCCCACCCGGCTGGCTACGCCTTCGCGTCCGTGTCTTTGAGTTGTCGCGGCCATTCGGTGTCGTGAGGATCCCTCGCGGGACCCCCGGTGCCGGAGCCGACCCGGCGTGCCACATCGCCTGTCACAGAGAAGCTCTACGCGTCTCCGTGATCAAGAGTGCCCGCTCGCACCGACAGTTGAACCCCCGCCGATTGGGGGTGGAGGCGACTTTCTACTGTGAGGGATTGTCCGTTGCTGTCCGTGGTTGTCCGCTGGTGCTCGCTGGTGCTCACTGGTCACAGCCCAGAAGGTCAGAAATGTGATGTAGATCACATAAAGAATCCCCGGTCGCCGCAGCAACCGGGGACTTCACCAGACACAAAGGGATCAGTCCTCGCGCCAGATGGGTTCGAGGAGATCCGGGTTGAACTTGTTCCCTGCATGCTTGCCTGCCGGGTGCACGATCACGGCGTGCAGGGCTGAACGGATGTAGGCACGCTTCCGCGAGATGTCCAAGCGGTCCTCGTCGGTCTCCGAGAACCAGCGGCGGCGGATGTCCGTCTGATCGATCTCGGTCTTCTGGAGGGCCAGCTCGTGAGCCTGGCGCTCGGCTCGAAGAGCGTCGATCTCCGGCTCCAGCAACTCGACCTCTTCGAAGAACAGACCATTGGAAATCTTGCGCTGGCGGAACCGCACCCGTAGATCGTGCAGTTGCTTCTCCTTCTCCTTAAGCTCCCGCGCCTTCGGCCACGGGCCGATGTCCTTCCGGGTGACCGCTCGGCGTTCGTCCAACTTGGCCAAGACGGCTTCCGAGATGAACAGGTCCACAAGGTCAGTGCGACGTGAGAGACCTCCGCATCCTCCGCTGCCCTTCGAATGGCAGAAGTAGCGCGCCCGCCCCTTGCTCTTGTCGAAGCCTGCGCGGAGCTTCCCGTTGCACATCGTTCCGTCCGGCAGGATGTTGCCGCACCGAAGGATGGAGCTCAGCAGATAGCTGTGTTCCCGGTGATCGGCTGACAGCGGGCGGACGGCCTCGCCCGTGCGGATGACCTGCATCCCCTTCCGGCTGGCGAAGATCTCCTGCACGGCTTGCCACTTCTCCGCGCTGATCACCGGGTCCCACTTGCCCACGACGGGCTCCCCGGTATCGTCCCGTACCAACTCGCCGTTGATCGTCCGCCATCCGCACAGGCGCGCGTTCCGAAGCGTCACCCGGAGCGTCTGGCTCTTCCACGGGTTCCCACGCGGCGTGAGTACGCCCTTCTCCTGCCAGTCTCGAACCACCGAGTTGAGCGAAGCTCCCGCCAGTAGGCGGTCAACGGCCTTCGTGATCAGCTCACTCTCGGTCGGCTCAAGGGTGAGGCGGTCATCCTGCCATCCGAACGGGCGATGCCCCTTCTTCGGCGTTCCCTCAAGGGCTCTGCTTCGGTTCCACTGCCGGGCACGACGGCGCATCTTCTTCACCTCCATGCGGGAGATCACCGCGCCCATGAGTCCCATGCTCTCCACGTCTTCGCTGTACAGGTCCTTGAACCCACGCTGATCAGCGTAAACGCGTCCTTCTCCGTACGTGAGGGCATCCACGAACCGCTCGTAGTCGCCGGTCTTCCTGATCAGCCGGTCATCGGCGACGACGACGCATCCCATTACCGGCGTCCCGTCCTGGAGGCTGCCCGCACGCAGGACGCGCAACATCTCCTCGAACTCGTCGCGGACGACGTTCTCCTTCATCGCGGACTTGTCGTTGTCTGCGAAGCGGGCGACGATACGGCAACCGAGTCGGGCGGCCGTCGCCTCGTTGACGGCCTGCTGGTCCTTCACGGTGTGCTCGTCCTTCGCCTTGTCGGCGCTGGCTCGGGCATAGTCCACGACGGGGATCAGATCACGCTCGGTAGCGGCCATGGGGGGCTCCTCGGTAGTACCTCAACGAACGTTGTACCACCTCAAGGAGCTGTTCCCCCTGTACGAGTGGGGCGGCGAGCCGGTGGCCCCGTACATGTTCGGCGCCGCGGGCCGCGAGCACATGGAGAAGTACGGCACCACCGCCGACCAGTTCGCCAGGATCGGCTGGAAGAACCACAAGCACTCGGTGAACAACCCGTACGCCCAGTTCCAGGACGAGTACAGCCTCGACGACATCAAGGCCGCGCGCGTCGTCTACGAGCCGCTCACCAAGCTCCAGTGCTCCCCGACCTCCGACGGCTCCGGTGCCGCCGTGATCGCCTCCGAACGTTTCGTCGACGAGCACGACCTCTGGGACCGCGCCGTCGAGATCGCCGGCCAGGCCATGGTCACCGACACCAGTGACACCTTCACCGACAAGAGCGCCATCACCCTCGTCGGCTCCAAGATGTCCGCGCTCGCCGCCCGCAAGGCCTACGACGAGGCGGGCATGGACGCCTCCGACGTCCAGGTCGTCGAGCTGCACGACTGCTTCTCCACCAACGAGCTCCTCACCTACGAGGCCCTCGGCCTCGCCGCCGAGGGCGAGGGCGGCAAGCTCGTCGACTCCGGCGACAACACCTACGGCGGCCGCTGGGTCGTCAACCCGTCCGGCGGCCTCATCTCCAAGGGCCACCCGCTCGGCGCCACCGGCCTCGCCCAGTGCTCCGAGCTCACCTGGCAGCTGCGCGGCCAGGCCGACAAGCGCCAGGTCGAGAACGTCACCGGCGCGCTCCAGCACAACATCGGCCTCGGCGGCGCCGCCGTCGTCACCGTCTACAGGCCCGCCCGCTAGGCGCGTCTCGACACGCCCTGCCCCTGACGGAACGGCGGCCAGGACCGCATCCCCTGGACGGAACGGCGGCCGGGACCCCTCCCCTGGCCGCCGTTCCCTGGCCGCCGTTCCCTGGCCGCCGTTCCCTGGCCGCCGTTCCCTGGCCGCCCTCCCCTGGCCGCCGTTCCCTGGCCGCCGTTCCCTGGCCGCCCTCCCCTGTCTCACGAAGCGGTCCCGCACCTGGCGCAGTCGTCGAGCCTCTCCACCACGTCGTAGCCGTTCGCGCCGGGCGGAGAGGCCTGGAGCGGTGGGGCCAGGCGACGAGTGCCCGCGCCGCACGTCGCCGGCCGCGCGCCCAGAACGAACTGCAAGCCGCGGGAGCGGACCGCGCCGGTCGGGCCGCTCCCGCGACCGGGACGCCGGGCTAGCTCCCGTACCGCTCGATCGCGATCTTGTCTCCGTCGACGGAGATGGTGGCGAACTCGTAGCAGCTGCGAGCGGGCGCGCGGTGCCAGACGTTGCTGTCAGGGCCGGTGAAGGAGACCCACAGCGCGCCCGTCGCGCAGAACCGGGTGATCCCGGGCAGGTTGACGCTGAGCTCCCCTTCGCCTCGGTAGCACGAGGTCTCCGCACCGCCCATCGGCCCGAACGGGTGCCACAGGAAAGAGCCGTCGTGCGGTTCGGAGCAGGGGACCCGGCTGACACCGGCCGCCTTGACCGCCGGAGCGGCGGCCTCGGCGGCCTCGGCGGCGGTGGGAACCGTGGCCACCAGCACAATTGTGGCGGCGGTGGTGAGGAGCGCGGGAGCGAGTCGGCGTCGCATGAGTACCTCCGTGAGTAGTGAGCCGTTCTGACCCACGACCACCGTCGTTTGACCGTGTGCGATCGATCAATTCCATGGCGTGAACACGCCAGTCCTTGAGCGTTCACTGATCCCTCTCGCACGCACGTCGTGCATCCGGCGCCCGGTTTGCGATGATCGCCATCATGGAGGCACTCCGAGCGGCGGCACAGAAGTTCTACTCCTCGCTCGACGCACAGGACTGGGACGCGGTCGGCCGGCTGGTCACACCCGATTTCGTCGCGCTGGTCGGTGACGGCCCGCCGATGGCGCTGACCACGTGGCGCGAACGGCTGGGCACGTTCTACGAGGGTTTCCCGGACGGGCACCACGTCATCGACGAGTACGTGGTCGGCGAGCAGGCGGTGGCGACCCGCTGCCGGTTCCTCGGCACCCACACGGGCACGTTCCAGGGGATCGAGCCGACCGGCACGGAGGTGTCGGCCGGCGTCATCCACATCGACCACGTCATCGACGGGAAGATCGTTCGGCATCACGGGCAGCTGGACATGCTCGGCCTGCTGAGCCGGCTGCGGAACGCCGCCCCCTCGTGAAACCCCCTGCACGCCTCACGGCGAGGTCTTGCACTCGGCGCAGGCGTCCATCTTCGCCACCACGTCGTAGCCGATCGCGTCGGCCCAGGCCCGGGCGGCGTCGCGGAACGTCAGGTAGCGCAGGCGGTCGACGCGGATGCCGCCGGTGAACTCGGGGCCGACCGCCGGGGGTTCGTCGACGGACTCGGCGCCGACCTTGATCTCGACGAGGACGTTGTCGCGCCGTATCAGGAGCGTGGTCTCGGTCCGCAGTTCCCGCCCGCCGTAGAACACCGAGGAGTAGTAGGCGGCGTCCCCTGCGCTCTGGCTCGGGCCGCTCGCCACGATCCTGGTCTTGGACGTCGCCGTCGCGGGCAGCCGGCCCCGCGCCTCGTTCAGCCGCGTCGTCGCGGTCGCCACGTCGGGAGCGGTCGTGATCCGGACGGACGCCGTCCGGTGCTGGTCATCGCTGGCCTTCGCCGTGATGTCGGGGCCGAACTCGCAGTACGGGACCTTCTCCTTCGGAGAGAACAGCCCCGTGGCCGTGCTCTCGGCCCCCGGTCCCGCGAGCCCCATGTCCTTCTGCTTGGACGCGTCGATCAGATCGCACGTCGCTCCAGGCAGCTTCCGGAACGGCTGGCTCTGCGCCGCGGCTCCGCCCTTGCCCGTAGCAAGCACACCCGCACCCGCACCCGCCGCGGCTTTCCCGGACGTGCCCTTCCCCGACGCACCGGACGTTCCACCGCGTTCACCCGAGAACGGCCCGCCGTCCAGCACTCCACCCGCAAGCCCCCCTGCGAGCAGCACAACGATCGCAACCGCCGCGCCCGCTCCCACCATGCCCGCTCCCACCATCAGCCGCCGTCGCGACTTCCCGGCCGCGGCAACCTGAACGGGCCACTTGCGCGTCACCATCCGGGTGGCCGCGAGCTGCGGATCGTCCGGCCCGACGAGCGCGACGAGCAGTTCCTCGGCCGACGGCCTCCGTGCAGGGTCGGGGTCGAGGGCCCTCCGGACGAGCCCGTCCAGGTCGTCCGGCAGACCTGTCAGCTCGTAGGAGCCTCCCTGAGCCCGCGCCGCGAGCTGCATCATCGTCCCGGTGCCGTGCGGGTGGACCCCGGACGCCGCGTAGCCGACGAGCAGTCCCCACGCGAACACGTCGGCGGGCGGACCGCTCTCCCCGTCGAAGATCGCCTCGGGCGCCATCCAGCCCGGGCTGCCCACCACCACACCGGTCGCGGTATGCCGTTCGTTGGAGTCCAGCGCCCGCGCGATCCCGAAGTCGATCACCCGCGGTCCTCGTTCGGACAGCAGCACGTTGCCGGGCTTGAGGTCCCGGTGGACGAGCCGCGCCCCGTGGATCGCGGCCAGCGCGGCGGCGGTCCCCGTCGCCAACGCCCTCGACCGCTCGCCCGGCAGCGGCCCGTGCCCCCGGACCCACGCCGCCAGCGACGGACCTTCGACGAACTCGGTGACCATGTAGGGCAGCCCGTCCGCGACCCCGTGGTCCAGCACCAGCGCGGTGAACGACGCGTCCACCCGGCCCGCGTTGGCGACCTCGGTCTCGAACCGGGCCCGGAACGCGGCGTCCACGGCCAGCTCCCGCCGGATCACCTTGATCGCCACCGGCCGCCCCTCGGCGTCCTCGCCCCGGTAGACGATCCCCATCCCGCCCTCGCCGAGCCGCCCCACCACCCGGTACCCGCCGACCTCACCAGGATCCCCGGCCACCAACCGCCCCCGAACCGCGGCGCTCATCCATCCCCCTGACCTCATAAGGGGCTCCAGCCCCCAAAAGAGACTAAACGGCCCGCTCCACCTCACAGCGACCGCGCGAGGGAAACCGAGATCCCGGCCGCTGATCGAGACCGGCCGCCCGTGTGACGTCACTGCCCGGATCGACACCGCGGCCGACCGGCGCGCCGCTGTTCCTTATGGACTCCAGGCACGGCACGGCACGGCACGGCACAGCACAGCACGGCACGGCACGGCACGGCACGTCTGGTTAGGTCATTAGCCCCTTCGGGGCTGGCGGCATCGGCCACCCCTATGACTGCCGCTTATCGCCCGCCTGCGGAGTGGGCGCGGTCTGCTGCTCAAACGCGGCATCGACAAGAAAGTAGGCGGCCGGTCGCGCTTTCCTGCCATTGTGCGGGTGCTGCTGATCGCTGATGTTCGAACCTTTGAGCCGCGCGAAGCGCGGGTTGTCGGCGCAACCTCAGGCGGCAGCGCCGCCTCCGCCTAATCGCACCCTAAGGTTTCTGTGACCCCAGCCAACGTGACAGAAACCCTCGGAGGGGCGGAGGGGCGGAGGGGCGTGCGTGGTGTGTCAGTTCGGCCCCACTCGGCCATTTACCTGCAGCAACCGCCCGAGACTCCGACTCACCCATCCCGGGCCACCCGCCGACCGTTGGACGATCAACCACCCAACGGTGCCGCCCGCCGCGACCTGATCAACCACCCAAAGGCGCCGCCGCGACCTGTTTGCGCCCGGTGAATTGTTGGCCACCTGCGGCCAATCGAAATGTCCGTAATCAGATAATTGCAATCCGTCACCATCGATATAATCAAGACATGCATTCGATCGTCGCGGATCTAGAAACCGCCTCCACCGCGGAATTGGTGGAAGCGGTAGCCGCGATCGCCACCCACCTCGCCCACCGGCCCGCCCCCGACTCCGGGTCTGCTTGCATGGAGTTGGCCGAGGAGTTGGCGCGTGCGTTCGATCAAGGCGAATTCGCATTGGCCGCGATGATCGCAGTAGTGGACCGGACCGGTGAAATGAAGCACTGGGGGCTGCCGTCCACGCAGGCGTGGCTGCGGTGCCGTCTGGGGATGCGGGAAGGCCGCGCCAAGGAACGCATCACCCTGGCCCGGCAGCTCCCGCGCTTGGAGCGGGTGAGCAAGGACCTGGCCGCCGGTGACCTGTCGCTCGGCTATGCGGCCACTGTTGCCGACGCCGTGCAGCGGTTGAACGATGAGGACTGCGCGGCGGCCGAGGACATCCTGTTGAACGCCGCCAACGACGGCTTGTCGGCAGGCAAGGTCGCCCGGCTCGGCCGCAAAATCCACGACTTGGTCTCCGAGGCCAACGGCACCGAGAAGGCGCCTGAGGACGTCAAGCGCGGCTATGAACGGTCGTGGTTGACGTTGAGTCGGTCGTTGGATGGTGGGTCGTATGTGAACGGGTGGCTCAATCCCGAAGACGCCGCGATCCTGGACGGCACCCTCGGCCCGCTGACCAAACCAGCCGGGACCGACGACCGACGAGACCTGGGTGAACGGACGGCAGCCGCGTTGACGACGGTGTTGTCGCAGGGCCACAAGGGCACCCGGGTCACCGTCATCGCCAACCTCGAAACGCTGATGGGCGAGGATGCGCCTGGTTGGTTGCGTGACGGCACCCAGGTCCCTGCCGGGCAGGTGCGGCGGCTGGCGCTCACCGCCGGCGTCTCACCCCTGCTCCTGGGGCCGGGGAACGTGCCGCTCTACCTGGGGCACACCACCCGCATCGCCAGCCCAGGCCAACGCCGCGTCCTGGAAACCCAATACGACACCTGCGCGGTACGCGGCTGTGAGGTGCCGGGCTTCCTCTGCGAAGTCGACCACGTCGATGGGTGGGCGCTGGGCAACAGCCCCACCGACATCAACAAACTCGCGCTGTGCTGCGGCTGGCACAACCGGTGGAAACACACCCACCCAGCACAGATCAACATCAGCAAGAACCAAGCCGGACAGTACGTCTACCAGACACTGCCACCCGACGGGATCACACGCTCCAGACGGGGCAGATGGCCCACCGGACGAACACCCGACCCAGGTGGCGACAACCCGTGGAGCGATCACCATCTCGCAGCCTGATCGCCCACGAGCAGTCATTACCCGGTGCCTGCCTCATGGCCCGGCGGACGCCCGTCCACCGGGCCCACAGGCACGCCCACAACCAACCCCAACCATCCGCCGGAAGGGGCCACGCTGACGCCAACAGCCACCACCCCACATTCAACAGACACAACCCACCACCATTCACGCGCACCCCGGCGAACAGCAGCCAGCCTCCCGGCCTAACCCCCAACTACCACCCCACCCACAACCTCAAGCTCCGCACCCTTCGCCCACCGCCACCAGGCCCAAACCCAGCACCGCCCCAGCCCACAACCGGACGACCACACCAAACCAAAAGGGCGACCGCCCCCGCTCAACCCCCGCCCCCAACCGACCTGATCTGACCGCCGCACCCGCACCGACACACTCCCCGGGCGAAGCGCGGCAAAGCCTTTCAGCGTGAACGCCCACCACCCAAAAGCCTTCAGCTAACAGGCCATGCTCGCTGTCCACTCCTTTGGTTCGTCGCTGCCAAGCTCGAACCCCAGCGCCACCCCAGCCGCAGCCGGACGACCACACCAACCAAAGGGGCGACCGTCCCCGCTCAGCCCCGCCCCCAGCGGACCTGATCTGCCCGCCGCGCCCGCACCGACACATCCCCGTGCGAAGCGCGGCAACGCTTGTCAGTGTGAACGCCAGCTACCGGAGACCTCCAGCTAACAAGCCACGCCCGCCGTCCACTCACTTCGTTCGTCGCCGCCAAGCTCGAACCCCGGCACCGCCCCAGCCGCAGCCGGACGACCACACCAACCAAAGGGGCGACCGCCCCCCGCTCAACCCCCGCCCCAACCGACCTGATCTGACCGCCGCACCCGCACCGACACACTCCCCGGGCGAAGCGCGACAAAGCCCTTCAGCTCGAACGCCAACCACCCAAAGGCGTTCACCTAAGCCACCATCCCCCGCTATCCGCTCCCTCGTTCGTCGCCGCCAAGCTCGAGCCCAGTCCCGGCCTTGCCCGCAGCCGGACGGCTACACCGGCCAAAGGGTGACCGCCCCCCGCTCAACCCCCGCCCTCAACGGGCCTGAAGTGACCGCCGCCCCTGCACCGGACGCACGCCCCACGGCCCAGCACGGCAACGCTTGTCAGTTTGAACGCCAACCACCGAAAACCTTCAGCCAACCCGGCCATGCCCGCCGTCCACTCCCTTCGCTCGTCGCCGCCAAGCTCGAACCCCAACACCGGCCCCAGCCGCAGCCGGACGACCACACCAACCAAAGAGGCGACCGCGCCCGCTCAACCCTCGCCCCCAACCGACCTGATCTGACCGCCGCACCCGCACCCGCACCCGCACCCGCGCCCGCACCGACACACTCCCCGTGCGAAGCGCGGCAAAGCCTTCAGCTCGAACGCCCACCACCCAAAAGCCTTCGCCTAACAGGCCACGCCCGCTGTCCACTCACTTCGTTCGTCGCCGCCAAGTTCGAACCCCAGCGCCGCCCCAGCCGCAGCCGGACGACCACACCGGCCAAAGGGGCGACCTGCCCCGCCTACCCCCACCGAACCAACCTGAAGCGATCGCCGTCCCCGCACCGGACGCACACCCCACGCCAGCCCCGCACGGCAACGCTTGTCAGTGTGAACGCCAACCATCGGAAACCGCCAGCCAACCGACCATGCCCGAGCGCTGGCGTAAGACCACGAACGGACGCACGCCTACTGCCGTGGAGTCAGCGCGCAGCCCGCTCGGCCTGGTGCCGCCGTCCGGCAGCCGCTGGGGATGAACGCCCCGATCCGGGGCTTGGGCACCGCCGACCCTCGTCGGCGGTCATGTCGGCCACCTCGTGAGTTCAGCAAGTCCGACAAGAACGTGATCACGCCATGCGCGAGGCAGGCGCCACAGCGGCCCGGGGCCTCACGGTCTGGATGCTCGGGAAGGGCGCCGCTACGGACTGGATGCGCGGGGCTGGCGCAGCCTCGAGGGGCTGATCTCGGTGGGGATGGAGGAGCGCCGCGGAGGGGCTGGGCTCTCGGAGCGGTATCCAGCTGGGTTCGGGGCGCGAGCCTTAAATGGGCTGGCCGGGCGGAGCGCGGGCCTTTGGAGAAGGCTCTTTGGCTTTGGCTCTCAGGTGAGGTGGCGTTCGGCTACCAGGCGGAGGCGGGAGCGGGTGCGGAGCCAGCGTTCGTGGGTGCGTTCGGGGGTGGTGGGGTGGATGAACTGGAGGAGGCGCAGGCCGCGGATGGTCTCGAGCATGAGGTAGATGTCGCCGCGGACCTCGGGGTCGTCGACGCGGTCGCCGAGGACGCGGCGGCCCAGTTCTAGGAGGCCGGCGGTGACGGTGCGTTCGAGGGCGGCGACGTGCTCGCGCATCTCGGGGTCGGTGCGGGCGGCGACCCACAGTTCCATGGCGGCCTCGAAGAGGGGGCCCTGGTGGACCTCCCAGACGAAGTCGATGGCGGCGCCGACGGCGTCGTCGGAGGCGCGGAGGCGGCCGAGGTCCTGTTCGAGGAACTCGTCGGCGCGCTTGACGGCCAGGTGCTCGACGGCGGCGAGGACGAGGGCGTTCTTGGTGGGGAAATGGTGCACCTGGGCACCGCGGGAGACGCCCGCCCGCTCGACGACGCGGGTGGTGGTCGTACCGTGGTAGCCGTGTTCCACGAGGCATTCGATCGTCGCGTCCAGGAGGGCCTTGCGGGTGGCCGCGGTGCGTTCCTCCTGAGTACGGCGCGTCTGCGTGGGCATGGGCGCAGTGTAGCCAGCTAACAAACAGTACGCGCTGTATGTAGTTGCCAATCCTGGGACTTGACAGTGCTTGAAAAATAAACTAATGTCCCGGACTGTTGGTTGAAACTTCAAGCACTACTGGGAGAACCCATGAGCCTCGCAACCGTCGCCCAGGAGCTGACCGTCGGCACCTGGAACATCGACCCCTCCCACTCTGAGGTGACGTTCACCATTCGTCACCTCATGTCCAAGGTACGTGGCAGTTTCACCGAGTTCTCCGGCGCCATCGAGATCGCCGAGAACCCCGCCGAGTCCACCGCGACCGCGGAGATCAAGCTCGCCTCGATCGACACCCGCAACGCCGACCGCGACGCCCACGTCCGGACCGCCGACGTGCTGGACGTCGAGAACCACCCGAACATGACGTTCGTCACCAAGGGCGTGCGCGCCGACGGCGACGACTACCTCCTGGACGGCGAGCTCACCATCAAGGGCGTGACCCGTCCGGTCACCCTCGAGCTCGAGTTCAACGGTGTCGGCGAGGACCCGTGGGGCGGCACCCGCGTCGGCTTCTCCGCCGAGACCACGATCAACCGCAAGGACTGGGGCATCGAGTTCAACATCCCGCTGAAGGGCGACAAGGCCCTCCTCAGCGACAAGGTCGAGATCGGCCTCGAGGTCCAGGCCGTCCGCGCCTGAACGAACCGAAAAAGGGGCCGCCCGCCTGGGCGGCCCTTTTTCATTCCCGCGGGAGGCGCAGGACGAAGCGGGCGCCGCGCGGGGAGTCTTCGAGGTCGAGGCGGCCGCCGTGGGCCTGCGCGATCTCCCGGGCGATGGCCAGGCCCAGGCCGGTGCCGCCGGCGCCGCGGCTGCGGGCGCTGTCGAGGCGGGTGAAACGTTCGAAGACGCGCTCACGGTCGGCGCTGTCGATCCCGGCGCCGTCGTCGGTGACGCTGAGGACGGCCTCGTCGCCGGCGACCACCTCGACCTCGACCCGCTTGTCGGCGTACCGCTCGGCGTTGTCGAGCAGGTTGCCCAGCAGCCGGACGAGCTGCATGCGGACGCCGCGCACGGTCGTCCCCGGGTCCAGCCGGGTGCAGACGATCAGCTGGGAGCCGCGGCGGCCGGCCTCGGCGCCGACCAGCTCGGCGAGGTCGATCTCCTCCTGCGCGGTGGTGCCGCCGGTGCCGATGCGGGCCAGCAGGAGGAGGTCGGTGACGATCGACTCCAGCCGGTCGGTGTCGCGGAGCGCCGACTCGACGGTCTCGCCCAGGTCGGTGTCGTCCGGGTGCATCGCGGCGTCCTCGAGGTTGGCCCGCAGCCCGGCGATCGGGGTGCGGAGCTCGTGCGAGGCGTCGGAGGCGAACTGGCGCTGCCGCTCGACGGCGCGTTCCAGCCGGTCGAGCGTCTGGTTGGCGGTGCGGGCCAGCTCGGCGATCTCGCCCTCGCCGGTCGGCTCCGGGACCCGCCGGGTCAGGTCGCTGCCGCTGATCTCGGCGAGCTGCGCGCGGATCTCCTCGACCGGGCGCAGCGTACGGCCGACGACCCGCCAGGTCACCCAGGCGACGAGCGCGGAGAGGATCAGCACGGCGGTGCTCAGCAGCACCTCGAGCAGGCCCGAGACGATGAACGCGGGCATCGGCTTGGAGGCGTAGACGACGACCGAGTCCGGGGCGGTGGTGACCCGGATGGCCTCGACGAGCCGGCAGCCGCCGCGGTCGCACTCCACCCGGTCCTGGACACGTTCGCCGACCGGCGGCCAGAGGGTGCTGAGCGGCGCGCGGCGCGCGGCGGCGGGCGTCGAGTCGAGGACGTGGCCGCCGGGCCCGACCACCTGGATCAGTATGCGGCCGCCGGAGTCGTCCGGGATGGGGCTGGCGAGCGTTCCGTCACGGACGCTGGCGCTGGTGCGGCGGGCGGCGAGCTGCGTCTCCTGGAGGATGCGGGCCTCGGTGCCGTTGCGGATGGCCAGGTCGATCGCGACGGCGACGCCGCCGAGCACCAGTGCCGCCAGGACGGCGGCGACGAGCGTGTCCCGTGCCCTGATCGACCGGGGCCGCAGCCGCATTGATCCCCCTGCTCTACGCGATCTTGTCCTCGATTTGGTCCATCACAGAGTGTCACGAGAGGTGGGGGCCTCGTCACAAGGTACCCCTTGGTATGCGGCGAAATCGCGGCCCAGGGTTTCGTCACCCCCTCCGGGGGACATCCGTTTTGTAGAACTTCATCCGGATGGCAGGGGACGGAGCATGGGCAGGGATGTAGCGGCCGTCGCCATCAGCGGGGAGGATCGGCGGCGCTATCGGGACAAGGTGAGGGCCTGCCTGGACGTGCTGGCCCGCATGCTGAGCGAGTCGCAGTTCGAGTTCGAACGGCCGCACATCGGCCTGGAGATCGAGCTCAACCTGGTGGACGGCCTGGGCGATCCCCTGATGCGCAACGCGGACGTGCTGAAGGCGATCGCCGACCCGGCCTGGGCTACCGAGCTGGGCCAGTTCAACCTGGAGATCAACATTCCGCCGCGCGAGCTCGGCGGCGAGGGCACCGGTGAGCTGGAGCTGGAGGTCCGCGAACACCTCAACCGGGCGGAGGTGGCGGCGCACGAGGTGGGCGCCTCGCTCGTCATGATCGGCATCCTGCCGACCCTGCGGCGTTCCGACATCGGCGAGGAGACCCTTTCCTCGAACGCCCGCTACAAGCTCCTCAACGAGCAGATCTTCGCCGCCCGGGGCGAGGAGCTGCACATCGACATCGAGGGCTCCGAGCCGCTGAGCATGCACGCCGACTGCATCACGCCCGAGGCGGCGTGCACGAGCGTGCAGTTCCACCTTCAGGTGAGCCCGGAGCACTTCGGCGCCCACTGGAACGCGGCGCAGGCCATCGCCGGGCCGCAGGTGGCGCTGGCGGCCAACTCGCCGTTCCTGTTCGGCCACCGGCTCTGGCACGAGACCCGCATCACCCTGTTCGAGCAGGCCACCGACACCCGGCCGGACGAGCTCAAGGCGCAGGGCGTACGTCCGCGGGTGTGGTTCGGCGAGCGCTGGATCACCTCGGTCTTCGACCTCTTCGAGGAGAACACCCGCTACTTCCCGGCGCTGCTGCCGCTGTGCGACGACGAGGACCCGCTCGAGACGCTGAGCCAGGGCGGCGTCCCGGAGCTGGGCGAGCTGTCCCTGCACAACGGCACCGTCTACCGCTGGAACCGTCCGATCTACGCCGTCGTCGACGGCCGCCCCCACCTGCGCATCGAGAACCGCGTGCTGCCGGCCGGCCCGACGGTGGCCGACATCATCGCCAACGGCGCGTTCTACTACGGCGTGCTGCGCATGCTCGCGGAGGACGAACGGCCGGTGTGGAGCCGGATGTCGTTCCAGACCGCGGCCGACAACCTGCACCGGGCCGCCCGCGACGGCATGGACGCGACCCTCTACTGGCCCGGCCTGGGCGACGTGCCCGCCGCCGAGCTGGTGCTGCGCAGGCTGCTGCCGCTGGCGTACGAGGGCCTGGACCGCTGGGGCGTCGACCCGGCCCGCCGCGACCGGCTGCTCGGCATCATCGAACGCCGTTGCGTCACCGGCCGCACCGGGGCGTCCTGGCAGATCGACACCGTGCAGGCGATCGAGGACTCCTTCGGCACCGAACGGCACGAGGCGTTGCGCCTGATGACGCGCAGTTACATCGAGCGTATGAACAGCAACGAGCCCGTCCATACCTGGACGATCGGTCCCTGATCGAACCGGTCGACCGCCGCCGCCCCATCGATCTTCACAGTTCCGCCACAAATCACCCCCAGACCACCCACACCGCCCGCTTAAGGTCGGGCCGTGACCGAGAACACGCAGCCCGAGGGGGCGCCTCCCCCCGCCGCGGCCTTGCCCCGGCGCATCCTCGTCGTCGAGGACGAGCCGACCATCGCGCGCGCCGTCGCCGACCGGCTGGCCGCCGAGGGCTTCGCCGTGGAGATCGCCGGCGACGGCCCGGCGGCCGTCGAGCGGGCGCGCGAGTACGAGCCGGACCTCGTCGTGCTGGACGTGATGTTGCCCGGCTTCGACGGACTGGAGGTCTGCCGCCGCGTCCAGGCGGAACGCGCCGTCCCGGTGCTGATGCTCACCGCCCGTGACGACGAGACGGACCTGCTCGTCGGGCTGGGCGTCGGCGCCGACGACTACATCACCAAACCGTTCAGCATGCGCGAGCTGGTGGCACGCGTCCGGACCGTCCTGCGGCGGTTCGAACGGGCCGGGACCGCCGCCGCGCCGGTCGTGCTGCGCCACGGCCCGCTGGAGATCGACCAGAAGGCGCGGCGGGTCCGGCGGGACGGCCGGGAGGTGCACCTCACCCCGACCGAGTACGACCTGCTGGCCTGCCTCGTCCGCAACCAGGGCGCGGTGCTCACCCGTTCGCTGCTGCTGGAGCAGGTGTGGGACTGGGCCGACGCGTCGGGGACGCGGGTGGTCGACAGCCACGTCAAGGCGCTGCGCCGCAAGCTCGGCGCCGACCTGATCCGCACCGTGCACGGTGTCGGCTACTCGTTCGAGGGCTCGCCGTGAAACTTCTCCACAGCCTGTGGGCACGGCTGCCGCGCCCCCTTGACCCGCTGCGCTCCATCAAGGTCAAGTTCGGGATCGTGGCGGCGGCGGGCGTGGTCACCGCCGTCCTCATCGTCCTGTGGGGGTACCGGCTGGGCTTCCGCGCCCGCGAGACGATGCCGGTCGGCGTGCTGGTCTCCCTCGTCATGACCCAGCTGATCGCGCACGGGATGACCGCGCCGCTGCGCGGGATGACCGCCGCGGCCCGGGCCATGGCGCGCGGCGACTACAGCCGCCGCGTCCAGACGTCCTCCCGGGACGAGGTCGGCGAGCTCGCGCAGGCGTTCAACACCATGGCCGCCGACCTGGCCGCCGTCGAACGCCAGCGCCGCGAGTTCGTGGCGAACGTGTCGCACGAGCTGCGCACCCCGATCAGCGCGCTGCGCGCCGTCCTGGAGAACGTCGCCGACGGCGTGACGCCCGCGACCCCGGAGGTGCTGGAGTCGGCGGTCGAGCAGACCGAACGGCTCGGCCGGCTGGTCACCCAGCTCCTGGACCTCTCCCGGGTGGAGGCGGGCGCGATCACGCTCGACCTCTCCGCGCTGGACGTCGCCGCGTTCGTCGAGGACGTCGCCGCCGAGGCCGCCGCCGGGCACCCGGACACGGTCTTCGACCTGGACGTCTCCCCCGGCCTCAAGGGCGTCGCCGACCGCGACCGGCTGCACCAGGTGCTGGCCAACCTGCTCGACAACGCCGCCCGCCACAGCCCGCCCGGCGGCCCCGTGACCGTCAAGGCCCGGCCCGCGTCCGCCGGCGGCCTGGTCATCGAGGTCTCCGACGAGGGGCCCGGCATCCCGCTCAGCGAGCGGTCCCGGGTCTTCGAACGCTTCAACCGCGGCGCCGTCTCGCACGGCGCCCGCGTCGGCACTCCGGACGGCGGCACGGGCCTCGGCCTGGCCATCGCCCGCTGGGTCATCGATCTGCACGGCGGCGACATCTCCGTCGTCGACTCCCAACGCGGGTGCAGGATCCGCGTCGTGATCCCCGCGAGCCCTGGAGGAACCCCATGAGCCAACCACCCGAGAAACCCCCCTCCGAACCCCCCGGCCCCCCAGAGCCCAACGCCGCAAAGCCCGACCCCCCAGAAGCCGCCACCCCGAAGGCCGACCCGGCAAAGACCGACCCCCCGAAGCCCAACACAGCGAACGCGGGCGCAGCCAAAGCAGATGACGCCGGGACCGCCGACGCAGAGCCCAGCCGGGCGGGGTCCGGCGCGGCAGGGTCCGGCGCGGCCAAGGCTGGCACCGCGAACGTGGGCGCGGGCGCGGCCGGCACCGCGAAGCCGGGCACCCCGAACGCGGGTCCGGCGGAGACCGGTGCTGCAAAGCCCGGCGCCGCGAGCGCGGGGGCGGCCAAGACCAGCGCCGTGAACGTGGGTGCGACGGAGGCCAGCGCTACGGACGCCGCGGGTCCGAAGGTCGGCGCCACCGCAAAGGCCGACACGACAGGCCCCGACACCCCACAACCCGGCGCCGCCCAGGCCAGTCCCGCGAAAAGCAGCGCCGCAGAAGCCAGCGCCCCCGCACAGGCCAGCCCCGCACGAGCCAGCGCCGTACCGACCGGTGCCGCGCAAGGCAGCGCCGCGCAAGGCAGCGCCGCACAGGGCAGCACCGCGCCGACTGGGGCCGCGCAAGCTCGCGCAGCACAAGCCAGCTCTGCGCAGGGCAGCGCCGCAGGGGCGTGGCCCGCACAGCCCAGGCCCGCGCAGGGCAGCACTGCACCGGCTGGTGCCGCACTGGCTGGTGCGGCGCAGGGTGGTGGTGCGCGGGTGGCTGGGGGGTCCACGGAAGGGTGGGCTGCGCCGGGGGCTCGGCCTGCGGGGCCGGGGGCGCCCTATGCGCGGGCGGGGTGGCAGGTGCCGCCGACGGCTGAGCCGATCGCGTTGGAACGGCTCTTTCTGGACTGGAAGGTGCCGGGGCGGCCGTTCTCGCAGCGGCTCCAGGCCGGGGTGGCCGCCGTCGCCGCCGTGGGGGCCGTCGTGCTCGGCGACTTTCCGGCGCCGGGGGTCAACCTGGTCGTCGTGGCGCTCGCCATGGCCGTGCTCGTGGTCGCGGCGGCCTGGTCGTCGGGGCGGGTGCTGCACCAGGGGCGGTTCAACCGGACCGGCGTCCTGTTCGGGGTGCTCGCGTTCGCGCTGGTCTCGGTGGCGGCGTTCCGGGACGCCCCGTGGATCGTGGCGTTGTGCCTGGTGCTGGCGGCGCCGACGGCCTCGTACGCGGCGGCGGGCGGGCGGTCGTGGCCCGAGGTGCTGGGCGGCGGTGTCTCGCTGCCGCTGGCCATGGGCCGCATGGTCGGCTGGACCTCCTCCGGGATCGGCCGATCGGTCACGGTCGGGCGGGGCAGGACGTGGCCGATCGCCCGTACGGCGCTGATCGTCGTGGTGCTGCTGCTGGTCTTCGGCGGGCTCTTCGCCGGGGCGGACGCCGCGTTCCGGGACGTGGTGGAGGGCCTGCTGCCCGAGATCTCGTTCGGGCCGATGGTGGGACGCGCGTTCGTGGCCTTCGTCACCGCCCTGGTCGCGCTCGGCCTGGTCTTCCTGGTGCTGGCGCCGCCGCCGATGCGCGTCCTGACGCCCGGCAAGCCGAAGCGGGCCGGACGCTGGGCCTGGGCGGTGCCGATCGCGGCGCTCGACCTGCTGTTCCTGGCGTTCTGCGTGCTGCAGGGCAGCGTGCTGCTCGCCGCGGACAAGGACAAGCTGCTGGCGTCGACGGGCCTGACGTACGCCGAGTACGCCCGGCAGGGGTTCTTCCAGCTCGTCGTCGTGACCGTGCTCGTGCTGGTCGTGGTCGCGTTCGCCGTCCGGCACGCGCCGATCGCGAGCCGGCGGGACCGGATGCTGGTCAGGACGCTGCTCGGTGCGCTCTGCACGCTGACCCTGGTGGTCGTGGCGGTGGCGCTGCGCCGCCTCTACCTGTACGAGGAGACGTTCGGCTGGACGCAGCTCCGGTTGTGGGTGCACGCGTTCGAGTTGTGGCTCGGCCTGGTCATCGTGCTCGTGGCGGCGGCCGGCCTGAAGCTCAAGGCGTCCTGGCTGCCGCGGGCGGTGGCCGCAAGCGGCGCCGCCGGGCTGTTCGCGCTCGCCGCGATCAACCCCGACGCGTTCATCGCCGAGCGCAACGTCGACCGGTTCGAGCAGACCGGCAAGATCGACGTCTACTACCTCGGCGGGTTGTCGGCCGACGCCGTCCCGGCCCTCGACCGGCTGCCGGAGCCGCAGCGGTCCTGCGCGCTCGACCGGATCGCCGCGCAGCTCAGGAAGGACCGGTCCGCGGGCGCCGCCAACCTGGGGCGGCACCGGGCGAGCGAGATCCTCGAAAGCCGTCCGGTGGTCACGTCCCGGAGCTGCTGACGGCCGCCGTGCCGGGCCTGGTGATCCAGGTCCGGCACGGCCGGTTCAGCGGCGGAACGTGACGATCTCGGCGGAGTCGCCGACCGCCTCCCGGGTGGACGGGATGATCTGCTCGCCGGGACGGTCGCTGAGCAGCGCCCGGGCGCGGAGCACGATCTCCAGGTCGAAGCGCAGGTCGGGGTCCAGCAGCTGGTCGCCGAAGAGCTCTTCGAGCTGCCGCAGCCGGTAGCGGACCGTCTGCGGGTGGACGTGGAGCCGCATCGCGACCTCGTTGGCGTTCCGGCCGGACTGCAACCAGGCCAGGAGCGTCTCGGCCAGGCGGTCCTGCTGGCTGCTGCGCAGGTGCGACAGCGGGGACAGCCGCAGCCGGGCCAGCGAGGTGATCAGTTCCTCGTCCTGGAAGAGGATCAGTGTGGACATGTGCTCGACGCTGCGGATCACGCCGGAGGAGGCCTCGATGACGCCGCGTTCGGCCAGGCCGAGCGTCTTGCGCGCCCACTGGATGGAACGTGCCGCCTCGGTCAGCGGCACGGTCGGGCCGACCACGGCGACCGAGCCGGACAGGGCGCGGTCGACGAGCTTGGCGCGGCCGGGGCCGTCGGGATCGGGGACGATGAGGCTCGGCGTGCGGCGGGTGAGGTCGGCGAGGATGTCGGGCGGGAAGGCGTTGTGCTGCCGGGAGTCCTGGCCGAGCGCGACCGCCGCGACGGTGCGCGGCACCGGCCAGTGGGCGGCGGCGGCCAGGTCGGCGATGGCCTCGGGCGCGGCGGGCGGATCGGCGAAGAGCAGGTCGAGCAGGCGCTTGCGGCGGCGCTGCATCTCGCCCGCCACCGCCGCCTTGGCCTGCGCGAACCCCTCGGCGGCGGCCGCGGCCAGCTCGTCCTGGAACTGCATCAGTGCCTCGCCGACCACGCCCAGCGTGCTGGCCGGTACGTCGAGGGCGGTGGCGCCCTCGGCCATGCGCCGCCAGGCGACCATGCCGCCGACCCGCATCGCCGTCTGCATCGCGTCGAGGCTGCGCCCCTCGCCGGCCTCGCCGCGGCCGATGGCGCGGAAGAAGTCGATCACGGAGGACTCCGGGTCGCCGGGATCGGCCACCCGCTCGACGAAGTAGTGCAGAACGCGCTCGACCGCCAGCCGGAGCGTGCTGGAGTACGGGCCCTCGCCGGGCCGGTCGTACTCGCGCACCCGCGACTGGATCTCCTGGATCATGTCGTCCGCGACCTCGTCGAGGTGCGGCCGCATGTGCTCGGCGAGCTCACGAGGAAGATCCGCCCAGGGCCTGCCGACCGCCCCTGTCGCGTCGTCCGTCACGTGCGCCTCCCCACCGCTCGCTCCCCCGCGTACTGCGCCGGACACAAGGGGTAATTGCTTACTTACGTGCACTGTGTGGTGAAAATCATGTCCCTTTGCTCACCTGGGCGCAAAGTCTAGGTCGAGGTGCGACCAGATTCGGACGGTCCGGATGACGATATGCCACATGTCTGGCCTCTGGCCTCCAGTGGCACATAGTGCGACATTGGTAGTCGGTTAGACGAACGACCGATGCGGTAGGTGGTCGGTTTCGGGCCACCAGTGCGGGAGGTCCGCGGTGCCCACCCCCAGTCGGCGACCGCCCAAGGCAGTGGCCGCGACCGGAAACGCGATCGACGAACGCTTCGGCGGCGCCCCGTTCGCCCGCAAGGCCATGCGCAAGGCCTTCCCCGACCACTGGAGCTTCCTGCTCGGTGAGATCGCGCTCTACTCGTTCGTGATCATCCTGCTGACCGGGGTGTTCCTGACCCTGTTCTTCAAGCCCAGCATGACCGAGGTGATCTACGAAGGCTCGTACGAGCCGCTGCGGGGCGTGCGCATGAGCGAGGCGTACGCGTCCACCCTGCACATCACCTTCGACGTGCGCGGCGGCCTGCTCATGCGGCAGATCCACCACTGGTCGACGATCCTGTTCATGGCGGCGATCTGCATCCACCTGCTGCGCAACTTCTTCACCGGGGCGTTCCGCAAGCCGCGCGAGCTCAACTGGCTCATCGGGATCGTGCTGTTCATGCTGGTCATGCTGAACGGGCTGTTCGGCTACTCGCTGCCCGACGACCTGCTCTCGGGCACCGGGATCCGCATCCTGGAGGGCGTGATCCTGGCGATCCCGGTGGTCGGCACGTACTCGCTGATGTTCCTGTTCGGCGGGGAGTTCCCGGGCGACCTGATCATCCCGCGGCTGTACGTCATCCACATCCTGCTGATCCCGGGGATCCTGCTCGCCCTCATCCCGCTGCACGCGGTGATCCTGACCTGGCGGCAGACGCACACCCAGTTCCCGGGCAGGGGCAGCTCCAACACGACGGTCAAGGGCGGCCCGTTCTACCCGGTCTTCATCGGCAAGACGACGGCCTACTTCCTGTGGGTCTTCGGCGTCACGGCGCTGCTGGCCACGTTCTTCCAGATCAACCCGGTGTGGATGTTCGGCCCCTACGACCCGGGCGCGATCAGCTCGGGCTCCCAGCCCGACTGGTACATGGGCTGGCTGGAGGGCTCGCTCCGGATCATGCCCGCGTGGGAGATCACCGTCCTCGACCACACGCTGCCGATGAGCGTGATCGTGCCCGCGCTGGTGATCCCGGGCGTCCTGTTCACCGGGCTGGCCGTCTACCCGTTCCTGGAACGCTGGGTGACCGGCGACAGCCAGATCCACCACCTGCTCGACCGCCCGCGCGACGTGCCCGCGCGCACCGGCATCGGCATGGCGGGCGTGGTCTTCTACGGCGGGTTGTGGGCGGCCGGCGGCAACGACGTGATCGCCGAGAAGTTCGAGATCCCGCTGTTCTGGACGACGTGGTTCTTCCGCGGGCTCGTCATCCTCGGGCCGATCCTGGCGTACGCGATCACGTACCGGATCTGCCTGGGCCTCCAGCGCCGCGACCTCGCCCTGGTCGGGCACGGGCTGGAGACCGGTGTGATCCGGATGAGCCCGGACGGCGAGTACACCGAGGTCGAACGGCATCTTCCGGACGACGAGGTCGCCGAGATCCTCGATCCGCGGCCGAGACCCGCGCTGCCGGTGGGACGTCCGGAACGTGACGGCGTCGAGGCCCCGGAGGTGCGCGGCCGGCTCGGCCGGGTCCGTTCCGCCCTCAACCGGCACTTCCTCGCCGACCTCGCCGAGCCGCCGACGCCCGGCGACGGTCACGGCGATGGGCACGGCAATGGGCACGGCAATGGGCACGGCAATGGGCACGGCAATGGGCACGGAGACGGAGAGGGTGCCCGCGAGCACGCCGGCGCCGAGCGCAAGTCCCTGGAGCCCTGACGCCGACGGCCGAACGCTGAAGGCCCGAGCACTGGGGGCCTGAACGCCCGGACGCCGAACGCCGGGCTGCGGCGAGGCGGCTTGGGAAGGGTTCCGCGTGCCGACCCGCCGCAGCCCGGCGCGTCCAGGGGCGCTCAGCGACGGTAGAGGTTGAACCTCTCCTCGCCGATGCGCTCGCGCATGGCCGGGTCGTCGACGCCCTGGCCCTCGGCGGTGGCGCCGCAGAGCACGGCGACCTTGCCGATGTGCTGGTTGGTCTGCACCGCGCGGGTGGCCTCGCCGGCATCGTCGAGCGGGAAGACCTTCGAGAGCGTCGGGTGGATCATGCCGAGGCTGATCAGCCGGTTGATCTCGACGGCCTCGTGGTAGTTGAAGCCGTGCGAGCCGATGATGCTCTTGAGGCGCATCCACAGGAAACGGTTGTCGTACTCGTGCTTGTAGCCCGTGGACGAGCCGCAGGTGACGATCTTGCCGCCGCGCTTGGCGACGTAGACCGAGGCGCCGAACGTCTCGCGGCCGAGGTACTCGAAGACGATGCCCGGGTCCTCGCCGACCAGCCGCCGGATGGCCTCACCGAGCACGCGCCCGGCCTTGGGGTGCCGCAGGCCCTGCTCGCCGAGGTTGAGCTCGTTGCGGTTGATGATGTGGTCGCAACCCTGCGCCCGGACGATGTCGGCCTTCTCGTCGGAGGAGACGACCGCGACCGGGATGCCGCCGCCGTTCTTGACGAGCTGGGTGGCGTACGAGCCGAGGCCGCCGGTGGCGCCCCAGATCAGCACGACGTCGCCCTGCTTCATGCGGGCGCCGTGGGTGCCGACCAGCATGCGGTAGGCGGTGGCGGCGCACAGCGTGTTGGACGCCGACTCCTCCCACGTGAGGTGCTTGGGCTTGCGGATGAGCTGGTTGGCCTTGGCGATGCAGTACTCGCCCAGGGAGCCGAAGTTGGTCTCGAAGCCCCAGGCCAGCTGGCTCTCGCTCATCATGCCGTCGTCGTAGGAGCCGTGGTCCTCCTCGTCGACGTACGACGGGGACAGGACGACGCGGTCGCCGACCTTCCAGCTCTTGACGCCGGCGCCGACGCGGACGACGACGCCCGAGCCGTCCGAGCCGAGGATGTGGTACGGCAGGTCGTGCCGCGCGCCGTGCCAGCCCTGACGGCCGAACTTCTCCAGGAACGCGAACGTCGGCACCGGTTCGAAGATCGCCGACCAGACGGTGTTGAAGTTGATGGCCGCCGACATGACCGCGACCACGACCTCGTCCGGGGCCAGCTCGGGCATGTCGACCTCATCGACGTGCAGTGACTTGCGCACGTCCTTGTCGGTCTGGCCCTCGAAGATGCCCACCTCGTTCTTGAGGGTGAAGGCGGCGCGGAAACGGGTGGGCAGCTCGCAGTCCAGCAGTTCCTTCTCGGACGCGCCGGCACGTACGGCTTCGAGCAGGGGGTCGGACATCGATCTCCTCCGTTGAGGCTTTTTCGGGGGGAGGCGGCCCGGTCAGGGCGCCGGAGTGGTGGACACGGAGAGACCGGCCTCTGACGCGCCCCCGGCCTCCGGTGTGTCCCCCGGGCCGGCGGGACCGGCCGCGGAGAGTTGTCCCTCCAGGTGGGCGGCGAGTACCTCCACACCCGGCGGGTCGAGCAGGTTGAGGTGGTGCACCCCCGGAATCACGACCTTTTCCAGGGCACTGCTGAGCTCGCCGAAACCGTTCATCCCGTCGAGCACGTACCTCGCGTCCTTCACCGCCCACGGCGTCTCTTCCGGGGCGTAGTAGAGGATGACCCGGCCGTCGTAGGGCTTCGGCTCGTAGGCCTCGAGCGACCGGGTGTCCTGGTGCGAGGTCAGCTGGTGGTGCAGCGCGGCCGGCGGGATGAGGTCGGCCAGCTCGGCCGCCCGCTCCATGACCAGCGCGAACTGCGCCTCCTCTGCCAGGCCCGACAACTCCTCGTAGGTGAGGTCGACCTGGAGATCGTAGGTCTCGTTGATGTAGTCGGTGAACGCGGCGAACCGGCGGGCGAGCGTGTCGGACTCGTCCTCGACCGGCAGCGGCAGCCCGGCGTCGAACAGCGCGACGAACTCGACCTCGCGGCCGGCGGCCTCGAGCTGCCGGGCGGTCTCGTACGCCAGCACCCCGCCGAACGACCAGCCGCCGAGCCGGAAGCCGCCCTCGGGCTGCACCTCCAGCAGCTCCGCGACGTAGCGGGAGGCGCGCTCCTCCACCGAGGGCGCGTCGTCGAACCGCTCCAGCCCGTACACCGGCTGGTCGGGCCCGAGCAGGTCGATCAGCTGCCGGTAGCAGGCCGTGGTGCCGCCCGCCGGGTGCGCGATGAAGATCGGGCGCCGGGTGCCGGACCTCTTGAGCGGCCGCACGATCTGCCGGGCGGCCTCCTCGTCGGCGGCCCGCAGGAACTCGGCGACGTGCTCGGCGGTCGCGGTGGCGAACAGCTCGCCGCGGGTGATCTCGCCGCCGAGCTCGGCGGCCACCTGGGCGACGACCTCGTCGGCCTGCCGTTCGGTGCCGCCCAGCTCGGCGTAGAAGTCGGCGGTGACGCTGACCCGGTCGAGCCCGAGCACGTCCTCGATGATCCGCACGGCCAGGCGTTCGGCGGCGTCGCGGGCCATGACGTACCCGGCCTCGGCGTTCGACGTGGCGGACACCGCGCCGGCGCCGGCCGACGGCGCCGGGGCGCCGGACAGGCCCAGCTCCTCGGCGGCCCACTCCTCGAACGCGTTGACGCTGGCGCCCTTGAGCAGCACGGCCGCCGGGACGGTGAGCCCGAGGTCGTGCTCGACCCCGCTCTTGATCCGGACGGCGACGAGCGAGTCGAGGCCGAGGTCGGTGAGCGGGACGGCCGGGTCGAGCCGTTCGGGGTCGAAGCCCAGCACGGTCGCGATGCGCCAGCGCACCTGGGCGGCGATCCGCTGCCGTGCGGCGGCGGGCTCCAGCTCCCGGACCGCGTCGATGCCGGGCCAGTCGCCGGCGTCCGGCGCGGTGGCCTCGCCGGCCGCCGCGGTCAGCGCCGCGAAGTACGGCATGTTGACGATCTCGGGGAAGAGGCTCACGGCCGCGGCGGGGTCGAAGCGCAGCACGCCGGCGGCCTCGCGGCCGGAGGCGAGCATGGCCTCCAGCGCCTCGGCGCCCTCCTCCGGGCTGATCGCCTCGATGACGGCGACCTTGAGGTCGGCGGCGCCGCCGACGCGGGACCAGGTGCCCCAGTTGATCGTGGTGCCGGGCCGGCCGTGGGCGCGGCGGTGCGCGATCAGCGCGTCGATCGCGGCGTTGGCGGCGGCGTAGGCGGCCTGGCCGGGCGAGCCGATCAGGGCCGCGGCCGACGAGTGCGTGACGAACCAGTCGAGGCCGGCGTCCCAGGTCGCCTGGTTGAGCAGCCGGGCGCCCTCGACCTTGGCCGTCCACACCTTGTGGAGATCCTCGCGGCCGAGGTCGACGATCAGCCGGTCGTCGATGGCGCCCGCGCCGTGCACGACGCCGCGCAGTTCCTTGCCGCCCTCCTCGGCGACCCGGACCAGCCGTTCGGCTATCCCGGGCGCGGCGATGTCGCCGAGCACGACGCCGACGTCGACGCCGTTCTCGCGGAGCTTGGCGATGGCCTTCTCGGCGTCGGCGCCGGGCCCGGACCGGCCGGACAGCACGATCCGCCCGGCGCCGCGCTCGGCGAGCAGCCGCGCGGTCACCAGGCCGATGCCGCCGTAGCCGCCGGTGATGATGTACGAGCCGCCGCGCCGCACGACGCGCCGTGCCCCGCGTCCGGTGCCCTTCCCGGTGGGGAGGGCGGCCTGGTCGAGCCGGGCCACGTACCGGACGCCGCCGCGGTAGGCGACCTCGCGGGCGGGTTCGTCGGCGAGCAGTTCGGTGACGAGGTCGCCGGGCCGGTCGACGTCCACCAGGGTGGCGCGCAGGACCGTCCGTTCGAAGCCGAGCACCCGGACGATGGCCCGGATGAAGCCCTGGCCGGGCTCGCCGGCCTCGCCCTCGACGACCGGCAGCGCCCTGCGCGTCGCGACGAACAGCCGCGTGCCGTCGGGCAGCGTGTTGGCGACGTCGACGACGGCGAGGACCAGTTCCTCGTCCACCAGGTCGGCGGACGGGACGAGCACCACGCCGGCGGGCGGCTCGTCGGTCTCGGTGACCGTGTCGGCGGCGACGCTCTCGGCGGCCGCCGAGGCCTCCGACACCGGGTCGGGGCCCAGCGTGCGCCGGACGACCCGGTGGCCGCGCGACTCCAGGTCGGTGGCGACGGCGGCGGCGAGCGGGTCGCCGGCCTCGGCCAGCAGCCGCCAGGTGCGCGGCTCGTGGTCGGACGCGTCGTGGACCGGTTCGGGGGCGCCGGTCTCGTCCCAGACGACCTCGACGAGCTTGTCGGCCAGCGGGACCGGCACGTCGGAGGCGCCGGTCTCGCGCAGCACGATCCCGGTGGCGTCGGCGAGCACCTCGCCGTCGGGCCCGAGGATCTGGAGCGCGCCGACGGGGTCGCCGCCGTCCTCGCCGCGGACGATCCGGGCGCGGACGTGCCCGCCGCGGTGCGTCGGCCCGTACACCCGCAGGCTGCCGATCGTCTCGGCCAGCCAGATCGTGTTCTTTCCGTCCGCCTGACGGGGGCCCTCCCCCGACCGCGCGTCGCCGGCCTCGGCGGACAGGACCGCCAGGGCGCGGTCCAGCACCTCGGGATGCACGCGGTAGTGGCGGCTGCCGCGCTCGGCGGCGGCGACCTCGGTGGCCGCGCCGGGCAGCGGCACCGCCGGGCCGAGGTGGTCGTCGCCGACGTCGGCGCTGGCCAGCCGCACCCAGGTGCCCGCCGGGGTCAGCGCGTGGATCTCCACCCGCTGGTCCGCCTCGGCGAACGTGGTCGTGACGATGGCCTCCGCGCCGAGCGCGAGCGGCCGTTCGATCCACAGGCTGTTGACGCGCACGGACTCGCTGCCGAGCGCCTCCGCCCCGGCGGCCAGCGCCATCTCGGCGAACGCGGCGACCGGGAGGACGGGCAGGCCGTGCACCCGGGCCCCGTCGAGCCAGGGCTGGGCGGCGGTGCCGACGTCGGCGCGCCAGGCGTGCCGGTCTTCGCCGGGCATCTCGACGTGGGCGCCGAGCAGCGGGTGCTCGTCACGCCCGCCGGAGCGGCGGGAGGTGTCGACCCAGTGGCGTTCGTGCCGCCAGGGCGACCGGGGCACGTCGATGACGGGGCCGCCGGCCGGAGCGGCGACGGCCATGCCGTTGGCGGCCAGCAGGGCGAGCTGGGAGTGGAAGGTCAGGACGTCGTCGGTCTCCTGGCCCTTCGGGGCCCGCTTGAGGCTGTGGGTGACCAGCGCGCCGGCGCCGTCCAGGGTCTCGCCGACCGCGTGCGCCAGGATCGGGTGCGCGTTGATCTCGACGAACGTGCGGAAGCCGTCCTCCGCCGCGGCGGAGACCGCGCCGGTCAGGCGGACGGGGTTGCGCAGGTTGCGCACCCAGTAGCCGGCGTCGAGCCGCGCTCCCTCGCCCGCCGGGGTCCCGCCGTCGCCGGCCTCGATGAACGTCCGGGGGTCGTCCAGGGCGGTGGTGTAGAGCCGGATGCCCTCGGCGAGCGGGGTGCCGCGCTCGGCGCCGACCTCGGCGAGGAGGTCGCGCAGGTCGTCGAGCAGCGGGTCGACCTGGGGCGAGTGGCCGGCGCCCTCGGCCTGGACCATGCGGGCGAGCCGGCCCTCGGCCTCGGCCCGTTCCACGATCGCGGCGATCTGGCCGGCGTCGCCGGTGACCACCGTCTGCCTGGGCGAGGAGTGCACCGCCGCGTACACCTCGGGAAGGTCGTGCCCGAGCCGGGCGACCTCCTCGGCGGACGCGCCGAGCACCGCCATCGCGCCGCCGCCGACGATCCGGGTGAGCAGGCGCGACCGGCGGCAGATGATCTTGACCGCGTCCTCGAGGGTGATCGCGCCCGCGACGACGGCCGCGGCGATCTCTCCCATCGAGTGCCCGACCACGGCGCCCGGCGTGATGCCGTACCCCTGCCAGGTGCGGGCGAGGCCGATCTGGATGGCGAACAGCACCGGCATCGTGGTGGCGACGTCGGCGGGCTTCTCGCCCGATTCGAGCAGCGACCACAACTCGGGGCCGCCCTCCTCGGCGAAGAGCGTGTCGAGGTCGTCGATGGCCTCGGCGAACGCGGGCTCCTCCTCCAGGAGGCGCTGCGCCATGCCGGCCCGCTGCGCCCCGTACCCGGAGAACACCCAGACCGGCCGGCCGGGCAGGCCCAGCGCGGTGCCGGACACGACGCCCGGGTGGGGACGTCCCTCGGCGAGCGCGGCGAGGCCCTCGATGAGCCCGGCACGATCGCGCGCGGACACGGCGGCCCGCGAGCGGCCGCGGCCGTTGCGGCGGTGCAGCGTGCGGGCGAGGCCGGCCAGGTCGAGTTCGTCCTGCTCGGCGGCCCACTCGGCGAGGACCGCGGCGTGGTCGCGCACCCGGTCGTCGGCGGTGTCCGACAGCATGAACGTGCGCATCGAGCCGGGCCCGGCGGCGGGTTCCCTGGGCGCGACCGGGGCCGGAGCGGCCTCCAGGATCACGTGCGCGTTCGTACCGCCGAAGCCGAAGCCCGAGACGCCGGCGCGGGCCGGGTGGCCGCGGTCGGGCCAGGGCGTCTCCTCCGCCACCACCGCGAGCCGCAGCTCGTCGAACGGGATGTGCGGGTTGGGCTCCTTGTAGTGGTTGGACGCCGGGATCGTCCGGTGGTGCAGGGCGAGGATCGTCTTGATCAGCCCGGCGACGCCGGCGGCCGACTCCATGTGGCCCAGGTTGGACTTGGCGGAGCCGAGCAGCAGCGGCTCACCGGGCTCGCGGCCCAGGCCGAGGACCTCGCCGACCGCCTTGGCCTCGATCGGGTCGCCCAGGAACGTGCCGGTGCCGTGCGCCTCGACGTAGTCGACCTCGCGGGTGTCGATGCCGGCGGCGGCGTAGACGTCGCGCAGCAGCGCGCGCTGGGCGTCGGAGTTGGGCGCGACCAGGCCGTTGGACCGGCCGTCGGAGTTGACGCCCGAGCCCTTGACCAGGGCGAGCACCCGGTCACCGTCGCGGACTGCGTCCGACAGGCGCTTCAGGACGACGGCGCCGCAGCCCTCGGCGCGGACCATGCCGTCGGCGGAGGCGTCGAAGGCCTTGCAGTGCCCGTCGGAGGCGGTGCCGCCGGCCAGGTCGAAGGTCATCGTCACGGTCGGCGACAGCAGCAGGTTGACGCCGCCCGCGAGCGCCACGTCGGCCTCGCCGCTGCGCAGCGCCTGCACCGCCAGGTGGGTGGAGACCAGCGACGACGAGCACGCGGTGTCGACGATCATGCTCGGGCCGCGCAGGTCGAGCAGGTAGGACAGCCGGTTGGCGATGATGCTCAGCGCGGCGCCGGTCGCGGTGAACGGCTCGAGCGAGGCCAGGTCGGACGCGGTGAACGCGGCGTACTCGGGCGCCGAGACGCCCACGAACACGCCCGTACGGCTGCCGCGCAGCGACGCGGGCCCGATGCCGGCGTGCTCGAACGCCTCCCAGGCGACCTCCAGGACGAGGCGCTGCTGCGGGTCCATGACGGCGGCCTCGCGCGGGGTGATGCCGAAGAACTGGGCATCGAACCGCGCGACGTCGTCCAGGAAGCCGCCGAGGCGGGTGGTCTTGGCCAGGAGGTCGGCGACCTCCGGGGAACCGTCGTCGAACGCGTCCCAGCGTCCGTCCGGCACCTCGCGGATCGCGTCGCCGCGCCCGGTCAGGAAACGCCAGTAGTCGTCGGCGCCGGTCAGGTCGCGCTCGCCGCCGGGGAAGCGGCAGCCGACGCCGATCACGGCGATCGGCTCGTCCGCGCCGGCCGGGCGGGCGGCGGTGCCCGCGGCGGCGAGTGCGGCGGCGGAGGAGGCCGCCTGCGACGACGCCAGGTCGGCGCCGCCGGCGAGGGCCACCGACAGCCGGTCGATGGTGGGGTGCTCCCACACGAGGGTCGCGGGCAACGCGCGTCCGAGCATCTGCTCCAGTTCGCCGGCGATGGCGACGGCGTCTCGGGACGCGAGCCCGAACTCTTCCAGCGGGCGATCGGGGTCGACTTGTTCGGCAGGGATCCGGGAGCGACGCGCGATCTGGTCGATCAGATACCGACGAATCGAATCCTCACTGATCCGCGTGTCGTCCTGCGCGGCTCCGGAACGATCGGTCGTCTGCATACGTGCGGTTCCCCCAACTGAACCTGGGATCGTTCGAAGCAAGGGGGACCACTTTGTCCTACCGTGACCGTCTCACGATGCGCATCCAGACCACTTTTATCTCCTGTGAGTTGTCACGGTGATGACAAGACTCACTGGTAACCGATGTGGCCTGATGGGATAGTTGGGACTCCTCGGCCAATAGACGGGCCGGGTGACCAAGCGCCAACGAATTGTAACAATAACCACTCACGCTTATGGGGGGAAGCGGCGATTCTCCCAATAGGGACGCACGTCGCGTGACGCTTTGACCCGCGGTCGTTACAGATGGGCACTGGCGGTGGTGGCCGTCAGCGCATTCATGATCACCATGGACAACACGGTGGTCACCAACGCGCTGCTCACCATCATGCGCGACCTCGGCATGTCGAATTCCGCGAAAGACTGGGTCGCCACCGGTTACATCCTGATGTTCTCCTGCCTGATGATCGCGGGCGGGCGGCTCACCGACGTCTACGGATGCCGGCTCACGTTCACGGCCGGAATGGTCATCTTCACCGCGTCCTCCGCGGTCTGCGGCCTGGCCGGCGACGAGGCGATCCTCATCCTCGGCCGCATCGTCCAGGGCGCCGGGGCGGCGCTGGCCCTGCCCGCCACCCTGGTCATGGTCACCGTCGGCCGC
The DNA here is from genome assembly GCF_040643285.1 of Spirillospora sp. NPDC047279. NCBI lineage: Bacteria > Bacillati > Actinomycetota > Actinomycetes > Streptosporangiales > Thermomonosporaceae > Spirillospora > Spirillospora sp. NPDC047279. Next base: position 550,396 of record NZ_JBEYUA010000002.1, read on the forward strand.
ACCGACAAGCAGCGCTCGATCGGCACGATCGTCTGGGTCGGCGCCGCGTCCGGCGCCACCGCCCTCGGCCCGGCCATCGGCGGCTTCATCGTCCAGCACTGGCACTGGGGCTGGATCTTCCTGATCAACATCGTGCCGGGCATCCTGGTCATCCTGCTCGGCCTGGTCGTGCTGACGTCCAACGGCGAGAACAAGGACGCCCGCGTCGACCTGCCCGGCGTGCTCATCTCCGCCACGCTGGTCTTCGCGCTGGCGTACGGGCTGGAGACCGGGCGCAAGCACGGCTGGACCGACCCGTCGGTGCTGAGCGTCTTCGTCCTCGCCGTCATCGCCCTGGTCTGCTTCATCGTGGTGGAGAGCTGGGCGCCCGACCCGATGATGAACCTGCGGTTCTTCCGCAACCGGGTCTTCGTCGGCGGCCTCCTGTCGCAGATGCTCTGGGGCATCGGCTTCAACGGGATGATCTTCTACTCGGCCACGTTCCTCCAGCTCTACCTGGAGTTCTCGCCGCCCGAGGCGGGGCTGGTCATGATGCCGCCGGCCATCGCCATCATGGTGCTGACCCCGTTCGCCTTCTGGCTGGCCGCCAAGCTGGGGCCGCGCCCCATCATCGGCGGCGGCATGGCGGCGATGGCGGTCGGCATGATCATGTTCTCCACGCTGCAACGCGGCGACGGGTTCGCCGACCTCATGCCCGGCGTGATGATCGTCGGCATCGGCTCGGCCCTCTGCATGCCCCTGGCCATGTACGTGCTCAAGTCGGTCCCCGAGGACCAGTCCGGGGTCGCCAGCGGCATCCTCAACGTGATCCGCGAGGTCTCCGGCGCGTTCGGCATCGCCATCGTCGGCATCCTGATCCACGAGGTCCCCAAGGCCGGCGCCGGCGGCGCGAGCCTGGAGGACTTCCGCGAGGGCACCTCCAACGGCCTCATCCTGGGCGCCACGCTCGTCCTCGTCGGCGGCCTGATCAGCGGCCTGACCCTGCCGAGCCGGCGCGGCTGGCTGGGCCCCAAGCACGGCAAGCAGTCCCGCCACCTGCCCCCGACCGCCCCCGCCACGGCCGCCGCGGCGGTGCGCGCCACCAGCCCCGACCCGATCCCGGTCCTCGCCGGCGCCCGGACCGCCCCGACGACCGCACCCCTGGCCGAGACCTGGCCAGAGCCCGAGCCGCTCCTCGGCACCCGATCCACGTCACTCCCGGAGCTGGACCCCACCGACCGCCCCGAACCGCTCCCCGAGCTGGGAGCGCAGCCCGAACCCGACCTGCCGCCACATGCGCGCCCCGACCTGCCGCCGCAACCACAGCCCGAGCCCGAGCCGCGCGCCGAACTCCAGGCGCAGGCGGGGCCGGAGTTCGAGCCTCCGGACGAGCCGCGACCGCCCAGGCCACGACCCGAGCCACTGGCGCAGCCGCAGACCGAGCCGGAGTCGCGAGCCGAGCCACGGGCGCAGGGCGAGCCGCAGCCGCAGGCCGAGGCGCAGTCGCGGGGGCGGGGCGAGGCTGAGTCCGCGGTTCCGGCGGAGTCGCGGCCGCCGAGGTCGCGGCCGGACCTTCAGGTGCTGGCCGCCCCCACCGAGGCCGAGCAGGTCATGCCGGTCGAATCCGAGGTCGGCGAGGGTGGCGAGACCGGCGCCGTGCCGCCGCCCGCGGTCGAGCCGGCCCCGATCAAGCCGCGCTACCCGGCCAAGCCCCGCTACCCGGCGAAGCAGGTGCCCGCCGATCCCGCGCCTCCGGCGGAGGACGGCGTCTGGCCGCCCCCGCCGCCCGACGGCTGGTACCGCCCCTACACTCCCAGCGACAGCGCGCTCCAATCCACCGAGGCCTGGGACGGCGACGACGACGCCGCCCGTACCCCGCGTGGTGACGCCTGGTGACACCCCCCTGAAGAGGCATCGTGAACCGTCGCATCGTGATCTTCGCCGCCGGGTCCCGGGGCGACATCCAGCCGTGCGCGGCCCTCGGCCAGGCGCTCGTCGCGCGTGGTGACCACGTACGGCTGGTCGCCAGCGGCCGGTACGCGCGGCTGGCGGAGTCCGCCGGGCTCGAACTGGCGCCCCTGACGGCGGACCCCACGGAGATCCTCGAGTCGGACGAGGGCCAGGAACTGCTGGCCGGAGGCCGCAACCCCGTGAAGTTCCTCGGCGGGTTCCGGCGCATCATCGGCCCGATGGCCGAACGCCTGCTCGCCGAATGCCTGGACGCGAGCAAGGGCGCCGACCTGCTGCTCGGCCCGACGCTGGGCTCGCTGCCGCAGCACATCGGCGAGCACCTCGGCGTGCCGTGGGCGTTCGTGCACTTCCAGCCGAGCCAGCCGACCGGCGCGTTCCCCCACCCGTTCGTGCCGCAGGCGGGGCTGCTGGGCTCCTGGGCCAACCGCGCCAGCTTCCTGGCCGTCGACCAGATCGCCTGGCAGCTGTCGCGGCCGTTCATCAACCCGTGGCGGCGGCACGACCTGCACCTGCCCGCGCTCTCGCTGCGCGGTCCGATGCACCGCGTGCGGCGCGAGCGGCGGCCCGTGCTGGCCTGCTTCAGCCCGGCGGTGGTGCCGCGCCCGGCCGACTGGCCTGCGTACGTCCACATGACCGGCTACTGGTTCCTGGACGAGCCCGCCTGGCAGCCGCCGGCGGAGCTGGCCGGCTTCCTGGAGGCCGGGCCGGCCCCGGTGTACGTGGGCTTCGGCAGCATGATCCCCAAGGACCCTGCGATGACCGCCCGGCTCGTCCGCACCGCGCTGAAGCTGGCAGGGGTACGCGGCGTCGTCCAGGGCGACCCGGCGACGTCCGACAACGAGGTGTTCGCGGTCAGCGACGTCCCGCACTCGTGGTTGTTCCCCCGCATGGCGGCGGTCGTCCACCACGGCGGCGCCGGCACCACGGCGGCGGGGCTGCGCGCGGGCGTCCCGACGGTCGTCACCCCGTTCTTCGGCGACCAGCCGTTCTGGGGTGAACGCGTCGTCGATCTGGGCGCGGGCCCGACCCCGGTGCCGTTCGGGTCGATGACCGTCCCGCGCCTGGCCGCCGCGATCCGCACCGCCGTCGGCTCGCGCGACATCGCCGCCCGCGCCGCGTCCCTCGGCCGCGAGATCCGCTCCGAGCGGGGCGTGGAGAAGGCCTGCGAGCTGCTCGACCGCCTCACCGCCTGACGCCCGCACCGGCCGGGCCGCCTCACGTTTCGCGGGGCTGCGTCGTCCTACAGACAGGACCCGCAGAGGGAAGGGAACCCCACCATGCAACCCGTGAACGTCGCGGTCATCTACTACAGCGCCACCGGCACCGTGCACACGCTGGCGCAGGCCGCCGCCGAGGGAGCGCGGAAGGCAGGCGCCGAGGTGCGGCTCCGCAAGGTCGCCGAGACCGCGCCGCCTGAGGCCGTCGGCTCCAGGCCGGAGTGGGCGCGGCACGTCCAGGACACCGCCGACGTCGTCGAGGCAGGCCTCGACGACCTGGAGTGGGCCGACGCGGTGCTCTTCGGCACGCCCACCCGCTTCGGCAACCCGGCCAGTGCGCTCAGGGCGTTCATCGAGACGACCGGCGCGCTGTGGTACCAGGGCAAGCTCGCGGGCAAGGTGTACTCGGCCTTCACCGCCTCCAACACCGCACACGGCGGGCAGGAGTCGACCCTGCTGGCGCTCGGCAACACGTTCTACCACTGGGGAGGCGTCATCGTGCCGCCCGGCTACACCGATCCCGTCCAGTTCGAGTCGGGCAACCCCTACGGCACCTCCCACGTCGCGGGCGACGGCCCGCCCGGTGAGGTGACCTTGCAGGCGGCCCGCCACCAGGCCGGCCGCGTCGTCGACATCACGGCCGCGCTCAAGGCCGGCCAGGCCGCCTGATCCAGCCGGGGCGAGGGCGCCCGCAGCGTGGTCAGGCCGGTCCGGTCACACGGTCCGGTCACACGGTCCGGTCACACGGTCCGGTCACACGGTCCGGTCACACGGTCCGGTCAGACGCGGCGGGCGCCGATCGCCTTCATCATCAGCGGCCAGGAGGTGTGCATCTCACGCTTCCAGTACGGCCAGCTGTGCCGGCCGTTGCCGTAGATGTGCGCGGTGATCGGCACGCCGAGCTGCTTGGCGCGCTGGGCGAACTGCTGGACGGTCGGGCCGATCGCCCGCTCGCTCATCAGGCCGATGTCCCAGGGGGCCATGTCCTTCGGGTCGAACGGACCGGGCTTGCCGGTCGTCCCGGCCGACACGTAGAAGCGGGTCGAGCGCATCTTCGGCAGCAGCTTGATCGGGTCGTGCGCGTCCCAGTTGGCCCGGTCGAGCACCGGCCGCCCCCAGATCGCGTACGGGTCCACGCCGTTGCCGCTGTTGGTGTACATCAGCAGCGCGGGGATGCCGGGAGAGGTCATGGACAGGACGCCGCTGAAGCACGCCGCGTAGCGGAACATGCCGGGCGAACGGCCCGGGTAGGTGCAGGCGCCCTGCGCACCGGACGAGATGCCCATCACGGCCCGCGAGCCACCCGCGTTGTAGTTGCGCTCCACCAGCTGGCGCACCTCGCGGATGTGGAAGTCCTCCCAGCGCGGACGGCCGCCCTTGCCGTAGTTGTACCAGTTGGCGTACGAGCCGTTGGCGCCCTCGGGCATGACCACGATGACGCCCCACTTGCGGGCGAGCGCCTGGATGTCGGTGCTGCGGGTCCAGGACGTCCAGTTGTCGCGACCGCCGTGGTAGGCGTACACGACGGGCCAGCTCTGCCGGGACCCGTACTTCCAGCCCTTGGGCAGCAGCACGCGGACGTTCTGCTTGGCGCCGAGCGCCGGCGACTGCACGGTGAAGTCGAAGGCCGTCTTGCCCTTGTTGAGCCACTTGTAGCCGGCGATGTAGGCACCGCCGTCCGCCTTCTTGAACGCGGCGGCGTTCGCGCTGGGAGCCGCGCTCAGGGGCAGCACGGTCGCGCCGATGACGGCCGCCGCGGAAGCGGCCAGCGTCCTCCGGGCGACACGGCGACGTGACTCAGTCGGCATCGTTGTCCTCCACTGTCCTCCAGCGCCACCCCGACCCACCGGGATTCGGAACTATCTCACGTTTGGTGCGAGTGGGGCGCGTGGGTCGGGGCTGGGGCGGACCGTCCGCCCACGGGTTCCAGGGGGCCTGGGGCGCCCTGGGGTCCGCGGCCGGGGGCGGCGTGGACGGATTCGCCGAGGTGGGCGGGTAGGCCGCGGATCGCGGCCGTGGCGGCGGGCCCTCAGGGCCCGCGGAAAATCGTTGCGAGAACGTGTCACGTGGCGCGCCGTTGTAAGGCCCATGGGGCGGCCGCGGACCGTCGCCGCCTTGCGGAGGCTGCGGCGCGTCCGGATTCTGGAACACGACCTGCGGGGCGCCGCTCGGTGCGCCCGGGTTCTGGAAGACCACCCGCGGCGCGCTCGGCGCCGCCGGATTCTGGAAGACGACCCGCGGCGGCTCCGAAGCCGTGAACACGCCCGGCTCGGGCGATCCCACCGGGCCGCGCGGCGCGTAGCGCGCGGGGGGCCTTCCGGCGGCCGGAGCGGCCGGAGCGGCCGGAGGCGCCGTCGCGGGCACGGCGTTCGCGGCGGTCTCCTCCCAGCGCATCGCGTAGGGATAGGGCTGCTCGTCCGGCAGGCGGGCCGGTGCCGCGGCCACGGCGGCACCCGGGAGGTCGTCGCGTTCGCGGAGGTCCATCTTCGCGTGCAGGCTGGCCAGCGAGGCGGGCAGCCACCAGTTGGCGGAGCCCATGAACCGCATCGTCGCCGGGACGAGCAGCGACCGCACCAGCGCGGCGTCCACGACCACGGCCACGAACATGCCGACGCCGATGAGCTTCACGACCGTGAGACCGGCCATGCTGAACGCGGCGATCACGACCAGGAACAGCAGCGCGGCGCTGGTGATGATGCCGCCGGTGCGCTGCATGCCGACCGCCACCGCGGCGCGGTTGTCGTGCGTCCTGTCCCATTCCTCGCGGATGCGGCTGAGCAGGAAGACCTCGTAGTCCATGGACAGGCCGAACACGACCGCCAGGATGAGGATCATGCTGGTCGCCTCGACGCTGCCGGTCGGCGTGAAGTTCAGGATCCCGGCCAGATGCCCGTACTGGAAGCCCCAGACGACCACGCCGAAGGACGCGCCGATGGACAGCACGTTCATGACGATCGCCTTCAGCGGCAGCACCACCGAGCCGAAGAACATGAACAGCAGCAGGAACGTGGTGAGGAAGACGACCACGGCCATCTTGGGCAGGCTGCGCATCAGCGCGTCCATGAGGTCCATCTGCGCCGCGGTGCTGCCGCCGACGTCGATGTGCATGGGATAGCCGTTCTTCATCAGGCTCATCCCGCGGATCCCGGAGACGAGATCCTGGGCACGCTCGTCCATCGGCTCGTACTTGTGCGTGACCGAGATGCGCACGCCGCCGTACGACCCGGAGTAGCCGGTGAACTTCGCCTGCGTGACCCCCTCGGCGTCCTCCAGCTGCTTGCGGAAGGTCTCCAGGTAGGGCGGGATGTTGTCGCCGCTGCGCACCGGCTTCCAGTCGCGCGGGATCAGGTCTCCGGAGACCACGACGTCGATCGGCTCGGCGCTGCCGTTGGGGAACTTCTCCTTGACCGTCTCGACGACCGCGCGGGTCGGGCTCTCCTTGGGCAGGACGCGCGCGTCGACGCTGCCGAACTGCACGCTCAGGAACGGGCCGAACAGCACGCCGAGGATCACCAGCGTCACCGCGAAGTACGGCAGCGGGTGCTTCATGACGCTGTGCCCGAGCCGGTACCAGAAGCCGCTGTCGGGGTCGCGGCGCGAGCGCTTGGAGTCGGGCCGCCGCCACGGCATCCGGCCGGCCTCGACCCGCGTGCCCAGCAGGGCCAGCAGGGTCGGCAGCAGGACGACGGCGCCGAACACCGCGACCAGGACGGTGGCGATGCCGGCCAGGCCGATCGTGCGCAGGAACATCTGCGGGAACACCAGCAGGCCGGCCAGCGCCGCCGAGACGGTGATGCCGGAGACCGCGATCGTGCGGCCGGCCGTGCCCATGGTGCGGGCGAGCGCCGCCTGCTGGACGGGCCGGAGCGCGCGCCGGTAGGCCCTCTTCTCGGCCTTGCGCTCGCGCCTGCCGCCCGGGACCCTCTTCCAGGGTTTGCCCGGGTCGATGCCGCCGGCTCTCATCCCGCGATCGAGCTCCTCGCGGAAACGGCTGACGATGAACAACGAGTAGTCGATGGCGAGGCCGACGCCCATCATCGTGACGACCTCGAGCGCCATGGACGTCACGTCCGTCAGGTACGTGACCATGTGCAGCACGGCGAAGCCGCCGACGATGGAGAACAGCGCCACGATCAGGGGCAGCACCGAGGCGGTGAACGCGCCGAACACCACGACCAGCAGGATCAGCAGGATCGGCAGCGAGATGATCTCGGCCCGCACGATGTCGGTGACGACCTGCGTGCCGAACTCGATGTTGAGCGGCACCGCGCCGCCGAGCTCGGTCTTCAGGCCCGGCGCGTTCAGCTGCTGCTTGATCGCCTCGTAGTGGGGCCCCTTCTCGAGGTCGGTGCCGGCCAGCTTGAGCGCCACGAACGTCATGCGCTTGTCGTGCGAGGCGAACGGCGCCGCGTCCTGGGCGTCGAACGAGTAGTACGAGATGACCTCGGCGACCTTGTCCTTCGGCAGCCGGGACACGGTGGTGACGACGCTGCGCATGTACTCCGGGTCGTCGACCGTCATGGTGTCGCTGCTGTAGAGCACCAGGACGTCGGGGTTGGTGCTGCCGAAGTAGGTGGCGCCGAGCTTGGCGACGAGGGTGGAGGACGCCTTCGGGTCCTCGAAGCCGCCCTGCTTGAACTTGGCGAAGACGCCCAGCCCCCAGCCGCCCGCCAGGACCGTCATGATCACGATCAGGACGAGACTGGTCCAGCGTCGTCGGTGAATGAGACGCCCCAGCCCGGCGAGCATGATCCTCCCGTAGTCCCTCGTCCTCGCGTGCTATCGACGACCGTCCCGCATCGGCCGCCGCGCCGTCTACTGCTTGCGGCCGGCCAGCCTGGCCTCCGTGGTGGGCAGCTCGCCCGCCTCGTACCGCTGGCGGGTCGCCGCCCGGGCGATCTTCCCGCTGGACGTCCGGGACACCGCGCCCGGCTCGACCAGCAGGAACTCGTGCACGCTCATCTCGTGCTCGACGTTGACCGCGGCGCGGACCGCGGCCTCCACCTCGGCCGTGTCGAGGCGGCCGAGGGGCACCCGCCGGTTGCGCTCGGCGATCACCACGAGCAGTTCGGTCTCGCCGCCCTGGAGGGCGAACGCGGCGACGTGGTCGGGGCGGATCGCGGGGTGCGCCTCCTGCGTGGTGACCTCGATGTCCTGGGGGTAGTGGTTGCGGCCGTCGACGATGATGAGGTCCTTGATGCGGCCGGTGACGTACAGCTCGCCGTCACGGATCACACCGTAGTCGCCGGTCTTCATCCACGGCCCGGCGGGCAGGCCGCCCGGCTCGGCGAGCTCGCCGCCGAAGGTGTCCTGGCTGCGCTCGGAGTTGCGCCAGTAGCCCGGCGCGGTGTTGGGCCCGTGCACCCAGATCTCCCCGACCCGGCCGTCCGGCTGCTCGACGCGGGTGTCGGGGTCGACGATGGCCACGATCTGGCCGACCGCGTGCCCGCACGACACCAGCGTGCTGACCCGGTCGGCGTCGCCCGCGCCGTCGCCCGCGCCGTCGCCCGCGCCGTCGCCCGCGCCGTCGCCCGCGCCGTCGCCCGCGCCGTCGCCCGCGCCGTCGCCCGCGTCGTCGCCCGCGTCGTCGCCCGCGTCGACGAGCCGCAGCTCGCCCTGCGTCAGCGCGGCCCGGTCGGCGGTGATGACCTTGGGCGGCACGTCGTCGCCGTCGGCCGTGACGAACACCGTCGCCTCGGCCAGCCCGTACCCCGGCACCTGGGCGCCCGGGCGCAGCCCGGCCGGCGCGAAGGTGTCGGCGAACGTCGACAACGTGGAGGTGCGGATGGGCTCGGCGCCGTTGAGGCAGGCGGTGAGGCCGGTGAGGTCCAGCGCCGCGACCTTCTCCGGGGTCGCCATCGACGCGACGTACTCGTAGGAGAAGTTGGGCCCGGCCGTGTAGACGTTCTTGCCCGGGCGTTCGGCGATCAGTTCCAGCCAGCGCAGCGGGTTCATGATGAACGAGACCGGGTCGGTGTAGATCGCGTGGTCGCCGTTCACCATCGGCATCGCCATCGTCGCGATGAGGCCCATGTCGTGGAAGAGCGGCAGCCAGCTCACCATCTCGGGGTCGGGCCGCTCGGGCGCCCAGCCGGCCCACAGCTGCGCCGCGTTCGCCGTCACGTTCCCGTGCGTGATCTCGACGCCGGCCGGCCGGCGGGTCGAGCCCGAGGTGTACTGGAGGTACGCCAGGTCGTCGAAGCCGATCTCCTCGTCCCGCCACTGGCCGGACAGCTCCAGATCGACCTCCTCGGCGAAGATGATCTCCTTGGGCTGCGGGACGTCCTGGTCGGCCAGGAACTTCTCCACGTGCGGCAGCGCGTTGCGCGAGGTCACGATGACGGTCGGCTCGGCGTCGCGGTAGGCCCCGATGAGCCGGTCGGCGTGGCCGGGCAGGTCGGGCGAGAACAGCGGCACCGCGACGACGTGCGAGTGGAGCGCGCCGAGCATGGTCATCATGTAGTCGAGCGTCTGCGGCAGCAGCAGCGCCGCACGTTCGCCGGGCTCGGTGGACTGGCGCAGCCGCACCGCCATCGCCCGCGCCCGCCGGTCGGTCTCGGCCCAGCTCAGGGTGATCTTCACCCCGGCCGGGTCGAGCGAGTAGTCGACGAACGTGAAGGCGGGGGCCTCGGGCTTCTCGGCCGCCCATCGCGCGACTCGCTCGATCAGTGGCGTGCGGCCGGAACCGCCCGGCTGGAGTTCGGGAAGCAGAGAGCCCAGTGCCATAGATCCATCTCCCGGGGGGAAGTGCCTCGCGGCGCCGTAAGGGGGTGGGCGCGGTCGGTCGGCGGATGTGAGCGCGATGGCCGGACGACGGTCGGGCGCCCCCAGCACACGGCTACAGAACGTTCGTGCAGCGTGAAGCTACCCGAAGGTAAGCATGAGGGGCTTTAGCTCTCAGACACATAAGAGCCGGACCCCTTTGTCACCGGAGTGACAAGGGCCATTTCGCTCGAAATTAATGCGTTCCGACGCGGTCACCGACGGTCATCGATCATGATTTCCCACCGTCGTCCCCGCGATGCCGTGCCGGGCGGCCAGTTTATGACGCGATCACCGATTCGGCACCTCAGGCCGCCATTCCACCGTCAGGCGTTCCGGCGGCGGGTCAGCCGCCGCGCCAGGGCCGCGAACGGCCGGGCCCCGCGCCGTTCACCGCCTCCGGCCGCCTCGGCCGCCCGCAACGTCTGCGCCAGCACGAGCCGCCGCCGCAGCACGCCGAGACAGGCGGCGACCCACAACAACGCGATCTCCCCGACGAGCGCGATGCCCAGGACGACGGCCCAGGACGTGCCCTCCTCGCCCTCCTCGGTACCGCTCGGCGAGATCAGGGTCATCTGCGTCCCGTCCGAGGACGGGGCGGCGGCCGGCGACGGCAGCACCGGAACGTTCGGGGCCGCCTGCGGTGCGTTCATCGGCGGCAGGACGGCCAGGTCCTGAACCGGCGGCGCCGCGGGAACGGGCTGAGACTGCGGCGCGGCCGGCACCTGTGGATAGAGCGGCGCCGCGGGCATCTGCGGGGCCGCGGGATACAGCGGCGCCATCTGGGGTGGAGCCATGGGCGGCCGGGCCATCGGCGGCGGCGCCATGGGCGGCGGCACCATCGGCAACGCCCCCGAAGCCCCCCGCGGCCGCCGTTCAGGCTTCCTGGTCATGCGCGGCCGCGGACCCACCCTGGGCCGGCTCGGCGTCGCGCTCACCCCAGGCCTCACCGAAGGCGAACCCCCCTGCTGAACCCCCGGCACCCCCGAAGAACCCGTTCCTCCCGGCCCCCGTGTAGCGGCAGGCGTCCGCGAAGCCTTGGCCGTCCCCGAAACCCCAGGCGTACCTGAAGCATCGGGCGTACGCGAAGCCGCCGCGGTCCCCGGCGCAGGCGAAACCCTGGGCGTCCGCGAGACCTTGGGCGGACCTGAGGCCTTGGGCGGACCTGAGGCCTTGGGCGTCCGCGAAGCGCCGGACGACTGAGCGGTCCCGGGCGTGAGCGAAGCCGCCGGAGGGCGGGACGAACCTGGCGTCCCGGAAGCCACCGGCGTCCGCGACCCACCCGGCGGACGTGAAATCTTGGGCGTCCGCGAAGCGCCCGAGGTCTGGGAATCCCTGGGCGAGCCGGAGGCCGCCGGAGTCCGGGACGAACCCGACGGCCGGGAAGCACCGGGCGTACCCGAGGCACCAGGCTTACGCGTAGCACCAGGCGAACGCGTGGCACCGGACGTACGCGTGGCACCGGACGTACCCGAGGCGCTGGGGGTGCGTGAAGGGTGGGGCGGGGACGAGACGGTCGGCAACCGCACGGAGAGCGTCGACTCTCGGGTGACGTTGGAGGCGCCCGCCATCGCGACGATCCGGGGCGCACGCGATGCGTGCCCCGTCCGCTCCGTCCCTGTCGACTGCGCCGTCCCCATCGAGCGCTTCGCCCCTGTCGAGCGCTCTGCCGGTGGGATCTTCACCGTCACCTGGAGCAGGCGCTCTCGGGCGAGGTCGCCGAGCGAGCAGCGCAGGCGGTGGCCGCCGGGGCTCGCCGTGCACTCCTTCGGATGGGCGGCCCAGGACAGGGGCCGCTCGGCGACCAGCCTGAGGGCGGTGGAACGCGCGACGCCGCCGCTCGTCCTGACCTCGACGTCGTAGGTGCGCAGCAGGGCGGCGCCCACGGCGTTCTTGCCGGTGGGCGTCAGCACCGTCATGAGCCGTACGTCCGCGGCCCTGACCTGCGGCCCGCTGAGGAACACCGGTGGCACGACGAGCACGCCGCTCAGCGCGGCCGCGCTCCACCGCCGGATCCTCGTCCCCCGCCGCGTAGGCACGCGTTCCCCTCTCGTCATGCTGGCCGACTCGGGGGGACGGCACCGCTCGGCACCGGACGCTAGGAGTATTGCCAGGTGAGACCCATCGTTAACGTCCCACCCCGCTTTCGCACAGCGAAATACCCGCTCCGTACAATCGAGGCTCGCGACGAAGGGAGACACCGGTGGCAGAGGCCGTACGGTCGCTGGAGCGTGCTTTCGAGCTGCTGGAGCACCTGGCGGACGCCGGCGGCGAGATGGCCCTGTCCGAGCTGACGGAGGCCTCCGGGCTGCCGATGCCGACGATCTACCGGCTGATGCGGACGCTGGTGAACCACGGGTACGTGCGGCAGGAGCCGTCCAAGCGCTACGCGCTCGGCCCGCGCCTGATCCGCCTCGGCGAGGGGGCCGGACGCATGCTCGGCGACTGGGCGCGCCCCACCCTGGCCGGGCTCGTGGACGCCATCGGCGAGACCGCCAACATGGCCGTTCTCGAAGGGGACGAGGTCGTCTACATCGCGCAGGTGCCCTCACGCCACTCGATGCGGATGTTCACCGAGGTCGGCCGCCGGGTCCAGCCCCACTGCACCGGCGTCGGCAAGGCACTCCTGGCCCAGCTCCCCGAGCCCAAGGTCCGCGACATCCTGGCGCGCACCGGCATGGCCGCCCAGACCCCGCACACCTTCACCGACCCCGACGCCCTCGTCGCCGAGCTCGCCCGCATCCGCGACCAGGGGTACGCGCTGGACGACGAGGAGCAGGAGATCGGCGTCCGCTGTGTCGCCGTGGCCCTTCCCGGCGCCCCCACGCTGACGGCCCTCTCGGTCTCCGGCCCGTCCGCGCGCATGACCGCCGCGACCGTGACCGAGGTGGTCCCCCTCATGCGGGCCGCCGCCACCCGCTTCACCGCCGAACTGAAGCCCGCCGCCTCCTGACGCCCAACCCGCGAGCAGCCCCGTCCGCGAGCGGCTTGAAGGGGCGGGCTTCGAGGGGTCGGGAGGCAGCTAGAGGCTGGGACGCGAAAGGCCCGCGCTCTTTTCGAGGCGGGCCTTTGCGGGAGGTGGTGTCGGGTCAGTCGATGACTTCGCCCACCACGACGTGGGGGCGTCCGCCGCGTTCCCAGGCGACGAAGTCGCCGGCGGCCTTGACGAGGGCGGCGGCGAGCCACAGGGCCATCGCGGTGTCGTCGGCGAGGCCGACGATCGGGAAGACCTCGGGGATCGCGTCGAGCGGCGAGACGATGTAGATGAGGCCGAGGGCCAGGAGGCCGAGCGTGCCGAACGACATGCCCTTGTAGTCACCGCGCAGGACGGACTTGATCATGCGCGGGACGGCGCGGACGCGCGTCCACATGCCCGGGGCGTCGGGCTGCAGGGTCTCGCTGTAGATCTGCCAGGCCTGACCGGCCGCGGCCGCACTGCGCTTCTTGTTCACAGGCCACTCCCACTCGGACGTTCTGAGGGCGCGCCCCCGCGACGCCCACGACTACCTATGACGTCCAAATTGGCCGGGTTGTTCCCTGTGTGGCCCATGACACTGATCACGGAGGGGTTGGCCGGAGCCGGTCACCGGGATCCCGGACATCAGAGATCCCGAGTAGCCTGCGCAGCCCCTTTAGTCCCATATGCCCGGCTCGCCCCACCCCTGGAGCTGTGATGCAGCGGAGTATCGAGGCCATCGTCCGCAGCTACTACGATCACGTGGACGCACAGCGGCTCGAAGAGCTGCTGGCCCTGTTCCACGACAAGATCGAGTACGAGCGGCAGGGCACGCCGCCCATCGTCGGAATGTCCGCGCTGCGGACTTTCTACGAGGCCGGACGTGTCATCGAGGACGGCACCCACCGGCTCGACCAGGTGCTTCCCGGTGACGACTGGGTCGCGGTCCGGGGCAGCTTCGAGGGGCGGCTGCGGGACGGGCAGCACGTGCACCTGCGGTTCACCGACTGGCACCACTTCCGGGACGGGAAGATCATCCGCCGGGAGACCCTCTTCCCAGGACGGACCGTCTGAGCCCTTGCCGAAGAGATGAAGTCTGGTTACCTCGGGTGAGCATTCCATCACACTCTAGTATCACCTGAGGTGATTCGGCGGTGTTTCCGGACGTCCGCTGGGAACATGACGTTCGGGACCCCTGGGTGCCGGAGGGCGCCGACTCCACGTCCAGCGTGGTCGACCAGCCCGTCGAGCCCGGGAGCTGAACCAGGACATGAGCGGCGAGCGTCCGACCCAGCCCGAGATCAGCCGACCCCTCTCCGGTACCGCGGCAGGCACCACCTACCTGGCGCTGCCGCCCACCGCCATCGACGCCCGCCCCGCGGGTCCCACCCGGCTTCTCATCGCCTGGCCCGGGTTCGACCCGCCCCGGGCCGCGGCGGCGCTCGCCGCCGCGATGCCGCTCACCGGGGTGCCGACCTGGCGCGTCTACCTGGACCTGCCGGCCGGCCGCCATTCGCTCGCGTCCGGCGACCTCATGGAGGACGCGGGCGTCGAGCGGTACGTGTCGACCGTCGAGCAGGCCGCCGCCCACGTGCCCGCCGTGCTGGCGGAGTTGCGCCGCGACCTCGGCCTGGACTGCGGGCCCGTCGCGCTCGCCGGGTTCTCGGTGGGCGGGACGATCGCGCTGCTCACGCTGGCCGAGGGCATCGTGCCGGTGAGCACGGCGGCGGTCGTCGCGCCGGTCATCGCCCCCTCGCGCGCCGTCCGGTTCCTGGAAAAGCGGGCCGGACGTGAACGGGGATGGACCGAACGCGGTCGCGCCCTCGCCGAACGGCTCGACCTCGGCGCCCGTGCGGGCGACCTCGGCGGCGCCCCGCTCCTGATGCTCGGCGGCGCCAAGGACCGGCTCGTCCCGCCCAACGAGGTCACGGCGCTGCGCGACCTGCTCAAGCAGCGCGGCGCCGCGGGGGTCGAGTCCGCCACGTTCCGGATGGGGCACGAGCTGGCCGACGAGCCGGGCACGCAGGCGCGGCCCCCGACGACCGAGGCCGTACGGGTCGACGGCGTGCTCTCCGACTGGTTCCGGGAACGTCTCGCCACGGTCGGCTCCCAGCCGGCCCCTCAGCCCGCCATGACCCGGCCCCCGGCGGAACGGCCGGAACAGGCTGAACGGCCGGAACAGGCTGAACGGCCAGAACAGGCTGAACGGCACCGGCCCGCGGACGAGCCGGTGCCGCTGCACCATCTGGAAGGGGCGAGGCTCCACGCCTGACGCGGCCTCAGGCGCGGGCGAGGATCTGGTACCGCACCGGGATCACTCCGGACCCGGTCCCCCCGACCTCGGCCATCGCGGCCTTGGAGAGGTCGAGGCAACGACCGCCCACGTACGGGCCGCGGTCGTTGATCCGCACGGTGACCGACTTGCCGTTGTTCTTGTTGGTCACGCGGACCTTGGAGCCCATCGGCAGGGTCTTGTGCGCCGCCGTGAGCTCGCTGGGGTCGAACTGCTCCCCGCTGGCCGTCGGCTGGCTCTCCCAGTAGTAGGAGGCCTCGCACGAGCCCGAGCCGACCACCTTGACGGCGGACTTCTTCGGCTTCGGCTTGGGCTTGGCGGTCTTGGGCTGGGGAGTGGGGACCGGTGCCCGGTCCCCGCCCCGGCTCGCCCGGCTCGGCGTGGCCCGTGGCGGGTCCGCCTGCGGGGTGATCGGCTGCCGCGCCGCCTGCGCCTCCCGGGCCGGGGCGGCCTTCTCGCCGCCACCTCCGCTCGCGAGTGCGGCCCAGCCACCGGCCGCGATGACCGCGACGGCGACGCCGGCGGCGATCAGGATGTTTCGAACACGGAACGTGGGGTGGTGCTTCGAACGGCTACCCACAGGGTTTCCTTCGATCGGGGACAGGTCCCCGGACGCCCGGCGGGATCAGATCAACCGCCGTTCACGCGCGGCCGTTCAGGCGTCATGACAGGCCTGAGTGCATGGCCGCGCAGGGCCGGCTCTCCGAGGTAAACGACCCCGTGAGCCCTCGCCGCTCCGCGCCTTCGCAAAGGCGCACCGCGTCATCGCGGGAAAACCGGCGTCCGGTGGTGCGGCAGCCGGTTTTCCACACTCGATCGGTTGTGGCCCCCGCACACAAGTCCCAGACCGTACGTCGTGTTTCCGCGAAATCAAGCAAGCGGAGCCGTCTTTGTGGGCTTTGTCACGTCGACTTTGGCCGAGCGCAGTGGATCGTATACGGAGGGTAAAGAAATGTAATGATCGATTTTACAATGCCGCTGACCGCTGATATCGGCCCGATAACAAGGGTGTGCGGCACTTTTCGCCGAACGCGAACGGGGCGCCCGGGGAACGCGTCACGCGCTCCCGGGCGCCCCGTGGGAACGCCGGTCGGGCCGTCAGTGGCCCAGCGGGACGACCGGCAACTGGGGCGTGGCGGGAACGGCAGGGAGCGCGGGCAGGGCGGGCAGCGCGGTGGCGGGCATCACGCCGTTCAGGCCCGGCAGGCCGCCGAAGATGCCGCTGAGCCCCGCCTGGGACGCGGGCAGGCCGGCGGTCGCGCCGGTCATGGCGGCGTCGGCCGCGGTGCGCACGGGGGCGGTGACCTGGTGACCGGCCACGGTCACCCCGTCGAGGGCGTCGGTCGCCGGGACGGGCGCCTGCCTGGCGCGCTTCCCGATGCCCGGGACGGCCGGCACGGCGCCGGTCAGGCCCTGCGGGTTGGTCAGGCCGCCGACCTGCGGCAGCGCCGCGCCGTGGGCGGCGGCCGTGCCGAGCAGACCGCCGACGGTGTCGGTCACCGCGTCGCGCGACTGGCGGCGCTGAGAGCCGGTCAGGCCCTTGGTGACCTGGGTGGACTTGGTGACCTGGGTGACCTCGGTGAGCCGGCCGATCTGCCCGACGGGCAGGCCGGCGGCCATGCCGTTGATCGGCAGGCCCTCGGTGACGCCGTTCAGCGGCAGCCCGTCGGTGAGGCCGCCGAGCGGGGCGGGCGGGGGAACGTCGATGGGGCGGGGCGTGCGAGCGCCGGAGGCGGCCGCGGTCGTTCCGGCGGCCTGGCCGGACAGGCGCTCGAGCGGCACGCACCGGGTGACGCCGAGCTCGCGGGTGACGCCGCCGGTGCCGGGGGCGCCGTCGATGGTCATCGCCGAGACGGTCATGCCGCCCATGGGGTCGCGGACCTGCTTGTTGAGCATGACGACCACGCCGGGGTCGGCGGTCGGGACGCGGAAGCCCGCGGGCGGCGCGGCCGGGATGCCGGCGGGCAGCGCCGCGCCGGCGGTGCCGGTGCCCAGGATCCGGGTGACGCCGCGGACCGTGCCGTCGGCGGCGGCGGTGCACTGCGCGACGACGCCGGCGAACGCCATGTCACCGTCGGCGGTCTTGAGAACGCCCTTGCCGAGGCGGGCCACGGCGCTGCGCGAGCCGTCCTTGGCGCGCTTGACCCCCGCGGTGCCCTTGGCTGTCGCGAGCACGCCCTCGACCTTGACCGCGGACAGCTCGGAGGTCACCGGGTCGAGGAGATCGGCGGCCGGTGCCGGCGCGACGTTGCCGACGGCACCCTTGACCGCGCCGACCGGGTCGTCGGCCGCGTGCGCCGGCGCGGACGCGACGCCCAACGCCAGGGCCACCGGAGCGAGCACGGACGCCCTCATGAGGTTCCTTGCAGATCGATTCATTATTTCCCCCCGGGGGTTCGACGTTTGACCCTGGACGTGGTGGCGCGGCGGGCGGGAGATCCATTTCGGTCCCGGCATCCGATCGCACCGTCGAGCGGGGAGATTAGTACAGAGACTGGCGTCGCACAGTGAATTACAGAATGAATTGAATGACGCGGTGAAGATCTACGAGAATGGATCTGTGCCATTCGGCCCGCCGGACATGTCCGGTCATGTCCTGGCGTTTATGGCCGCCGCTTTGATCGCCACTGGGGCCGCAATTGCACGCACGCCGCAGCGGGGACGCCCCGGATGCCCTCCGGAACGTCCCCGCATCTTTACTCTCGTGAGGCCCGGGCTATGCCGGGCCGGCGCCGAGGACGATGGCCTCGTCGACCTCCTGCTTGCGGACGGCCAGCTCCTGCGCGTGCCGCTCCTCGTCCACCTTCTCGGCGATCTCCTCGTCCTGGCGCATGAGCGCCTCGAGGTCGGCCTTGGCGTTGTCGAGCACGCCCATGTCGAGGTAGGCGTCGCGGACCTTGTCGCCCCAGAGCCCCACGTCCTTCACGCAGGGCACGATCCTGCTGAAGAGGAGCGACTGATAGAGCGTGTACATGTCGGAGTTGTCGACGTATTCCATGCACTTGTCGAGCGGCATCTCCAGCTGCTCGAAGACCTCGCGCCCCTTGAACCGGTCGCGCATCAGATAACAACCCTCGACCACGAACTCCTCGCGCTCGGCGCGCTCCTTGTCGGTGAGCTCGGAGTAGAAGTCCTTGAGCGCCAGCCGGCCGAACGCGACGTGCCGCGCCTCGTCCTGCATCACGTACGCGAGAAGCTGCTTGACCAGCGGGTTGGTCGACATGTCGCGGTAGAGCCCGAACGCCGCCAGCGCCAGCCCCTCGATGAGCACCTGCATGCCGAGGTAGGGCAGGTCCCAGCGGGAGTCCTCCAGCGACTCGGCCAGCAGCTTGGCCAGGTCCTGGTTGATCGGGTAGTACATGCCGATCTTCTCGTGCACGAAGCGCGTGTAGAGCTCGACGTGCCGGGCCTCGTCCATCGTCTGGGTCGCGGCGTAGAACTTCGAGTCGAGGTCGGGGACCGACTGGACGATCCGCGCCGACACGTTCAGGGCACCCTGCTCACCGTGCAGGAACTGGCTGAACAACCACGCGCCCTGATGACGGCCGAACTCGTCGCGCTCCTTCTGCGTCATGCGGTCCCAGATCTCCGACCCGAAGAGCGGGTTGAAGTGCTCCGGCAGCCCGGCGACGTTGTCGGGGTCGACCTCGAGATCCCAGTCGATGCGCTTCTGGGCGTCCCACTGCTTGTCCTTGCCCTTCTGGTAAAGGTTCAGCAGCCGGTCGCGCCCCCCGTCGTACTCCCAGGTGAAGCGGGCGTCGCCCGCCATCGGCACATTCCAGGTGTCCTGCGGCACCGGGGTGGTGTAGCGGTCGTAGGAACTCACCTTCGAACCTCCTGCGAGACGCGGCCCTGACCTAACCCTGTGATCTGGCCCACCGCTTTACATACCTTCGTAACATGTAAAGCGGTGAGCCGCCAGACCCGAATGTGCCGCCAGGTGCCCGGTATCGTCCCGCGCTACCGTGTTGAGCCTGATGACCGTGATGACAAGGCTCTTCGCCCATACCGGCTCCGACGCCGGCGCCGGCGACATGGACAAGGCGGAACGGCTGCGGCGCGCGTTCTGGGTGTCGTTCGGGCTGCTCTACCTGATCCCGGTGGCCGTGGCGGTGGCCCACTACTCCGGGACGCGCCGCGTGCTCGGCGCCGCCGGGCTGGCGGCGTTCGTCGTGACCTACCTGGCGGTGTCGCTGAGCAGGCACTGGGGAGCGCCGATCACGCCGGTCACCTGGCTCCTGTTCGGGATCTTCGCGACGCTCGCGATCGGCCTGCCGCCCGCGTTCGGCGAGGACCTCATGGGCATGCCGATCTACCTGGCGGTCGTCTGCGCGATGGTCCTGCCGTTCCGGTGGGCCCCGGTCGGAGTGGTGGCCGCGGCGCTGGTCCCGGTCGCCCAGGCCCAGACGTTCGACGTCGGCCGGTGGGCGCCCGTGGTGATCGGCGTGAGCGCGTTCTCGTTCGGCATGATGATGCTCGCGTTCCGGCACTCGCGCATGCTCGTGCACCAGCTCCAGGAGGCGCGGGCCGAGGTCGCCCGGCTGGCCGCCACCGAGGAACGCCTGCGCATCGCCCGCGACCTGCACGACCTGCTCGGCCACAGCCTCACCCTCATCGTGCTCAAGAGCGAGCTGGCCAGGCGGGTGGCCGACCGCGACCCGGAACGAACGCTCGGCGAGATCGGGGACATCGAGTCGGTCGCCCGCCAGGCTCTGACCGACGTGCGCGCCACGGTCTCCGGCTACCGCCGCCGCGACCTGGCCGAGGAGCTCGACGCCGCCCGCGCGGCGTTGCCGTCCGCCGGCGTCGAGCCGGAGATCCGCGTCTCCGGCGTCCCGCTGCCCGACGAGATCGACGCGCTGCTCGCCTGGGCGGTGCGGGAGGGCGTCACCAACGTCGTCCGGCATTCCCAGGCCGGCCGCTGCGCCATCACGCTCTCCCGCGACCCCGGCGGCGCCGCCGTCCTGGAGATGCTCGACGACGGCCCGGTCACCGCGGCGCACCGACCCGGCAACGGGCTGACCGGACTGACCGAACGGTTCGCGTCGGCGGGCGGCACCCTCACCGCGGAGGCGGTCCCGGGCACCGGCTTCCGGTTGACCGCGCGGGTGCCCGTCGCCGAGGAGGCGGACGCCGAGATCAGGCGACTCGACCGCCCGGCACCCGGGCGGGCCCAATAACATCGAGCGATGCGCCGGCCCTTCCTCGTCCCGCTCGCGCTCGCGTGCGCGCTCCTGACCGGGTGCTCGGGCACCACCGGGTCGTCCGCGTCCGCGCGCTCGCCGTCCCCGGCCCCCTCGCCCGCGCGGTCCGAGAGCCCGCGCCTGGCCGGCACCGTTCCGAGCTCGGGGTGCGAGGGCCACAAGGCCGCGTCGGCCGCCACGGGACAGCACTCGTTCGGCGGCCGGTCGTACCTGCTCACGCTGCCCGGGAACCACGGCGGCCGGACGCCGGTGCCGCTGGTCGTCGACCTGCACGGGCTGCGCTCGACCGGGTTCCAGCAGGCCGTGTACGGGCGGATGGCGACGGTCGGCTCGGCGCGCGGGTTCGCGGTCGTCGAGCCGGAGAGCGCCGGCGACCGCACCGGCTGGAAGCTCCCCGGCATGACCGGCGGCGCCGCCGACATCGCCTACGTCGGCGCGCTGCTCGACCACCTCGAACGTACGTTGTGCCTCGACCGGCGCCGCGAGTTCGCCACCGGCTTCTCCAACGGCGCCGGGTTGTCGGCGGCGCTGGTCTGCGGGCTGCGCGGGCGGCTGGCGGCGGTCGCCCCGGTCGCCGGCCTCAACCTGGCGCGACCCTGCGCCACCGCCCGGCCAACCACGATCATCACGTTCCACGGCACCGCCGACCGGGTGCTGCCGTACCGGGGCGGGGCCCCCTTCGGCGGCGACCGGCGCCAGATCCCGGGCTGGATGATGCCCACCAACGGCGTCTTCGTCCTGCCCGCGGTGCCGACCCTGGCCGAGGGCTGGGCGCGGACGTTCGCCTGCGCGAAGACCAGGCGCGACGTCCCGGCGCGCGGGATCGTGCGGGTCAGCCGGACCGGCTGCAAGGCGGGGGTACGGGTGGAGCTCTACACGGTCAGGAGCGGCGGGCACACCTGGCCCGGCGGGCTGCCGCTCGGCCTCGGCCGGACCACCGACCAGATGGACGCGACCAAGCTGATCCTGGACGCCTTCTCCCGAACCTGACGACCGGCGTCCCCGGCATGCCCGGCGCCCCGGCACGCCCCGCGTTCCCGGCGTGCCCCGCGCGGATCAGCGGGACTGGAGGGCGTCCAGCGCCACCGCCTGCGCCAGCACGAGCCGGCGGTCCAGGTTGGGGTCCTTGATGTCCACGACGTAGCGGTCGCGGAGGCCGAACTTCTTCTCGACCGAGAAGACGATCTGGTCGCCCGCGTAGAAGTCGAAGTGGTAGGGCCAGGCGAACGGGATGTTGTTGGCGAACGGGATGAACTCCCAGACGCGCCGCAGGATGGCGACGTTCTTGTTGCGCTCGCTGCCGGTGGCCACGCCGAGGCCCGGCTGCTCGAGGTGCCAGGTGGACTTGAAGAGCGACTTGGCGAAGTCCTTGCGGAACAGGCCGATCGCCTGCCCGGACGGGCTGGTCACGTCGTACGTGGCGCCGACGTCGATCATGCTGCGGGCCTTGAAGCCGAGCATCGGCCGGGACTTGCTGTCGTCGGTGTAGAGGGTGACCTGCTCCTTGAAGGCCAGGCGCTTCTGCTGGGCGAAGGCGACCATCTGCCCCTCGGAGCCGCCGGGCGCCTCGGTACGGACCTCGTACTGGTTGACCATCATGCGCACGCGCTGCCGCACCAGGAAGCGGCTCTGTGACTGGAGCTTCTCGAGGTCCACGGGGACACCTGATTCTGTTGTGGTTCGGGAGGAATGCGGCGAGTGTGCCACATACACCCGATTCAGGTCTGCTGGATGTAAGCAGCCAGGTAGCCGTGGATCAGCCGCTCCGTCTCGGCGAGGATCTCCGGATCGCCGTCGGGGTTGCGGCGGAAGGCCATCTTGAGCACGGCGTCGGCGGCCTCGACGGAGATGGCCAGCGCACGGGCCAGCTCGGGGGTCTCGGCGACCGCGAAGTTGTCGACGATCATCTTGCGCAGCCGGTCGGCGACCACCGCGTTGTTGTCGGCGGCCGAGTCGAGCAGGTTGATGTCGGCGACGTCGCCGAAGCGCAGCACCCGGAAGCCGGGCACCGTGCGGTGCATGTCGACGTAGATGTCGATGATCACGCCGACCGTGTCGGACCAGTCGTCGAAGGTCCCCTCGGCCAGCTCCTTGGAGATGCGCAGCCCGAAGGACTCCAGGTTGCGCAGGGCGAGCGACTGGGCGACCGCCCGCTTGTCG
Source organism: Spirillospora sp. NPDC047279 (assembly GCF_040643285.1). Lineage (NCBI taxonomy): Bacteria > Bacillati > Actinomycetota > Actinomycetes > Streptosporangiales > Thermomonosporaceae > Spirillospora > Spirillospora sp. NPDC047279. Next base: position 572,938 of record NZ_JBEYUA010000002.1, read on the forward strand.
GGGAAGAACTGGTAGACCGAGCCGATCGCCACCTCGGCTCGCTGCGCGATGCGCGTGGTGGTGAGGCCGTCGTACCCGTCCTCATCGAGGATCTCCGCGCAGGCGTCGAGCATGCGCTGCACTCGTTCGGCGCTGCGGCGCTGGGCGGGGCGGCGGCGCAGTGGGGTCCGGATCTCCGTCACCCGTCCATTGTCGCGCGTCACGGCGGAGCGCGGGACCAACACCTTGCGTAGGCGGAGCGCAATCCCTTCCTCACCTCGCCGGACACCCCCTAAAATGCGAGAGATATTCGCGTTTGGGTCGTGAGAGGTGGGGAGAAGGAGCACATGGGCTTTCCAGCGGGCTTCCAGTGGGGCGTCGCGACCGCCGCCTACCAGATCGAGGGCGCCGTCGCGGAGGACGGGCGCGGCCCGTCGACCTGGGACACCTTCGCGCACACCCCCGGCAGGGTGAAGGACGGCCACACCGGCGACGTCGCCTGCGACCACTACCACCGCTGGCCCGAGGACCTGGACCTGATGGCCGGGCTCGGCGTCGACGCCTACCGCTTCTCGATCGCCTGGCCGCGCGTCGTCCCCACCGGGAGCGGCACCGTGAACGCCGCCGGGCTGGACTTCTACGACCGCCTCGTCGACGGGCTGCTGGAACGCGGGATCGCGCCCGCCGCCACGCTCTACCACTGGGACCTGCCGCAACCCCTGGAGGACGCGGGCGGCTGGATGAACCGCGACACCGCCCACCACTTCGCCGAGTACGCCGCCGTCGTGGCCGAACGGCTCGGCGACCGCGTCGGCACCTGGATCACCCTGAACGAGCCCGTCGTCGTCATGGCGTACGGCTACGCCTTCGGCGTCTACGCGCCCGGCCACACGCTGATGCTGGACGCGCTCCCCACCGCGCACCACCAGCTGCTCGGCCACGGCCTCGCCGTGACCGCGCTGCGCGACCGCGGCGCCCGCCAGATCGGGATCACCAACCACTACTCGCCCGCCTGGCCCGCCGACCCCGGCGACCCGGCCGACCGGGCCGCCGCCACCGCGTTCGACGCGTTCATGAACAGGCTCTTCACCGACCCCGTGCTGCTCGGTGCCTACCCCGATGTGGTCGCGCTCGGCGGCCCCGACCCGGCCGCGTTCGTCCAGGACGGCGACCTCGCGGCCATCTCGGCGCCCATCGACTTCCTCGGCGTGAACTACTACCAGCCCACCCGGCTGGCGGCGCCGCAGGAGGGGCCGCTGCCGTTCGAGATGACCGAGATCGAGGGTCACCCGGTCACCGGCATGGGCTGGCCGATCGTGCCCGAGGCGTTCGGCGGCCTGCTGCGCGGCCTGCGCGAGCGGTACGGGGACGCGCTGCCGCCGATCCACGTCACCGAGAACGGCTGCTCGTTCCCCGACGAGGTCGCCGCCGACGGCACCGTGGACGACGCGCGCCGGATCGAGTTCCTGGACGCCCACATCAAGGCCGTCGGCGCGGCGATCGACGACGGCGTGGACGTGCGCGGCTACTACACCTGGTCGCTCATGGACAACTTCGAGTGGGCGGAGGGCTTCGGGCCGCGCTTCGGCCTCGTCCACGTCGACTACGAGACGCTCGCGCGCACCCCCAAGAGCTCGTACGCCTGGTACCGGGACCTGATCGCGGCGGCCAGGAATTGAGCGGGGCCCGCGGGGGTTGAGGCGTGACGTGCCGGGCCATCGGGCGGGGGCCGATGGCCCGGCTCGCCATTCCTCGACCTCGCGCGGGCGCTACCGCAGGGAGGCGAAGAGCCGCTGGGCCGCGGGCTCGGTCCACTGGACGCGGTTCGGGTCGGCCGGATAGGGCCGGACCGGAACGGTCACGAACGTCATCGTGGACGGGTCGCCCATGCTGCGCGCGAGATCGAACATCGCCCGCAGGCCCAGCCCCGGGTCCGTGGTGATCGACTTGGTCGAGGCCTCCAGGAACGCGTAGAGCTTGCGCGGGTTCGTCAGCTCCGCCTTGGCCCTGGTCGCCATCGCCCGCATGAGCTGCTGCTGCCGCTTGATCCGGGAGAGGTCCGAGCCGTCGCCCACGCTGTAGCGGACCCGCGCGTACGCCAGCGCCTGCTCGCCGTTGAGCCGCTGCCGACCCGCCGCCAGCCGGAGCCTGGCCTTGGGGTCGCTGATGGCCCGCGGCACGGTCAGGTCGACCCCGCCGAGCGCGTCGACCATGCCCTTGAAGCCGCTGAAGTCGATCTCCATGACATGGTCGACGCGCACGCCCGTGGTGGCCTCGACGGTCTTCCACGCGCAGGTCAGCCCCGCGGTGTTGAACGCCGAGTTGATCTGCGCGGTCTGCGCCGGGAGGGCCGAGCCGTCCGGAGCCGAACACGACGGGATCCGCACCATCGAGTCGCGGGGCAGGCTGATCGCCCGCACGTTCTGCCCGTTCGCGGGCACATGGAAGAGGACCATGGTGTCGGTCCGGGCCCCGGCCTCACGCCCGTACCTGGCGTTGGCCCCGTCCCGGCTGTCGGACCCCACCACCAGGAAGTTCTCGGCCTTCGTCCGCTTGGCCGGCCGGGCGCCCAGGTCGTCGGCGCTGACATGCCGGATGTTGCCGTCCAGCCCGGTGTACGCGGCGTACCCGCCCGTCGACGCCAGGCCCAGCATGACCACACCAGCCGCCACCAGCCAGCGCGCCCGCCCCCGGCGACCGCGCCGCGGCGTTCCCTGCCGGTAGTCCAGCACCCCCGGCCCGTACGAGGGGATCCCCCGGCCGTCCTCGGACCACCCCTGCCCGTAGGTGTGCGGCCCCCGCTCATACGGAGACTCCGCCTCGGCCCTGGCCACCCTCTCGTACCTGGGCCCCTGCCCGTCCCCGGGTCGCGGCGCCTGCGTGGACCAGGCCCGCTCGTAAGCCGACCAGGCCTCCTCCTGCCCAGCCCAGCCTTGCCCCTGCCCAGCCCAGCCTTGCTCCTGCACGGCCCAGCCCTGCTCTTGGGCGGGCGGGAGGTGTTCTTGGGCGGGCAGGCCGTATTCGGCGGTGGGGTGGCTGTGCTCTTGGGGGGGCGGGGTGCGTTCGGGGTCGGGTGGGCGGGTGCCGTAGGCGGACCAGCCCTTGCCGTACTCGGACGGGCCCTGGGTGTATCCGCGCGTCCCCAGCCCAAGGTCGGGCGGCCTCTGCCCGCGGTTGGACGGCCCCCGCCGGGCCCGGCGCATGCTCATCTCTCGTCCCTCCCGGAAGCCCAATCGATCCAGGTTGTCCCGCACCCACACAGAGGTACGCGCCGAACCCTCTTCCGGGCTCATCCGTGATTCGCCGACGATCAGCATGCGGACGTGCGGCGGTGGAGACCGGGCCTGCGGGACGCCGTCGAGGACCGCGAGAGGAGGGACCGTCTCGCCGCGCTCGCGACCGGCGCCGAGGGTGCTCCCGAAGAACCCTCGGCGCCGGTGACGAGCACGTTCGCGTCCGTTCAGCCCTTAGAACGAACCGTCCCGGTGATCGGTTCCGGGTGCGCCGTCACGTCCCCGGGTGATCTCTTCCGGTGTGGAGGTGATCTCCTCGGCCCGGTGCTCGGGCGCGAGACGTTCGCGCGCACGCTCGCCCGCGCGGCGCCCGAACCGGGCGATCACCCGGCCGGCCGACGGGGCCACCCGCGACATCATCTGGCCGACCCAGGCCTCCGGGGCGACGGGCACGACGGCGCGGTCGTGCAGGACGGCCCGCAGGATGGCCTCGGCGACCCGTTCGGGCGGGTAGCCGCGCCGCTCGAACGCCTGGGCCGCCTGCTCGCGCATGCGGTCGGCGACGGCGGGTTCGACGCCGAGGATCTGGGTGTGGCGGGTGATCGGCGTGTTGATGACGCCGGGGCAGATCGCGGTGACGCCGATGCCGTACGGCTCCAGCTCCACCCGCAGGCACTCGCTGAGATGGAGCACGGCCGCCTTGGTGGCCGAGTAGGCGGGCAGGCCCGAGCTGACCGTGAAAGCCGCCATCGACGCGAGGTTGACCAGGTGACCGCCCTCGCCGCGGTCGGCCATCTGCCGTCCGAAGAGCCGGCAGCCCCGGTAGACGCCGTCCAGGTTGATCGACCTGATCCGCTCCCAGGCCTCCTCGTCGGTCTCCAGGAGCGGGCCGCCGAGGCCGATGCCCGCGTTGTTGACCACGACGTCCGGCACCCCGAACGTCTCGCGGACGTAGACGGCGAAACGGTCCATCGCGTCGGCGTCGGACACGTCCACGCCGTAGACGTGGGCCTCCCCGCCGTCCGCGGCGACCTCGTCGGCGGTGTGCTTGGCGGCGCCCTCGTCGATGTCGGCGGCCACGACGCGCGCGCCCTCCCTGGCGAAGGCGCGGGTGGTGGCCCGGCCGATGCCGCTGCCCGCCCCGGTGACCACGACGAGCCGCCCGCCGAACGCCTTGCCGGGCTCGCCCGCCGCGCGGGCACGGGCGATGTCCTGGGTCTCCACACCGTCCTCGACGTGGTCCACGAACTCGCCGATCCACCGCGCCACCACGTCCGGATGGCTGCGCGCCACCCAGTGCCCGGCGGGCAGGCGCCGCACGTACAGCCGGCTCGCCCGGCCGCGCGCCGACAGGAGCAGTCCGCGCGTCGCGTACCGGTCCTTGGTGGGCACGATCAGCTGGACGGGCAGGTCGGTGCGGCCCTCGCCCTCCGGCGGGTTGAGGCGCCCCATGTTGGCCCGGTAGAGGCCCAGGCCGTTGACCGCGTCCCGGTGCAGCGTCGGAGCGGGGTGGCCCGGGCGGGGCTCGGCGCCCTCGGCCGCCCGCATCCCGCGTTCGAAGACCAGCGGGAGGGCGCGAGCGAGCAGTTCACCGGTGCGCGGCGTCATCAGCACCGGCATGTAGGCGCTGCGCCGCGCCTGGCCGAGGACCTCCAGGACGCCGCGCGGCCCGGTCCGGGCGGTCTCGCGCGCCCAGGGGCCGACGTGCTGGCGGGCCGGTCCTGAGATCGAGGTGAACGAGGCGATCCGCCCGCTCAGCCGGTCGCCGGTCACGGCCTCCCAGCCCTGGATCGAGCCCCAGTCGTGCCCGACCAGGTGCACCGGCCCTTCCACGCCGACCCCGTCCAGCACGGCCGCGAGGTCGGCGAGGAGCACGTCCACGCCGTAGTCGAGCGGGTCCTCGGGGGCGGTGGAGGCGCCCGCGCCCCGCACGTCGTAGGTGATCACCCGGAACCGGCTCGCGAGGCCCTCGGCGACCTCGTCCCAGACCGCGCCGGTGTCGGGGTAGCCGTGGATCAGGACCACGACCGGCCCGTGCTCGGTTCCTCGTTCGCGTACCGCCAGCTCGATCTCGCCCGACCGCACTCGATGATCCCGCATCGCGCTCACCTGCTCGTCTGAGAGTGCTCCTGCTTGCGAACGTACGCCCCTCGGACGATCTGTCCAGAGCCGCCGGACGGCGGGTCAGGCGGTAATCCGACGCCGGGGTCAGGTCTTGGTCAGGGTCTGTCCTCGAGTCGGATCATCAGCTGGGTCACCAGGCGTTCGGGCGGGGTGTCGGTGGGCGCGTTGAGGTAGAGCTCGCGGAGCGGCCCCTCCGGGACGTGGCCGTGGTCGCCGCACCACGACAACAGCGCGTGCGCGGTCAAGGAGATCTGGCCGTACGGGCCGACATGGGTGGCCATGGCGTACGGGCCGCCCGGCAGCACCTCGGGGCCGTCCTCGTGCTCGACCGCCACGCCGACCACGAACTCGTCGGCCAGGTCGAGCGGGAAGAGCCCGATCATGAGGCTGTGCGGCCTCAGTGCCTCGATCACGCGCGCCACGCACCGGGACGTCGCCGCCCCGATGGTGGCGGGCGTCGCCGCGTCCCGTTCGACGACGACGGTGCGGGCCGGCTCGTGGACGACCGACACCTCCGACCGGGGCAGGCCGTCGGCCATCACGCGTTCGAGCAGCTCCAGAGCGGTGCGGCGGCGCGCGAGGTCGGCCTCCATCCGGTCGCGGACGCCGGCCAGCGCCGCCGTGCCCGACTCCAGGGTCCGGCCGATGTCGGGCAGCGGGACGTCCAGCGACCTGAGCAGCCCGATCGACAACGCCTGGCGGGCCTGGTCCGGCCGGTAGTAGCGGTAGCCGGAGTCAGGGTCCACCCGCGCCGGGGACAGCAGCCCCAGCTCGTCGTAGTGCCGCAGCTGCTTGACGCTCAACCGGCACAGCCGGGCGAACCGCCCGATCGGCAGTAGATCTTCGCTCACACCCCCAGCTTGGGCCCTCCCACCGCGGGAGAGTCCAGCGCCCGGGCGCGGGCGTCACGGCGTGGCGGACAGCCCGGCGCAGGAGCGCAGCCCGTTCCAGCGCTTGACCTCGGCGGTCGCGGCGGCTCCGCTCATCGGGATCGGGAGGCCGGAGGAGATCCGCGCCGGCCGCCACCGGGACGCGGTGACCTTGCCGCCGTCCAGCTTCAGCAGGAGGACGCCGGAGTTGGCCGTCTGGCCGCGCGCCGAGGAGAACACGAAGTTGCCCAGCCCGTAGTGCACGTACTTGCCCTTGAGGTAGCCGCCGCCGAGCGGGATGTGCGCGTGGCCGCCGACGACCACGTCGGCGCCCGCCGCGATCAGCTGCTTGGCGAGCTCCTGCTGGCGCGGCAGCGGGCAGGGCTGGAGCTCCGCCCCCCAGTGCAGGTGAACGATCACGTAGTCGGAGCCCTGCCGGGCGTCCCGTACGGCCTTGACCATGCGCGGAACGTCCTTGGCCGAGGCGAGCCCGCCCTTGTCGTCGGTGGCCGTCCACGCCGGGATCAGGTGGTCGTCCAGCACCTGGGTGGCGCCGACGATCGCGAGCCGGTTGCCCTTCACCGTCACCCGGTAGGGCTTGTAGGCCTCGGCGGCGTTGCGGCCGATGCCGACGGTCGGGAAGCGGGTCGCGCGGATGGCCTTGAGCGAGTCGCGCAGGCCCGTCTCCATGAAGTCCATGCCGTGGTTGTTGGCCATCGAGGTCACGTCGACCCCGGCGGCCTTCAGCGCGGTGAACGCGGACGGCGGCGCGCGGAACGCGAACTCCTTGCCCGGCGCCTTGGTGCCGCCGGTGGTGATCGCCGTCTCCAGGTTGACCATGGCCAGGTCGGCGGCGCGCAGCGTCCTGGCGATCGGGCCCAGCGCGGTGGCCGGGTTGGCCAGGCGGGCCCGCAGGTTGTGCTCGAAGTGGGTGTCACCGCCGAACGCGATGATGATCGGCTGCTTGGCCGGCGCGGCGGGCGACGAGGCGGGGCCGGTGGCGGGCGGCTTCGACGGGCCGGTGCCGCCTTCGGCCTCGGAGCTGCCGGACCCGCTGCTGCACGCGCCCGCGGCCAGCGCCAGCACTCCTGCCACGGCGGTCACCGCCATCGTGTTCCTGCGCATCCGGACCTCGTCTCCCCTGTTCGGCTCGGCCAAGCATGCCATGGGCCGTGGCGAGGTCCGGCGTGTCAGGTCCGGGAACGACGATCAAGATCCACGTGAAACATCGCGTGAAACATCGGCGGGCGCGGTGTGCGGGATCGCCAGGCCGCTGCCGTGCGGCAGGTCGAGCCAGAACATGTCCGGCGCGCTGACCAGCCGCAGGACGACGTTGCCGCAGTGGCGGCACCGCAGCACCTGGCCGGGCGCCTGCGCGTACAGCGGCGCGCGCGCCAGCAGGTCGCCGCGCCCGCAGCTGCCGCACCTGCCGGTGGAGGTGGCGATGTCCGGGACGAACAACATGCTCAGCGGCCCGGCCAGGGCGTTGCCGTCCAGATGGCGGTCGTCGGTGATGGGTCGTTCGGCTGCCATGGTCATCCTCCGCTGGGTCCGAAACGTTCGGTGCGCACGCGTGCCGGGTCGTGCCCGAGGTCGATGAGGGCCGCCGCGACGGCCTCGACGAACCCGGTGGGCCCGCAGACGAAGCAGGCCGGGCCCTGGTCCGCGGCGAAGCCGTGCTCGACGATCTCCTCCCGCGTCAGGCGTCCGGCCGGGCGGTGCCCGCCGGGCGCGGGCCGCCGGGTGTAGGCGTAGAGGACCGGTGCGCCGGCGGCGGCCAGCGCGTCCAGGTCGTCGCGGTAACACAGCAGGTCCGGCGAACGCAGCGAGTAGATCACCCGCATCGCCCCGGCGCCTCCGCGTGCGGCACCGTCGCGTCCGGCACCGTCCTGGGCACGGTCGCCGGTGCCGAGCCAGGCCCGGCCCATGGCCATGATCGGAACGATCCCGGCGCCGCCCGCGATCAGCAGCGTGGGCGCGGGCGCGGGACGCCACACGAACCAGCCGCCCACCGGCCCGAGGATCTCGATCTCGGCGCCGACCGGCAGGTCCTCGGTCAGGTACGGCGAGACCTCCCCGTCCGGCACCCGCTGCACGGTGATCTCGACGCGTTCGCCGTCGGCGGGCGCCGACATCGAATAGCTGCGGGTGGCGGTGTAGCCGTCCTCCGCCGTCAGGCGCACGTCCACGTGCTGGCCGGGGAGGTGGCCCGGCCAGCCGGGCACCTCCAGCACCAGCGTGCGGGTCCGCGCGTTCTCCCGCCGGTCGGCTGCCAGCCGGGCGACCCGCCACGCGGGACGTGCCCGAGGCCCGTCCCGCGTGGGCCGCACCGTCTCCGGCGCGGTCACGATCGCCCGAGCCCGGTCGGCTCAGGCCCAGGCATAACGTTCCTCCCGCCACGGGTCGCCGTGGTTGTGATAGCCCGCCGTCTCCCAGAAGCCCGGGTCGTCGTGGTCGAGCAGGCGGACGCCCTGGACCCACTTGGCCGACTTCCAGAAATAGAGGTGCGGGATGAGCCCGCGGGCGGGCCCGCCGTGCTCCGGGTCGAGCGGCTCGCCGTCGAAGGTGTGCACGATCCAGGCCTTGCCGTCGGTGATCTCCTCCAGCGGCACGTTGGTCGTGTAGCCGCCGTGGCTGTGAAAGACCGCGTAGCCGGCGTCGGTCTCCACGTTCTCCAGCAGCGTGTCGAGCGACACCCCCTGCCAGCTGGTGCCGAACTTCGACCAGCGGGTGACGCAGTGGATGTCCACCGTGGGCGTCTCCTGCGGCAGGTCCATGAACTCCTGCCACGACCACGACGTCTTCTGGCCGTTCTCGTTCTCCACGGTGAACGACCAGGACGCCGGGATGATCCGCGGGGTCGGTCCGGCCGACAACACCGGGAACCCGTCGGTCAGGTACTGGCCGGGCGGAAGGCGATCCCCCGCGTCCGCCTCCCCTTCCGGGCGGCGGCGGTGGAAGCCGGGCGACAGCAGAGCCATGATCGGCGCTCCCCTCAGCTCTTGAGGAAGTCCAGCAGGTCGGCGTTGAACTTCTCCTTCTGGCCGGGCACCAGCGCGATCCCGTGCGAGCCGCCCTCGTAGACCTTCAGGGTCGCGTCCTGGATGATCTCGGCGGACTTCCGCCCGGTGGCGTCGATCGGCACGATCTGGTCGTCGTCGCCGTGCACCACCAGCGTCGGGACGTCGAACTTCTTCAGGTCGTCGTGGAAGTCGGTGAACCCGAACGCGTCCACGCACTTGACCCCGGCCTCGATGATCTGGTGCATGGCCATGAACCAGAAGGCGTCCTTGTTGCCCTGGGTGACCTGGGTGCCGTCCCGGTCGGCGGAGAAGAACCCGACGGCGGCGTCCTTCCAGTACTGCGACCGTTCGCTGATGATCCCGTCCTTGATGTCGTCGAAGACCTTCTCGGGCACGCCCTCCGGGTTGGCGTCGGTCTGCACCATGAGCGGCGGGATCGCCGACAGCAGGACGGCCTTCTTGACCCGGTCGGTGCCGTGCCGGCCGATGTAGCGGGCCAGCTCGCCGCCGCCCATCGAGTGCGCGACCAGCGTGACGTCGCGCAGGTCGAGGTGCTCGATGAGGTCCTTGAGGTCGTCGGCGAAGGTGTCGAAGTCGTAGCCGTCGAAGGGCTTCTCGGAACGGCCGTGGCCGCGGCGGTCGTGCGCGATGCCGCGGAAGCCGTTGTCGGCGACCACCTTCATCTGGTCTTCCCAGGCGTCGCCGTTCAGCGGCCAGCCGTGGATGAACAGCACCGGGTCGCCGGAGCCGTAGTCCTTGTAGTAGATGTCGACACCGTCGCGGGTGGAGCAGAAGGGCATGGTGGATCTCCTTCGAATGGCCTGAACGGCTGACAAGCCGGTTCCTCCCCCAGGCCACTTCCGGCTTATCGGAAGGAAACTCCAAAACCCCGTCTACAGGCCTTTGCCCACCCATAGCATGATCTTGCCGCCGCCATCACGGCCGGCGGTGGCCGGTCAGGCCGCAGGCCCGGCCTTCACGTCCGCGCAGTTCCGGAGCCCCTCCCACTGCGTCCTGGCCTGCTGGGCCGAGGCTCCGGCGAGCGGCTGCGGGACGCCGTCGGTGACCACGGCGGGCGCCCAGCTCGCCTTGGTGACCCGGGTGTCCTTGACCTTCGGGTCGAACGTGAGAGTGAGCACGCCGCTCTGCGCCGTCGGGCCGCTGCCGTTGTAGAAGACGAAGTTCCCGAGCCCGTAGTGGACGTACTTGCCCTTCAGGTAGCCGCCGGCCTGGAGCACGTGGGCGTGGCTGCCCACGATGGCGTCGGCGCCCGCGTCCGCCAGTTGCCCGGCCAGCTGCCGCTGCGCGGGGGTGGCGCAGGAGTTGCGCTCCTGCCCCCAGTGCAGGTTGACGATGACGACGTGGGCCTCCTTGCGCGCCCGCTGCACGGCCTGGACGAGGCGCGGCGCGTTCTTGGCGGAGGCGACGCCGGCCTTGGCGTCGGTGGCGGTCCACGACTCGATCAGGTTGTCGTCCAGGACCTGGGTGGCACCGATGACCGCGATCTTGGTGCCCTTGACGGTGGTCGTCCACGGCCGGTACGCCTCGGCGGCGTTGCGCCCGATGCCCACGACGGGAAACCCGGCCCGCCCGCTCGCGGCCAGGGAGTCCTGGAGCCCGGCCTCGCCGTAGTCCATGCCGTGGTTGTTGGCCATGGTGACGACGTCCAGCCCGGCCGTCCTGAGCGCCTGGAACGCGGCCGGCGGCGCACGGAACGTGTAGTCCTTGGGCGCCGGCGTGCCACCCTCGGTGATCGCGGTCTCCAGGTTGACCATCGCCAGGTCGGCCTTCCTGAACTCCGCCGCGATCGGCCCGAACACCGTGTCGGGCGCGCTCTGCAGCCGGGTCGAGATCATCCCCTCGAAGTGCACGTCCCCGCCGAACGCCACGGTGAACGGGTGGTCGCCGGCCCCGCCGCCCCCGCCGTCCCCCTCGGCCGCGGCTCCCAGCAACCCGCATCCGCTCGTCGCCGCCGCCCCCAGCAGCAGCGCCGCCGCGACCGTGCCGGACCGCCGTGTGCGCTTGATCGGCATCGTGGCCTCCCCGTTTCCGCCCTCGTGCCCTGCTTCGATGCGGGTTTGGGCACCGTGGTTCGGGAAGGTGCGGGCAGCGACGTCCAGCGAAGGCCGGAAGCTAAAGATCTCCCTGGTCAGCGGCCACTTTTGACCAAAGGCGGATGATTCATTGTCTTGAGTAAGTCTTGTTTAGGGGGGTTCGTTCGGCGGTATGACCGGGCTGCGGGTGACCACCACGCGCGTCGCGATCTGGAGATCGGCGGACGGGCCGGCGACCACGGGCGTCACCGCCTTCCCGCGGATCCGGGAACCCAACGGAGCAAGGAGGACCGCGCAATGAGCGAGAGGCCCACGACGACGACCGACGCGGGCATCGCCGCACCCAGCGACGAGCATTCGCAGTCGGTGGGACCGAACGGCCCGCTGCTGCTTCAGGATCACTACCTGATCCAGAAGATGGCGCGGTTCAACCGTGAGCGGGTGCCCGAGCGCGTGGTCCACGCCAAGGGCGGCGGCGCGTACGGCGTCCTGGAGATCACCGAGGACGTCAGCCAGTACACCAAGGCCGGGCTGTTCCAGAAAGGCGCGCGGACCGAGTCGCTGGTGCGCTTCAGCACCGTCGCCGGCGAGCTCGGCAGCCCCGACACCAACCGCGACCCGCGCGGCTTCGCGATCAAGTTCTACACCGAGGAGGGCAACTACGACCTCGTCGGCAACAACACTCCGATCTTCTTCATCCGCGACCCGCAGAAGTTCTCCGACTTCATCCACTCGCAGAAGCGCCGGGCCGACAACCACCTGCGCGACAACAACATGCAGTGGGACTTCTGGACGTTGTCGCCCGAGTCGGCGCACCAGGTCTCGTTCCTGATGACCGACCGGGGCACGCCCGCGTCGTGGCGCCACATGCACGGGTTCGGCTCGCACACGTTCCTCTGGTACAACGCCGCGGGCGAGAAGTTCTGGGTGAAGTACCACTTCAAGACCGACCAGGGCATCAAGAACCTCACCGACGCCGAGGCCGACGAGTGGAAGGGCAAGGACGCCGAGCTGCACATCCGCGACCTGCACGACGCGATCGCGGCGGGCGACCACCCGTCCTGGACCGTGCAGGTGCAGGTCATGCCGTTCGAGGAGGCCGCGGACTACCGGTTCAACCCGTTCGACCTGACCAAGGTCTGGCCGCACGGCGACTACCCGCCGATCACGATCGGGAAGTGGACGCTCAACCGCAACCCGGACAACTACTTCGCCGAGATCGAGCAGGCCGCGTTCGAGCCCGCCAACTTCGTGCCGGGCATCGGCTCGTCCCCCGACAAGATGTTGCAGGGACGGCTGTTCTCCTACCCCGACACCCACCGCTACCGGATCGGGCCCAACTACCTGCAGCTGCCGGTCAACGCCCCGAAGAACGAGGTCCACTCGTACAACTTCGACGGGCCGATGGCCTACCGCAACTCGCCCGACCCGGTGTACGCGCCGAACTCGATGGGCGGCCCGGTCGCCGACCCCGAGTTGTGGAAGGGCGAGTCGTACGAGGTCGCGGGTGAGATCATCCGCAGCGCGTACACCCTGCACCGCGAGGACGACGACTTCGGGCAGCCGCGCACGCTCTGGGAGAAGGTGCTGGACGACACCGGCCGCGATCACATGGTCACCAACATCGTCAACCACGCGAGCTCGCCCGAGGTGACCGCCGAGATGAAGCCGCGCGTCGTCGAGTACTGGCGCAACGTCCACAAGGACCTGGGCGACCGCGTCGCCAGGGGCCTGGGCGTCAACGGCCAGGGCTGACGGCGAGGCGGTCGGCGCCTGAGCACGGGGCCGCGCCTGACCGCAGGATCCTTCGGTGCCTCACTTCTGCCGCGAGGGCGGCCCGGGAATCGTCCCGGGCCGCCCTTGGTGCTCGCTGCCCAGCTCGGGCCCGGGGGCGAGCTCGTAGGGCGGCATCGCCCCGTCGCGGGGCGCCGGCACCTCCAGCTCGCGGGGAGGCCGCTCCGTGCCCGGCCCCGGCCGCTCCGGCCGCGACTGCTCCGGTCGCGCCTGGGCCCGTTCCCCGGAGGTGGACGCGAGCGCCTCGTCGATCGTGCCGCCGAACGCCTCCGAGACCGCCCGCAGCGCCGAGGTCAGCTCGCTGGGGATCACGAAGAACGTGCTGCCCTCGCCCTGGGCGAGCTTCGGCAACGTCTGGAGGTACTGGTAGGCCAGCAACTTCGGATCGGCGTCGTGGGCGTGGATCGAGCTGAAGACCCGTTCGATCGCCAGCGCCTGTCCCTCGGCCTCCAGGATCGCCGCCTGCTTGGCGCCCTCGGCCTGGAGGATCGCGGACTGCTTCTCGCCCTCCGCCGTGAGGATCTTCGACTGCCGGACGCCCTCCGCGGTGAGGATCGTGGCGCGCTTCTCCCGTTCGGCGCGCATCTGCTTCTCCATCGCGTCCTTGATGGACGCCGGCGGCTCGATCGCCTTGATCTCCACGCGGGTGACCCGGATGCCCCACTTGCCGGACGCGTCGTCGAGCACCCCGCGCAACGCGGTGTTGATGCGGTCCCGCGAGGTGAGGGTGGCCTCCAGGTCGAGCGTGCCGATCACGTTGCGCAGCGTGGTGGCGGTGAGCTGCTCGATCGCCTTGATGTAGTCGACGATCTCGTAGTCGGCCGCGCGCGGGTCGGTCACCTGGAAGAACAGCACGGTGTCGATGTGGACGACCACGTTGTCCTCGGTGATGACCGGCTGGGCCTTGAACGACACGACCTGCTCGCGCAGGTCGATCAGCGGCTTCACCCGGTCGACGAACGGGACGATGAAGCTGATGCCCGGCTGGAGGGTGCGGCTGTAGCGACCCAGCCGCTCGACGTTGCGCGCCCTGGCCTGCGGGATGATCCACACCGATCTCATCACCGTGACGACCAGCAGGGTCAGCCCGGCGACCAGCAGGATGATGCCGGCGATGGCGAGATCGGTCATGGCTGCCTCCTCAGTCCGGCGCGGGCGCCTCCGGCGATGGACCGTCCGGCCTCGGGTCGTCCGGCCGCGCGGTGGGGACGGGGTAGAGCAGCGCGGTCGCCCCCTCGATGGCCAGCACGTCGGCGACCCGCCCGGCCGGGATGACCAGGTCCGGGTCGTACGGCCGCACGGTCCACTCCTCGCCGCCGATCCGCGCCCTGCCGCCGGCCCTGCTGACCTCGGTGAGCGTGTACGCCTCGCGCCCGACCAGCGCGGCCGTCCCCGAGCGCAGCGGCGGCGGCTGCCTGATGTGGCGCCGCGCGACCGGCCGGACGACCGCGAGCCCGGCCGCCGACGAGACCGCGAACACCACGATCTGCAGGCCGAGCGGCAACCCGGCGGCGCCCGCCAGGCCGGCCAGCAGCGCGGCGACGGCGAGCAGGCCGAGGGCCAGCGTCAGGGTCAGCAGTTCCGCGACCCCGAGCAGGGCGGCCACTATCAGCCAGGCGACCCACGCCTCCATGGCGTCTCCTCAGAGGCGGCCGGATGTCCTTACGGTCAAGGTAACTCCGGAAAAGCCCCCTCGACCATGGCTCCGAGCGCGCTTCCCCGGGATTCCGGTGCGGAGGGCCCCGAATCCGACGTCGGCGACCCGATTCCGGTCCTGCCAGGGGGCCTGACCCCTGTGCCCCAACTGGTTTACCGTTCTAGTAATTGGCGCGGCCGTCATCCGGCAGGTCATGATTGGTACGGTCCCGGCGACGAGGAGCTTCTCGATGAGCAGCACGGCCTACCGCACCTGCCCACTCTGTGAGGCCCTGTGCGGCCTGGAGATCACCCTGGACGACGCCGGGACGGTCACCGGAGTACGAGGGGACAAGAAGGACCCCCTCAGCCAGGGCTTCATCTGCCCCAAGGGCGCGACCCTCGGGCGGCTCGACGGCGACCCCGACCGGCTGACCGAGCCGATGGTCCGTGACCACGACCACCACACCGCCGGGACCTGGGACGACGCGTTCGAGACCGTACGGCGCGAGATCGGCAAGGTCGTCCAGCGCCACGGCAAGGACGCCGTCGCCGTCTACATCGGCAACCCGACCGCGCACTCGATCGCGGGCCCGCTCTACGGCGCGGCCATCATCAAGGCGCTCGGCACCCGCAACGTCTACACGGCCAGCACCGCCGACCAGATGCCCAAGCACGTCAGCAGCGGCCACGTCTTCGGCGACCCGCTCGCCATCCCGGTGCCCGACCTCGACCGCACCGACCATCTGCTGATGCTGGGCGCCAACCCGCTGGAGTCCAACGGCAGCCTCTGCTCGGCGCCCGACTTCCCCGGCCGCCTCAAGGCCATCCGCGCACGCGGCGGCAAGGTCACCGTGGTCGACCCGCGGCACACCCGCACGGCCTCGCTCGCCGACGAGCACGTCTTCATCCGGCCCGGCACCGACGCGTTCCTGCTCATCGCGCTCGTCCACACGCTGTTCGCCGAGGACCTCACGCGCGTGGACGGCCTCGCCGGGCGGATCAACGGGCTCGACGACCTGCGCGCGCTCGCCGTCGACTTCCCGCCCGAGCGCGTCGCCCAGATCACCGGCATCGCCTCCAACGACATCCGCCGGATGGCGCGCGAACTGGCCGCCGCCGACCGCGCCGCGGTCTACGGGCGCATCGGCACCTGCACCCAGGCGTACGGCACGCTCAACAGCTGGCTCGTCGACGCGCTCAACGTGCTCACCGGCAACCTCGACCAGCCGGGCGGCGCGATGTTCCCGCGGCCCGCCCACATGCCCACCTACCGGCCCAAGCGCCCGTTCACCACCGGCCGGTGGCGCAGCCGCGTGCGCGACCTGCCCGAGGTCAACGGCGAGCTGCCGGTCGCCACGCTGGCCGACGAGATCGAGACGCCGGGCGAGGGCCAGATCCGCGCCCTCATCACGATCGGCGGCAACCCGGTGCTCTCCGCCCCCGGCGGGTCCCGGCTCGACACCGCGTTCGCCGGGCTCGAGTTCATGGTGAGCGTCGACCCGTACCTCAACGAGACGACCCGGCACGCCGACGTGATCCTGCCGCCGCCGCGGCCGACGCAGACGCCGCACTACGACCTGGCCCTGCTGGGTTTCACGGTCCGCGACTACGTGCGCTACTCGGTGCCGGCGCTGCCGCTGCCCGAGGGACGGCCCAGCGAGTCCGAGATCCTCGCCCGGCTCGCCGTCATCGCCTCCGGCATGGACGCCGCGCCCGCCGACCTCGACGAGATGATCATCATGACCACGCTCGGGAAGGCCACGGCGCTCGAAGGGTCGCCGGTCGAGGGCCGGGAGGCCGACGAGCTGCGCAAGATGCTCGACTCCACGACCAGCTCCACCGAGCAGCGGCTCGACATGATGTTGCGCCTCGGCCCGTACGGCGACGGATTCGGCGCCGACCCCGAGGGCCTCACTCTGGCCCGGCTGCGCACCGAGCACCCGCACGGCCTCGACCTGGGCCCGCTCAAGCCGCGCCTGGACGAGGTCCTGTGCACGTCCTCGGGCCGCATCGAGCTGTGCCCGCCCTCGTTCGCCGCCGACGCCGCCCGCCTCTACGCCGCCCTCGACGGCGCCTCCGACGGCATCGCGCTCAACGGGCAGCTGCTGCTGATCGGCCGCCGCCACCTGCGTTCCAACAACAGCTGGCTGCACAACCTGCCCGAGCTGGTGCGCGGGTCCAACACCTGCACCCTCCAGCTCAACCCGGCCGACGCCGCCCGGCTGGGCGTCCGCGGCGGCGACGTCGTCCGCGTCACCTCACGTTCGGGCACGATCGAGGCCGTCGCCGAGCCCACCACCTCGGTGATGGCGGGCGTGGTGAGCCTGCCGCACGGGTGGGGCCACGACCGTCCCGGCACCCGCACCGGGATCGCCAGCCGCAACGCGGGCGTCAACGTCAACGCCGTCACCGACGACCGCGAGATCGACCCGCTCTCCGGCACCGCCGTCTTCAACGGCGTCCCGGTGACACTGGAGCCCGTCCTCTAGCCCACGCCGTTCTCCAGCCCACGCCGTTCTCTAACCTCACGCCGGGCCCGGGCCCTGACCCACGCCGGGACCGGGCCCCGGCGGGCCTCCGGGGTCGGCGCCGGCGGCCGAGTCGATCTCGGCTCGGATGGCGGCGTGCAGCTCCTCGGGGGTGTCCGCCTGGACGATCAGGCGGTGTCCGGCGCGCAGCTCCTCGATGGTGAGGGGGTCGGCCGCGGTGCGGAAGGCCCACCAGCGGTCGGTGTCGCTGCGCCAGGCGCTCCAGCCGGGAAACCGGAGCTCGATCGCCGCGATGACGAGATCCGGGTCGTCCGCGCGGCGCGCCGCGGTCTCCGCCGGCGGGGGAACGTCCATGGGGCTCGACCTCGCCCAGGTCGTGATCCTGAGGATTTCACTCTAAGCGAAGGGCCGGTCCTTAGAAGACGTGGTCCCGTGAGCGGCGGGCTCTGGTTTAGGCGTTCTTACCCATTGGTAGGTACCAAGCATTCCCACGGGTGGCCCGAGGGCGTGAGCGGAGACTAATGTCGGATTACGGCCGTCTCAATCGCGCTCCCGAGGAGGGACATTGAACCGACGGGCGAGCAAGCTCTTCCGGCGCGGCGTTCGGCGACCGGTCCGGCCGCATCCCGTGGACCTGGCCGAGAGCCTGGAGCACGCCCGCGGTCTCGACCGCGCCGTCAGGACGCTCTCGATCAGCGTCCAGCGCGTGTTGCGCCCCGGGAAGGTCAAGGACGCGCTGCACGGCGTGCCGGGCGGCCATCCCGCGCACCCTCCGCTGACCGACCTGCCGATGGGCCTCTGGATCTCGGCGGCCGTGCTCGACCTCGTCCCGGGCACCCAGCGCGCGTCCAAGACGCTCGTCGCGGCCGGGCTCGCGGGCGCGGTGCCGACCGCGCTCACCGGCATCGCCGACTGGTCCGCCCTCCACAAGGAGCAGCAGCGGGTCGGCCTGGTGCACGCGATGGGCACCGCGAGCGCGAGCCTCCTCTACACGGCCTCCCTGATCGCCCGCCATCAGGGCCGCGACACCGCCGGCCGCACGTTCGGCTACGCGGGCCTCACCGCGCTGCTGGCGGGCGGGTTCCTCGGCGGGCACCTGGCGTTCCGGCAGGCCGCGGGCGCCAGCCACGCCGACCAGGTGGCCCATCTGGTGCCGCTCGGCTGGCACGACCTGTGCGCCGCGTCCGAGCTCCCCGACGGCTGGCCGGTCCACCGCCGCCTCGGCTACATCGGCCTCTTCGTGCTGCGCAGCGGCGACGACATCCACGTCCTCGCCGACCGCTGCAGCCACCTGGCGGGCCCGCTCCACCAGGGCCGCATCATCACCGACGACGACGCCGACCCCTGCGTGGTCTGCCCCTGGCACGGCAGCACGTTCCGCGTCCGCGACGGCTCGGTCGTCCACGGGCCCGCGACCGGCCGCCAGCCCGCCTTCGAATCCCGCGTCCTGGAAGACGGCACCGTCCAGGTCCGCCCCGTCCCCTGACCTTCAGGCTCGGCTCCGGCGACGCTGGGGCGGGGGTTCAGGCCGTGCCGGGGAGAGTCAGGCCTCGGTCGGGGGACGCGGCCTCCGCGTCCGCGATGGGGTACTCCACCAGGGCCAGCACGCGGCTGGCCATGAACCTCGCCGTCCGGACCGGGGTGCCGGTACGGGTGACCTCGCTGACCTCGACCACTCCACGCCGGTTGGTCACCTCGACGCGGCGGCCGGCGCGCGTGGCGACGACCTCGTAGGTGCGGGTGCCCTCGCCGCCCGCATCGATCACGATCTCGACCCTGTCGCCCTTCATGCCCTGAGACCCCTCACCGTGTCGAACATATATTCGACTTATACCCGGACAAGGGGCAGCGAACCCTCCAAGTAAGGGCGAAACGGCAGGTCAGCGCAGAAGATTGACGATCGCGACCACGCCCACCACGACGATGACCCCGCGCAGCACCATCGGCGGAATACGGCGCCCCACCTTGGCGCCGAGCACGCCGCCCACCGTCGCACCGGCCGCGATCAGCAGCACGGCGGGCCAGTCGATCCTCGTGTCACTGATGATCGACATGGTGATGAAGAGCAGGGCGGCCGACCCGTTGACGACGCCCGACAGGACGTTCTTCGCCGCGTTCACCCGCTGCAGGTCGTCGTCCAGCGCGATGCCGAGCAGCGCGATCAGCACGATGCCCTGCGCGGCCCCGAAGTAGCCGCCGTACATCCCCGCGGCCAGGACGCCCACCCACAACCACGGGCCCCCGTTGGGGTGGTGGTTCTCCCGGCGGGCCAGCAGCCAGGCCTGGAGGCGCGGCTGCACCACCACCAGCACGAGCGCGACGCCGATGAGCGCCGGGACGATGACCTTGAACGCCTCCTCGGGCAGGCCGAGCAGCAGCAGGCCCCCGACGATCGCCCCGAGGAACGACGCGCTGCCCAGCCGGAGCAGCCGTTCACGCTGGCCCTTGAGCTCCTTGCGGTAGCCGTACGCGCCGGTGATCGACCCGGGCACCAGGCCGATGTTGTTGGAGACGTTCGCGACGACCGGCGGGTAGCCGAGCGCCACGAGGGTCGGGAACGTGATGAGCGATCCGGAGCCGACGATGGTGTTGATGCCGCCCGCGGCGATGCCCGCCGCGAAGATGGCGACCCCGTCGAGCACGTTCAAAACGACCCACCCCGCTGATGACTGCTGTACGGCCCACGATCGTAGGGAGTCCCCAGCTCACGGGAGGCACCGGGTGGGTGATGCTACCGTCCGGAACGGGACGGGTGCGGCGAGTGCCCGAGTTCGTTCAGGGCGCGTACGGACGGTAGTCGTCGTCGTCACGCGGGCGCTGCGAGCCGTCACGATCGTTCGGCTCGGCGGTGATGGCCGCCGCCTCGGCACGTACGGGCGGCACCGCGGGCGCGACCGGAGCCGCCGGCACGGGCGGAATCGGCGGCGCGGCCGGAACGGGCGGTACGGGCGGAGCAGCCGGGACGGGCGGAGCAGCCGGGACGGGTGGCGCCGCGGCCGGCGGGGACGTGGCCGGGACGGCCGTCGTGGTGCCGTCGTTGTCCCTGGCGGCGCCCCTGGCCGTGTCGCGGACGGCGCCGAAGAAGCCGCCGAGCCCCTCCAGCGCCTTGCCCATCTCGCTGGGGACGATCCACACCTTGTTGGCGTCACCCTGCGCGATCCGCGGAAGGATCTGCAGGTACTGGTACGCCAGGAGCCGCTCGTCCGGGTTGCCCTCGTGGATCGCCTTGAAGACGGTCGCGATGGCCTGCGCCTGGCCGCGGGCGCGGGCCGCCTGCGCCTTGGCGTCCGCCTCCGCGGCGAGCACCGAGGCCTCGGCCTGCCCGCGGGCCCGCAGGACCGAGGAGGTCCGCTCGCCCTCGGCGGTCAGGATCGCGGACTGCTTCTGCCCCTCGGCGGTGAGAATGGAGGCGCGCTTGTCGCGGTCCGCGCGCATCTGCTTCTCCATCGCCTCCTTGATCGAGTCAGGCGGGTCGACCGCCTTGAGCTCGACCCGGTTGACCCGGATGCCCCACCTGCCGGTGGCCTCGTCCAGCACGCCGCGCAGCTCGGTGTTGATCTCCTCGCGGGACGTCAGGGTGCGTTCGAGGTCCATGCCGCCGATGATGTTGCGCAGCGTGGTGACGGTCAGCTGCTCGATCGCGGTGAGGAAGTTGGCGACCTCGTAGGTCGCGGCCTTGGTGTCGGTCACCTGGTAGTAGATGACCGTGTCGATGCTGACCACCAGGTTCTCCGCGGTGATCACCGGCTGCGGCGCGAACGGCACCACCTGTTCGCGCAGGTCGACCCGGTTGCGCACCTGGTCGACGAACGGGACCACGAGGCTGAGCCCGGCGTTGAGCGTGCGGTGGTAACGGCCGAACCGCTCCATGATGTCAGCGGTCGCCTGCGGCACGATGCGCACCGAACGGTAGAGGACCAGCGCACCGACCGCGATGGCCACGATGGCCAGGATCAGTGAGGGGCTCACTCCTGGATCGTAAGTCGGCTTTGCCCTTTGGGACAGATGCCAATTTCAGGTCAGCCGAGCGAACGGGCGTACCAGCGTCCGTTCTGCCGCTCCACGCCCAGCGGGATTCCGAAGCACTCGGACAGGTGCTCCTCGGTGAACACCTCGTCCACCTTGCCCTGCGCCACCACACCGCCGCGGCGTAGGAGCAGCGCGTGCGAGAAGCCCTCCGGGACCTCCTCGACGTGGTGGGTGACCATCGCCATCGTCGGCGCCGCCGGGTCGTCGGCCAGCCGCGCGATCCGGCGGACGAGGTCCTCGCGCCCGCCCAGGTCGAGGCCCGCGGCCGGCTCGTCCAGCAGCAGCAGCTCGGGGTCGGGCATCAGGGCGCGGGCGATCTGCACCCGCTTGCGCTCGCCCTCCGACAGCGTGGAGAACCTGCGGCGGATGAGGTCGGCGCAGCCCAGCGCGTCCAGCAGCTCGACCGCCCGGGTGACGTCCGTCGAGTCGTACTCCTCCTGCCAGCGGCCGAGGATCGCGTACGACGCGGTCAGCACCAGGTCGATGACCTTCTCGTCGGTCGGCACCTTCTCGGCGACCGCGGCGCTGGCGATGCCGATGCGCGGCCGCAGCTCGAAGACGTCGGTACGGCCCAGCCGCTCGCCGAGGATCTCCACCGAACCCTCGGTCGGGTGCAACAACGCCGCCGCGATCTGCAGCAACGTCGTCTTCCCCGCGCCGTTGGGGCCGACGATCACCCAGCGCTCGTCCTCGTTCACGGTCCACGAAACGTTCCGCAGGAGGGTCGCACCCTCGCGCGTCACCCCGACTCCGCGGAGCTCAAGTACATCGCCGGCCATCGCGCGCCTAGTCCCCAGTCCCGCCGTACCGAATGATCCGTACACAGCCTACTTCCAGTCCAAGGTGCAGGTTCCGTGCCTGGTAAGGATTCGTTTTGTCGTGGTCGGGCCCTAGCTTGGAGAGGCCGTGCGATTCTCAGCGCTTATGGTGGTCTGCATGCACGCCGGGTTTCGGAGGGTGGGATGAACTACAGCGGCGCGGATACGGCGACCGCACTGGTCGCCTGGGGCAACGCCTGGCTCGCGGGTCACGTGGGCCTGGACGAGGCCGTCGACGCCGTCGAAAAGATCTCGGGCCCGCAGATCCTCAGCACGTCGCCGGGTGAGTCGCCGCTCCGCCGCGGCCTCGGTGAGCTGCGCGTCTCCGGCATGACGGCGCTGCGCCTCGCGCTGCCCGCGCCCGGCGACCCGCTCGGGCTCACCGGCCCGCCCGGCCTCAACCGCGCCGCCATCGAGGCCGAGGCCGCGGTCATCGTCACGCTCCCCGACCGCTCCGTCGGGCTCGTCCCCGCCGAAGACCGCCGCGGCTCGTCCTACGTCGGCGTGCTGTGGAACGCTCAGGACGCCAACCCCGGCGCCCCCGACGTGCCGACGCTCGCCGAGGCCGACCGCCTCCTCACCCTCGCCATGCGCGACGCGACCGAGGCCCTGCTGACCGTCGACGACGTGTCCGGCGTCTCGCCGGAGATCGCCGACGCCCTCGCCGACCTGCGCGACCGCGGCGAGCACCCGCTCGCCCCCGGTTATCCCCCGCGCGCCCACCGCGTCGCCGCCCTGGCCGGCCGGCTCTCGATCGTGGTCGACCTCGCGCACCAGCTGGACGCCCGCGGCCTCACCGCCGACCAGATGCAACGCCGCGCCGAGGCGCTGCGCCTCCTCGACGGCGCGATCCGCCGCGCCCTGGTCGCCGCCTGCAACAGCGCGTTCGACCCCGTCCCCTGAAAAGCGAAACGAGGCGCCCCCGCCATTGGGAACGCCTCGTCCGGAGGGGTCGACTAGCTGCGCACCACGAGGGTGTTGCAGATCTTGTCGGCGAACGTCTGCTTGCGCTCGTCCCAGATCGGCCAGAACCAGCCGATGTAGCAGGCGAAGTTGTCGGCGATGTGCGCCAGCTTGCGCAGGAACGCCATGCCGAACCCGATCGGCTGCCCGGTCTGGGCGCTCACGAGCCGGATGTGCATCTGCCGCTTGCCGGGCGTCTGCCCGGTCGTGCCCTCCTGGTAGCAGAGCCACAGGGCCGCGACGAACGCCGCGAGGTAGCCGACCAGCATCAGCAGCAGGCCGATCACCGCACCGGCGTCACCGGCGGCCGACAACACGGCGCCGATGATGTAGAGCAGGATGAGCGGACCGGCGATGATGAGGCCGTCGATGAGGTAGCCACCGGCTCGCGAGCCCCACTCGGCCAGCTGGCCGGTCGAGCCGTAGTGGTGGTGGTGGACCTCCTGCTGGTAGCCCGGCTGCTGGCCGTACGCGGGCTGCGCGGGCTGCTGAGCGTAGCCGGGCTGCGCCGCGGGCTGGCCGTAGCCGGGCTGCGCGGGGGGCTGCCCGTACCCGGGCTGCTGGCCGTAACCAGGCTGCGCGGGCGGCTGCTGGCCGTAGCCGGGCTGCGCCGCGGGCTGGCCGTAGCCGGGCTGGGCGGGGGGCTGCTGCCCGTAGCCGGGCTGCTGGCCGTAGCCCGGCTGCTGCTGCCCGTACGGGTCGTAGGGGTTACCCACACTTGCTCCTTATTGATTGACCCTGTGGTTTGGGATGCCCGCCGGACCCGGAGGGCTCCGCAAGTCAGGCCGACGCGGGAAAGACGGCCTCAAACTCGCAGGAGACCGAGCCGGACAAGCTGCCACAGCTCCGACCCCACGAGGGCGGTGCCGAGCACCCACGCGCGAGTGCCCGGTCGGAGTGCCCACCACCGGCGCCCCGGCCCCAACGGCGCGACGGCGAGCGCGAGCGCACCGACGAAGACCACCGGGTTCGCCAGCAGGGCGCGGACCGGATGGCCCGAACCAAGCTCGATGAACACGGTGGTGCCACCGCACATGGGACAGGGAATGCCTGTGACCCCCCGGAGAGGACAGAGCACACCCGGGTCGTTGACACGGTGGATCCACGCCGCCCCCACGGCCGCTACGGCCATGGCGGTGACGCGCAGCAACACACCCACAGGGCCATGCCGCGCAGCGGTGAGAGTCCGGCTGACCAATGTCTCCGGTGCACCCCGTGGTGCCCCGGCGACGGTCGCCCCGGGCGCTCCCCCCAACGAATCCTCCGCCTCGATGACTTAAGTCCGAGTGACCCGTATATCGGGTACACCCCGAGGTCGGTCAAGCCCTGGCGACCATCCGCGATCGGACCGTTACCTGATCGGCCATGACACAACCCCGTGGGCAAGAGTAGGACAAAACACCACCCCACCGTGACCCGTTTCCTCTGATGACCCCCACGCAACACCGCACCTCAACACCCCCGCCGACCAAAAATCACCGAGGCGCCAAGGCGGTCGGGCGTACGAGGCACCGCGCGAGCGCGACCCGGGGAGCGCGCGCGGGTGAGCAGTGGGGCCCGTTGCGGCCGATGCGGGGCCCGGCCCCAGTGATGTGCTCATGGCGCGGTACAGGAGCCCCCAGGCTCAGTGACGTCCCCGTGGCGCTGATGCGGGAGCTTACGTTCTGGGCGCCGCGCGGGGCTTCGCGAAGTGGGCCGGGCACGGGCGCTCGGCGGCGGCTGCGGGCGTGCGTTCCCAGGGCTGGGTGAGACGCGCCGGTGGCGCGTGGGCTCGGCCGCGACGACGGGGGTGGCGCCGGGGAGCGGGCTCGGGCCTGGGCAGCAGGTGGGCCCCAGAGGTCATGGGGCGGTGGCGGCCTCGTGGCGGTGGTCGCGGAGGCGGCGTGGCTATTGGCGTACGGCCTGGGTGTGGGCCGACGTGTCCGGGGTCAGGCTTGGGCTGCGGCGCCTACCGTTTGGGGGGTGACGGGGTCACCGGCCTGGTCGGCTTCGATGACGTCGGCGATGACGCCGGTGATGTTGTCGGGGCCGCCGGCGTCGCGGGCGAGCTGGATGAGGCGCTGGACGGCGCGGTACGGGTCGGCCTCGGTGGAGAGGACCTCGTAGATGGTCTGCGCGTCGACCGGGCCGCTGAGGCCGTCGGAGCACAGGAGGTAGCGGTCGCCGAGGCGGGCCTCGCGGAGGCGGAGGTCGGGCTCGCGGTCCTCGCGGCCGTCCAGGACGCGGTAGAGGACGTGGGAGAGCCGGGACGTCTCGGCCGGGTCCGGGGTCTGGCCGGTCTCGCTGGCCTCGGCGTTGAGGAGCTGGTCCATCGTGTGATCCTGGGTGATCTGGAACAGCTCGCCGTCGCGGAGGAGGTAGCCGCGCGAGTCGCCGATGTGGGCCAGGGCGACGCGGGCGCCGGACCAGAACATCGCGGTGAGCGTGGTGCCCATGCGGCTCAGGTCGGGACGTTCCTCGCGGACGATCCGGAGTTTCTCGTTGGCCTCGGCGACGGCGCGGCCCAGGCTCTCGACGAGATCGTCATTGTGGGCATCGGTGTCGAGCGAGCGCAGCGAGCCGATGACGGTGGAACTGGCGACCTCGCCGCCCGCGTAGCCGCCCATGCCGTCGGCGACCGCGATCAACCGTGCACCGGCGTAGCCCGAGTCCTCGTTGTTCTCTCGGCTGCACCCGATGTCACTGCCTGCTGCGTACCTGATTGTTACGTTCATACCGATTTCGATGACGATCCTGTCGTGGGAGTTGTATCAGTCGCCGGCCAGGCCGTGCCGGACGGCGTACAACGCCGCCTGCGTCCGATCCTGGACTCCCAGCTTCATGAGCAGATTACTGACGTGTGTCTTCACCGTCTTCTCGGAGACCACGAGAGCACGCCCGATCTCCCGGTTGGATCTGCCCAGTGCGATCTGCACGAGCACCTCCCGTTCCCGTTCGGTCAGCGCGGCCAGGCCGCGGTCGTCTCCGGCCGCCGAGTCCACACGCACCATCGCCTCGGCGGCGTCGGGCGCGAACAGGACATGCCCGTCGTGCACCGCCCTGATCGCCTGGACGAGCGCCTGTGGATCGACATCTTTATATAGATACCCAGCCGCCCCTGCCTGTACAGCCGGCAGCACGTGTCCACGTTCCGTCACGCTCGTCAGGACCAGAACGCGCGCCGCCACCCCGCGAGCCCGGAGTTCCGTCAGCGCGGCCAAGCCGTCGGCACCGGGCATCTTGAGGTCCATCAGCACGATATCGGGCTCCAGCGATTCGGCCAGCGACACCGCGGACACGCCGTCCTCCGCCTCGCCGACGACCTCGATGTCCTCCTGGATCCCGAGGAACGTGCGCAGGCCCTGCCGGACCACCGGATGATCGTCGGCGATCAGCACCTTGATCACAGGCCCACCTCTGCAATCGCGGCACCGGCCTCTGTGATCACCGCGCTGACCTCTGTAATCACGGCGCTGACCTCTGTAATCACGGCACCCGCTTCTGTAGTCACCGCGCTGATCCCTGTGATCACGGCACCCGCTTCAGTAGTCACGCGGGTACCTCCAGCCGGACGACCGTTCCCGCTCCCGGGTCGGTCTCGATCGCCAGGGAGCCGCCGATGGAGCGGGCCCGGTCGCGCATCGAGGCGAGGCCCAGGCCGCCGGGCGGCTCGGCGCCGTTGACGATGCCGGAGCCGTCGTCGACCACCTCGAGCACGACCCGGTGGTCGTCGCGGCCGAGACGGACGTCGACCGTGGCGGCGCCGGAGTGGCGCAGCGCGTTGTAGAGGGCCTCCTGGGCGATCCGGAACAGCGCGGCCTCCTGGTCCTCGGGCAGCGCCACCGCGCCGTCTCCTGCGAACCGTACGGCCGTTTCGTAAGCGCGGTCGAGTACCTCGACGTGCTTGCGGAGGGAGGGAACGAGCCCGTCGGCCAGGTCGGCGGGCCTGAGCTCGAAGATCACGGCACGGAGCTCGGCCAGGGCCTCGGCGGCGAGCCGTTCGACCTGGGCCAGTTCGGAGACCGTACGGGCGGGGTCGCGTTCGGCGAGGGCGGCGGCGGCCTTGGCGGTGAGGCGGAGCGAGAAGAGCTTCTGCGCGACGGCGTCGTGCAGCTCGCGGGCCAGCCTGTTGCGTTCGGCGACGACGGTGAGCTCGCGGTTGCGCTCGTACAGCCGGGCGTTGGTCATCGCGATCGCGGCGTGCGCGGCGAAGAGCGTGAGCAGTTCCTCGTCGGACGCGGTGAAGCCCTGCCCCTTGGGGACGTCCTTCTTGTTGGCGAGGAAGATGATGCCGAGGATGTCCTCGCCGTCCTTGATCGGCACGCCCAGGAAGTCCTTGAGCACCGGGTGCGCCGCCGGCCAGCCCTCGAACTCGGGCTCCCGGCGGATGTCGGCGAGCCGCTTGGGCTCGTCGTCGCGGAGCATCGCGGCGAGCATGCCGTGCTGGCGCGGAAGGGGCCCGATGGCCTCCCACTCCGCGTCCGAGATGCCCTCGACCACGAACTCGGCGAACGAGCCCTCGTCGTCGGGCACGCCGAGGGCCGCGTAGTCGGCGGAGAGGAGCTGCACCGCGGCCCGGACGATCACCTGAAGGACCTCGTGCACCGAGAGGTGCCGGGTCACGGCGAGGACGGCCGAGCTGACGGCGTGCAGGGTCGCCGCGTCCTGATCAACGCAACCGCGCCGGTCGACGCCCATCTCACCCCCGCTCTCGTCCGCGCCGCGCGAGCCCTTCGCAGCTCACCTGTGAAGACCGTACTCTCTGGGCGTCTCATCCCGAATCAGCCCCGGGTCCTACGTCGGGTCGAAGGTCCTACGCCGATAAGACGAGAAGGCGCGGGACCGGTCGGCCGATGTCGCCGGGATCAGGGGTTTCTAGCGTCGAGGCATGACGCGGAAGACGGCACTCATCACCGGCGCCTCTCGGGGTCTGGGCCGGGCTCTGGCCTGGGAGCTCGCCCGGGACGGCTGGAATCTGATCATCGACGCGCGCGGGGCTGGAGCCCTCGACGCCGCGGTCGCGGAGCTGGACGGCGCGAGGGTGACGGCGCTCGCCGGCGACGTGGCGGATCCCGAGCACCGGGCGCGGCTCGTCCGGGCGGTCGAGGAGGCGGGCGGGCTCGACCTGCTGGTCAACAACGCCGGAACGCTCGGCACCACGCCGCTGCCCCGGCTCGCCGACCAGCCCCTGGACGACCTGGCCACGGCCTTGCGGGTCAACCTGCTGGCGCCGCTGGCCCTGATCCAGGCCCTCCTGCCGACGTTGCGCGAACGGCGCGGCGCGATCCTCAACATCACCTCGGACGCCTCCAGGGAGCCGTACGAGACCTGGGGCGGCTACGGCGCCACCAAGGCCGCCCTGGAACAGATCTCCAACGTGCTGGCCGCCGAGGAGCCCGCCGTGGCCGTGTGGTGGGTCGACCCCGGCGAGATGCGCACCGACATGCTGCGCGCCGCGGGCGAGGACGCCGACGCCGCTCCCCCGCCCGAGACGTCCGCCGCGGCCCTCAGAAGCCTCGTCACCGACCGTCTCCCCAGCGGCCGCTACCAGGCCGCCGACCTGGCGAGCACCCGATGACCACCGCGACAGAACCCGAGCCCGTCCTGACCGCCCCTGCCCCGAACCTGAACGGCGTCCCCCAGCAGGCCGCGAAGGGCACCTCGGCGCAGGTGGTGGCCGGTGGGCTGTTGAACGGGCGGTACCGGACGGCGACGCTCGGCATCGTCCTCACCGTGACGTTGCTGGCGTTCGAGGCCATGGCCGTCGGCACGGTGATGCCGGTGACCGCCCGCGATCTGAACGGCCTGTCGCTGTACGCGTGGGGCTTCAGCAGCACCCTGATCACCAGCCTGCTCGCCACCGTCGTGGCGGGCGGCTGGATCGACCGGTCGGGCCCGGCCCGGCCGATGATGATCGGCCTGGGCACGTTCGTCGCCGGGCTGGTGGTCGCGGGCGCCGCGCCCACCATGGAGGTCTTCGTGCTCGGCCGGGCCGTGCAGGGCCTGGGCACCGGTGTCGCGATGGTCGCGAGCTACGTGCTGATCGCCCGCGTCTACCCCGAGTCGCTGCGCCCGCGGGTGTTCGCGGCGCTGGCGGCGGCCTGGGTGCTCCCCTCGCTGATCGGCCCGGCGGTCGGCGGCGTGGTGGCCGAGCACGCCGGCTGGCGCTGGGTGTTCCTCGGGCTGATCCCGCTGGTCGTTCCCGCGGCCGCGATGCTCGTCCCCGCGTTCCGCGAGCTGGCGCCCGTGCGGCACACCCCGCCGGACGCCGCGGAACGCCGCGGAACGGTCACGCGCTACGCGGCGGCCTTGGCCGTCACGGCGGGCGCCGGGGTCCTGCTGTTCGGCCTCGACAACCCCGGGCTGATCCTGATCCCGGCGGCGATCGCGGGGCTGGCCGGGCTCGCGTTCGGGCTGCCGAAGCTCTTCCCCGCCGGAACGCTGAGGATGCACCGCGGCCTGCCGAGCGTCGTGGTGGCGCGCGGCCTGCTCGCCGGGGCGTTCTTCGGGACGGACGTCTTCATCCCGCTCGCCCTCACCTCGCTGCACGGCTTCAGCCCCACCCAGGCGGGCGTGGTGCTCACCGTCGCGGCGCTCGGCTGGTCGGCCGCCTCGCAGATCCAGGGCCGTTCCCGGCGCCCGCAGAGGCTCTTCGTCCTGCTCGGCGCGGTGTTCGTGACCGCCGGCGTGGTCGCGGTGACCGTCACGCTCCAGCTGTCGGGCTGGTGGGCGGCGCCCGCCTGGACGATCGGCGGCTTCGGGATGGGCTTCGCGATCAGCAGCCTCAGCGTCCTCATGCTCGACCAGTCGGCCGAGGACGAGCAGGGCGTCAACTCCTCCGCCCTCCAGATCGCCGACACCCTCGGCTCCTCCGTCGTGGTGGGCCTGGCCGGCGCGCTGGTCACCGGCTTCGGCACCGAGCACCTCGAACAGGGGCTGGTCGTCGCGGGAGTCCTCTTCACCGCGATCGCGGCGTTCGCCGTGGTCGCCGCCCTGCGACTGGAAGCAACCGCCAGAGCCTGACCTCAGGAGACGACCATGGTCGACACCCTCGACTTCACCCTCCCGCCCGAACTGGAAGCCCACGAACCCCCGGAGGCCCGCGGCAGAACCCGCGACGGCGTCCGGCTCCTGGTCGG
Source organism: Spirillospora sp. NPDC047279 (assembly GCF_040643285.1). Lineage (NCBI taxonomy): Bacteria > Bacillati > Actinomycetota > Actinomycetes > Streptosporangiales > Thermomonosporaceae > Spirillospora > Spirillospora sp. NPDC047279. The sequence goes on from NZ_JBEYUA010000002.1 coordinate 603,069, forward strand.
CCGGCGTTCGTCCGGCGAGGTCTCCCACCACGAGTTCCGCGACCTGCCGCACCTGCTCGACCCGGGCGACCTGCTGGTGGTCAACACCTCCGCGACCCTGCCCGCCGCCGTCCGCCTCGACAAGATCGCCGTGCACTTCTCCACACCCGTCCCCGACGGCGACGACGACCGGCTCTGGCTGGTCGAGCTGCGCCGCAGAACGGGAAAGGCGAGCGTCCCGTACCCCGGCGGCTGCCCCGGCGAGTGGATCCCGATGCCCGGCGGCGCGACGCTGACCCTCGTCGGACGGCACTCCGAACGCCTGTGGGCGGCCCGGCTCAGCACCGCCGTGGTCCCGTACCTGCGCACGTTCGGCGTGCCGATCCGGTACGGGTACGTGCGCCGCGACTGGCCCACCGCCGCCTACCAGACCGTCTTCGCGTACGACCGCGGCACCGGCGGCGCGGAGATGCCCAGCGCCGCCCGCCCGTTCACCCCCGAGCTCGTCACCCGGCTGGTCGCGGGCGGCGTCCTGCTCGCCCCGATCACCCTGCACACCGGCGTCGCGTCGCCCGAGGCCCACGAACCCCCGTACGCCGAGCGGTACGAGGTGCCCGAGCAGACCGCCGCCCTGGTCGGCCACGTGCGCGCCCGCGGCGGCCGCGTGATCGCCGTCGGGACCACCGCCGTGCGAGCCCTGGAGACCGCCGCGGACCCGTCCGGTCACGTCCGTGCCGCCCGCGGCTGGACCGAGCACGTGATCACCCCCGAGGACGGGGTCCGCGTGGTCGACGGGCTCCTCACCGGCCTCCACGAGCCGAGGTCGTCGCACCTGATGATGCTCACCGCCATCGCCGGGCACGGCCTGCTCGAAAGCACCTACCGGGCGGCGCTCGACGGCGAGTACCTCTGGCACGAGTTCGGCGACCTCAACCTGCTGCTTTCCCACTGAGGCGCCGCCCTCGGCCGGACCGCCCCCTCGGCCGGACCGCCCCCTCGGGCCGAGATCGCCGGGCTACACGCGCTTCGGGCTGATGCCGTAGGCGGCGAGGGTCGCGTCGGTGGAGATCTGAAGGAGCAACGCGGTCCCGGCGACGGCCGGGCCCACCCACATGCTCTGGCTGATCAGCGGTTCGGGGCTGAACGCGATGATGAACGGCTCGACGTAGTCGCTTCCCAGCTGGGGCTGGGGAGCGGTACCGAGGCCGGTGCCGAGGGCTTCGGAGAACGTGCCGATGTCCTTCTGGATCTCCATGGAGACGCTGTTGGCGGTGTTCCCGCACTTCCACTGGGTCAGCATCACCGGATCGTCCTTGCCGGGCGGGGCCACGTCGGGGCAGTTGTACGCCACGTCGAAGCGCCGCTTCAGGCCCTTGGCCGCGGTGTACTCGCGCCGGTAGTTGAGGTCCGGTCCCCGTTTCGCCGTCTGCCAGCGCAGGAACTCGATGACGGCCCACTGCTCGAAGCCGCCTCCGCCCTTGAGGGTTCGTGCCTTCTCGATGGTCGGGGCCACCTGCCCGAACCATTCCCAGAGGTCGTTGAAGAAGACTCGCTGATCGATGTTCGCCATGGCCGGTTTCTCCCCTGCGCGTCGCCCGTGATGGCCTCAGCCAAGAGCGGGCGTCCGCGGGCGGTCAACGAACGGGTGGTCCGGGCCGGATCGTAAGGGGGGCCGCGGCCCGGCTGAAAACTCACCGCCACGCCCCACATTCCGCTTCACGCCTCTGCCGTACTCCCCGGTCGGCGCGTTCCCCCGGCACCGTCACCCAAAGAAGTGGAAATCGGCTCGCGCGGTCGGTGGTGTCCGCATCGTGGACGGCGGACGCGACCTCCGGCTTTCGGCCGGTACCGTGGTGACCAGCATGGACGGGTCAGAGCAACGCACGCTCCTCATCACACTCACCGGCCGCGACCGCCCCGGCGTGACATCGCGGCTGTTCAGCACGCTCGCCGGCTTCCCGGTGACGGTCTCCGACGTCGAGCAGGTCGTGATCCGCGGCCGCCTCGTCCTCGGCGTCCTGATCGCGTACGAGGAGGGCGCCGACGTCGGCCGCGTCTGGACCGCGGCGGAACGGGTGGCGAACGATCTCGAAATGGAGATCGAACTCTCCACGGGCCGCATCAAGACCATGCCGCGCCGCCGCGGACGCCTGCACGTCACCGTGCTCGGCGCCCCGCTGAAGCCCGCCGCCATGGCCGGGATCGCGGGCCGCATCGCCGCCAACGGCGCCAACATCGACCGCATCGAGCGCCTCGCGCACTACCCCGTGACCTGCATCGAGATGGACGTCTCCGGCGCCGACTCGGAGGCCCTCCGCGCCGGGCTGGCCGTCGAGGCCGCCGCGCAGCAGGTCGACGTGGCCGTGCAGCACAGCGGCCTGCACCGCCGCGCCAAGCGCCTCATCGTGATGGACGTCGACTCGACCCTGATCCAGGGCGAGGTCATCGAGCTCCTCGCCGAGCACGCGGGCTGCCTGGACGAGGTGGCCAAGGTCACCGAGGCGGCCATGCGCGGCGAGCTCGACTTCGAGGGCTCCCTCCGGGAGCGGGTCGCGCTGCTGGCGGGCCTCGACGCCGCCGCGATCGACGCCGTCCGCGCCAAGGTCGAGCTCGCCGCGGGCGCCCGCACGATGGTGCGCACGCTCAAGCGCCTCGACTACAAGTTCGCCATCGTCAGCGGCGGCTTCACCCAGGTCACCGACGCCCTCGTCGCCGACCTCGGCATCGACTACTCGGCCGCCAACACCCTCGAGATCGCGAACGGCAAGCTCACCGGCCGCGTGGTCGGCCCCGTGATCGACCGCGCGGGCAAGGCCACGGCGCTCGAACGTTTCTCCCGCGAGGCGGGCATCCCGGTCAACCAGACGGTCGCGATCGGCGACGGCGCCAACGACCTCGACATGCTCCAGGCCGCGGGTCTCGGCATCGCCTACAACGCCAAGCCCGTCGTCCGCGAGGCCGCCGACACCGCCGTCAACGTCCCCTACCTCGACACCATCCTCTTCCTCCTGGGCATCTCCCGCGAGGAAGTAGAGGCCGCCGACGCCGCCGACGCGCACCCCTGACCCACCTCCGGGCCCTCGCCGCTCTGGGCGCCTCTTCGGCTCTCGTTGACAAGCTCGGCCGCTCGGGTTGATCAAGTGTCGGGCAACGCGGGTACATCGTGATCTGAACGGTCACGGGGGGTGCTGGGGTGTTTCGGGGTGCGCGCGAGGCGTACGCCACGGTGGAGGAACGGGCGGCGCCGTTCTACGGGCTGGCCGCGGCCCTCGCCATGGCCGTGCCGCTCGTCGTGGGCGCCCTGACGGGCCGGGCGACCCAGGGGTCGATGATCGCCCTGGGGGCCTACCTCGTGGCGTTGCGGGCACCGGAGGGGCCGTACGGGGCGCGGGCCCGCAACATCGGCGGCGCCGTCCTCGTCGTGGCCGTCGGGGCGACGATCGGCGGCTACCTCAGCGGGCACACCTGGCTGGCGGTCGCCGTGGTGCCGCCGGTGGTGGCGCTCGGCGGCGCGGTGAGCTGGATCGGCCCGACGGCCGGGATGGCGGTCCTGATGACCGCGATCAGGCCGCGTTCGGACGACATCACGTTCAACGGGTTCCTGGAGTTCCTCGGCGGCCTGCTGTTCGGCGCGTTCCTGCTCCTCCCCTGGCCCGCGCGGCGGCTGCGCCCGCTGCGCACGGCGCTGGCCGAGGCCGCCGAGACCGTGGCCGAGGCGCTGGACGCGGTGGCGCAGGACATCGGCGCCCCCGACCCCGGGCCGCTGGACGCCGTCGACCTCACCGATCCCGATCTCGCGGCCGTCGCCCGCAAACCCGACTGGGAGGAGCGCCGCCGGGCCGCGGCCCGCGCCCTGACGGCGGCGCGCACCACGTACGGCCTCTACAGGTCCGACCGGGGCCGGGACGAGCCCACCCGCCCGGAGCGGCTGATCGAGGCGCTCGCCCGTATCCTGCACGAGACCGTGGCCCTCCGCGCCCTGGTGGAGGCCGCGCGGCGCCGCCCGCCCAGCCGCGACTGGCAGATGGAGGCGCACGTCGCGATCGCCGCCCTCGCCGCCCGCGTCCGGCTGCTCGCCGCCGCCACCGAGACGACCGGGCAGACCCCGCTGGGCACCGTGGAATCGGCCGCCGTGCGCCGCCTGGGACGGCAGAGCGAGGCGATCCGCCGCGCCAGCCTGGCGGGCGACGAGGACCTGGTGGCCGCGGCCCTGATCGGCCAGATCCGGCGTTCCATCGACCGGATCGCCGGCAGCGTGGACTCCGCCCGCCGCACCGTCGCGGGCGGCCTGCGGATCGGGTTCGGGCCGCCGCGCCCGCTGGACGCCCCGCACCCCGCCTCGCTCTGGGAACGCGTCAGCACGGCGGTGCGGACCCGTTCGCCCTCGTTCCGGCAGATCTCGCGGGTCAGCCTGACGGTCGCGATCGCGATGGCCATCGCCGCCGCGCTGAAGCTCCCGCACGGCCACTGGCTGACGATCACCGTCATGCTGAGCATCCGCGGCACGTACGGCGAGACGGCCGAACGGATCGTGCAGCGAATCGGCGGCAACGCGCTGGGCTCGGCGATCGCCGCGATCCTGCTCGCGCTCAGCCCCGACCAGGTGACCACCGCCCTGATCCTCTTCGTCTGCGGACTGGTGGCCTTCACGCTCCGTTCCGTCGACGCCGCCTACTGGGGGCTCTTCGGAACGCCGCTCGGCCTCATGCTGATGGACTTCTCGACGCCCTCCGACTGGACCGCCGCCGGTGAACGCATCGCCCTGACGACCACGGGCGCGCTGATGGCCGTCCTGGCGGCCCGGCTGCTCTGGCCCGCCGGGTACGCCGAACGGCTGCCCGGCCAGCTCACCCACCTGCTCAGCGTGCACGCCGACCTCACCCGGGCCACGGCCGCCGTCGTCGAGGACGAACGGGAGCAGTTGCCGCACGACAAGATCATGGCCGCCGAGCAGGCCACCGAGAAGATCAACGAGGCGCGCAACCGCCTCGCCAAGGAACGGGTCCCCGACGTCGAGCGCATCGCCCGGCTCCGCACCGCCACCCAGGCCGCCCACCGGGTCCGCGACCACCTCATCGCCGTCGGCCGCATGTCGCGCGAGGAGGACATCGACAGCGGGCCCGTCCCGGAGATCCTCGACCGGATCGCCGACCAGCTGGAGGAGGCCGCCACGGCCCTGGAGGACCCGCCGGACGCCGTCACCGGCGACTCCGGCTCCCGGGACCCCTCCGACCGCCTCGACGACGAGTTCGCCGACCTCGACGCGTACCTCTCCAAGCTCGCCCGCAAGCGCCGCGCCGAGGTCGAGGAGGGCGTGGAGACGGACGCCTTCACGCCCCTGCGTCACGCCCTCCTGCACGTGTCCGGCGTCCGCTACGCCCTCCGCTCCCTGCGCGGCGACGTCACCGACCTCGTCGAATCGGCCCTCGCCGCCAGCCATCCGGGCGAACCCGTCCAAGACAAACCCACCCGCCCCTGACCCCCGCCGCGCGGATCTCCGTGATGCAGAGGAAATCGTGACCGAACAGGTCAGGATCCGAGAAGCGCGGCGCGGCCGGGCCGCCTAGCGTGACCGCCATGGTTTCCGTCGAATTCGTCACGCTCGAGGTGGCCGACACCGCGGCCGCCGACACCTTCTACTCCGCGGCCTTCGATCTGGACTCCCAGATGCGGCTGAAGGCGTCGGAGGCGGCGACGACCGGCTTCCGCGGGTTCACGATGTCGCTCATCGTGTCCCAGCCGGCCGACGCCAACGCCCTGATCGACGCCGCCCTCGAAGCGGGCGCCACGTCGCTGAAACCCGCCAGGAAGTCGCTCTGGGGTTACGGCGGCGCCGTACAGGCCCCGGACGGGACCGTCTGGACGGTCGCGTCCTCGTCGAAGAAGGACAAGGAACCGGCCAGCCGCAAGATCGACGAGGTCGTGCTCCAGCTGGGAGTCGAGGACGTGGGCGCGAGCAAGCGGTTCTACGTCGACCGCGGCTTGGAGGTGACGAAGAGCTACGGCGGCAAGTACGTCGAGTTCGGCCCCGCGTCGAGTCCCGTCAAGCTGACCCTCTACAAGCGGAAGGCCCTCGCCAAGGTCGCCGGGATCGATCCGGACGGCACCGGGTCGCACCGGCTGATGATCGGCAGCGGCGCCGGGCCCTTCACCGACCCCGACGACTTCGTGTGGGTGGCCGCCACCTGACGCGAACGGACGGGACCGGTCAGCCCTTGGGCGTACGGGTGAGCGTGAGCGTCCCCGAACCGGGCCACGCCTCCGCCCACGGGGCCGTGAGCTCGATGACCGCCAGCGCGCAGGTCGGGAAGGCCTCCGGCGCTCCACCCGTCAGGTCGTGGACGAGCTCGTGCACCGAGGGGTTGTGCCCGATGAGCAGCAACGTCCGTACGCCGTCGTCCGTCTCGCGTACGAGGGACAGCAGCGTGTCGGAGTCGTTGTCGTAGATCTGGTCCTCGAAGCCCACGTCGCTCCGCAACGCGAGGCCCTCGAGGGTCTGCCTCGTCCGTACCGCGGTGGAGCACAACACGCGGCCCGGCACCAGGTCGTTGTCGCGCAGCCACTCACCGGTCGCCGCGGCGTCGCGCCGCCCGCGGTCGTTGAGCGGCCGGTCGATGTCGGCCAGGTCCAGGCCCGCGACGGCCTTGGCGTGGCGAAGCACGATGAGCGTCGGCATAGCCGTCACCCTAGCCCCGCGCCCGGCCCGCGCGGAGTGTCCGGCCTGGCTCAGGGAGAGGCCATGGCACCCAGGATCCAGAGCACCAGCATGATCCCGAGCATCCCGCCCAGGACGATGGCGAAGCCCTTCGGCCCCGACATCGCCGGCTTCTGGTCGCTCATCGCCCTGCCTCCCGTTCCGAACGTTCCGGACCGCGCACCCCTACCGCAGGCCCGCGTACAGCGTACGACCGCCCCACCGTGCCCCCGACACCACCCACCCCGAACGGCCCGTCGAACGGGTGAAGGGGCCGGTGGCTGGTGCCACCGGCCCCTTACAGGTGTTCCTTGTACGGAGGGTCAGGCCTTGTTGGCCGACGACTCCCGCCCCGTGCCGGACTTCGGCTGGGCCGCGGGCTCCTCGCCCTCGGCCGGCGCGTCACCGGTGGCGGTCTGGCCGGCCTCGACCTCGCCGCCGGATTCGGACGCCGCGACGCCACCGGACGTGGTGCCGCCCGGCGTGGTGCCGCCCACCACCGCGGGCTGCCCCTCGTAGGAGCCGATCGGGTCGGCACGCCGCTTGGAGATCACGATCGCGCCGACCACGACGATCACCGCCGCGGCGGTGATGCCGATGCGCAGCGGGACGTTGCCCGCGTACGTGACGACCGCGTCGGCGATGAGCAGCGCGACCAGGTTCATGACCTTGATCAGCGGGTTGATCGCGGGGCCGGCGGTGTCCTTGAACGGGTCACCGACCGTGTCACCGATCACCGTGGCCTCGTGGGCCTCGCTGCCCTTGCCGCCGAGGTGCCCTTCTTCGACGAGCTTCTTGGCGTTGTCCCAGGCGCCGCCCGCGTTCGCCAGGAAGACCGCCATCAGGACACCGCACGCGATCGCGCCGCCCAGGAACGCGCCCAGCGGCGCGTACCCCAGCGCGAAGCCGACCGCGATCGGCGTCATGATCGCCAGCAGTCCGGGCGTGGCCAGCTCGCGCTGCGCGTCCCGGGTGCAGATGTCGACCACGCGGTCGTAGTCGGGCTTCTCGGTGTAGTCCATGATCCCGGGCTTGGTGCGGAACTGCTCGCGCACCTCCACCACGACCCGGGCCGCCGCCCGGCTGACCGCCATGATGGCCAGGCCGGAGAACAGGAAGACCACCGCCGCACCGATGATCAACCCGATCAGCACGTTCGGGCTGTCGATCGAGATGCTGAACGTGGCGAAGTTGCCGAGCGCGTCCTTGGCCTCGTCGGAGGCGTCGGACAGGGCCGTGACGACCGTCGTGCGGAACGACCCGAACAGCGCCGTCGCCGCCAGCACCGCCGTCGCGATCGCGATGCCCTTGGTGATCGCCTTGGTGGTGTTGCCGACCGCGTCGAGGCGCTCGAGCACCGCGGCGCCCTCGCCCTCGACGTCGCCGGACATCTCGGCGATGCCCTGCGCGTTGTCGGAGACCGGTCCGAACGTGTCCATCGACACGATGACGCCGACCGTGGTGAGCAGGCCGGTGCCCGCCATCGCGACCGCGAACAGCGCGACCGTCGTGTTGCCGAAGCCCAGCAGGAACGCGCCGTACACGGCGCTGGCGATCACCAGCGCGGTGTAGACCGCCGACTCCAGGCCGAGCGAGATACCGGACAGGATCACCGTGGCCGGCCCCGTCCGCGCGCTGTCGGTGACCTCCTTCACCGGCTTGCGGTTGGTCTCGGTGAAGTAGCCGGTGAGCAGCTGGATGGCGCTGGCCAGCACGATGCCGATGATCACCGCGCCGAGCGCGACGACCTGCGGGTTGGCGTCCAGGCCGAGGATCTGCGGGTCGGAGACCCCGTTCAGCTCCTCGAACGAGGACGGCAGGTACGCGAACGCCGCGACCGCAACCAGGACGGCCGAGATGATCGCCGAGATGAAGAAGCCACGGTTGATCGCCGACATGCCCGAGCGGTCGCCGTCCCTGGGCGCCACCGCGAAGATGCCGATCACGGCCGTGATCACACCGATCATCGGCACGATCAGCGGGAACACCAGGCCCTCGGTGCCGAACGCCGCCGTGCCCAGGATGAGCGCGGCGACGAGCATGACCGCGTACGACTCGAAGAGGTCCGCCGCCATGCCGGCGCAGTCGCCGACGTTGTCCCCCACGTTGTCGGCGATCGTCGCGGCGTTGCGCGGGTCGTCCTCGGGGATGCCCTGCTCGACCTTGCCCACGAGGTCGGCCCCGACGTCGGCGGCCTTGGTGAAGATGCCGCCACCGACTCGCATGAACATGGCCAGCAGCGCCGCGCCGAAGCCGAAGCCCTCCAGGACCTTCGGAGCGTCGCCCTTGTAGGCGAGGACGACCACCGCGGCTCCGAAGAGGCCGAGGCCGACCGTGAACATGCCCGCCACACCACCGGTCCGGAAGGCGATGCGCATGGCCTTCTTCTCGCCGCCCTCCTCCCGGGCGGCCGCCGCGACGCGGACGTTGCCGCGGACCGCGAGCCACATGCCGGCGAACCCGGTGATGGCCGAGAACGCGGCGCCGATGACGAAGAAGACCGAACGCCCGACGCGTTCACTGGTCGAGTCTGCGGGGAGCAGGAGCAGGACGAGCGGGATCAGCACCACGAAGATCGCGACGGTGCGGAACTGGCGTTTCAGATAGGCGCTTGCGCCTTCTTGCACGGCCCGAGCGATGCTCTGCATCTTCTCGGTGCCCTGGCCGGCGGCCAGCACCTCGCGAACCAGACCTCCGGCGACGGCCAGTGCCAGCAGCGCGACCACTCCGACGACGACGACCAGGGTGAGGTCGCCGCCGCCGAGATCCACATCTGCGCTGGCCGGGCTTGACAGGGAAAGCCCAGACATCCGTCCTCCTCGACAGGGGCGTGCGATCTTCGATCGCCGAAAAGACGATCTCTACCGCGTACCCCGCGGGGAGTGCTTTGACGCCTCGCACGGGCGACGCGGGTGCCGGGAGTCTACGCACGCCCGGTCGGAATTAGAAGCCTGCCGGTTCCTTAATGAGGTCGAAACGAAAAAGCAATCATCCATGCGCCAGAATTTGACCTTAAACTGCCTTATCTCGAGGTTTTCCCAGGTCAGACAGGGTCATGTGACTCTAGCCCCACAGATATTGACACGCTCCACAACCGCCTCATGTCAAACCCCACTCCCCACAAGCCCCCGCCACCCCAAATTCGAGACATCCACTAACCGCAATTATCTACTGCCCAAAATCCCCGCCAGTCCTGCCTCTGGCATGAGAATCTCACAAACAATTCTCCCCTCCGTCACCGCCCCCTCCATAACCCCACGCCTCCAAGTCACCCCACCACTAACTTCCAACCTCTCCAGTAACACCAGCCTCATTGACCTCCCCCGCCCCTCCACTAGCTCAAGCTCCCTCCGACACCTGCCCAGCGGTCAGCCCCCGATGCCGAGCCCGCCACACACATGCCTGGGCCGAGACGAAGCTCCCTGCCCGGAAACCCCAGCGCCCAGCCGGGGCGAAGCGGCCGAACAGCTCAAGCAACGCCCGCCCAAAGGAGCTGGTACGTACCCAGGCGGCACCACGGGCACGCGATGTCGTCACACCGCCTGGAAAGGCAGAGGCTCCGCCAGGACGCAGAGCGCGGGCGGGACACAGGGACGGGGCCGGGTCTGGGAATGGCAGAGGCCCCGCCGGGGCGGGGCCTCTGGTTTCGGGTCTGTTCGGCTCAGGTTTGAGCGGGGGCTTCGGCCGGCCAGCTCATGCGGATCTGAACGCCCTTGGGGGTCGACTCGATCTCCACGTCGTCGGCCAGGCCGGCGATGACCGCGAGGCCGAGCTCGGCGGCGCCGTCGCCGAGAGCGAATCCGGAGTCGTCGTCGGATGCCGCGACCGAGGGAAGGCCGCCCGCGGCATCGTCGCCCGGAACGGTGTCGCTCACCACGACCTCGAACCGGCTCGCCGCTCCGTTCAGTTCCAACCGCACAGGCTCGTCCGGGCAATGCCGGCGATGTGCCTCCACCGCGCGGGAGCACGCCTCACCGACCGCCAGCCGTACCTCGTCCAGGATGTCCTCGGCGACACCACTGCGGCGGGCCACAGCGGTGACGATCAGCCGAGCCGTCCGGACGTGAACCGGCAGCGCGCTGAAAGAGAGCTCAACGGTCGCCATCTGCGCGACCGCTACTTGGCGCCCTTGCGCTTCTCCTGCGCGTCGGCGATCGAGTCGTGAATACCGAAGACCTTGGTCAGCCCCGTGATCCGGAAGATCTTGAGGATGCGCTCCTGGGTGCAGACCAGCTCCAGCGACCCGTCGTGCGCGCGGACCCGCTTGAGCCCGCCGACCAGCACACCGAGGCCGGTGGAGTCGAGGAACTCGACCTTCTCCATATCCACGAGAAGGTGGAACTTCCCCTTGTTGACCAGGTCGATGAGCTTCTCGCGAAGCTTCGGCGCCGTGTAGACGTCGATCTCGCCCTCCACGTTGATGACGGTCAAGCCATCGTCAGTGGTGTAGTCGTTCACCTTCAGGTCCACAGATCCTCCAGCGCCGTACTGCAAAACTCTGATCTCATGCGCCCGGCGGTCCGGTGCAACGAGACTCCGCCGTGATTCAATCACGCTCCGGCGTCACGTACGCGCGTTATCGCCCACTCGGGCGAAAGTTCGCGCGATCCCATCTGACCTGCTGATCTGCCTGTCAGGGCAGGGGGGCAGGGGAGCTCCAACGCCGGGGCGTTCCCGGGTTCTTGCCCAGACTGGCAGACTGAAAACCTGATGGCCCCTCAAAGATCTCGCACTCCTCTCGAACGGCTTCTCGCCGACCCCACGCGTCGCGATCGCATCACCCATGTCGAACGTGTTCCCGCACGTCAGGGGCGTCGCGCGGGGTGGCCGAGCTGGGCTCCGCAGCTCCTGGTGGACCGTCTCACGGCCGCGGGCATCGAGGCCCCGTGGGAACACCAGGCCGTCGCGGCCGAACACGCCTACGCCGGGCGGTCTGTGATCATCGCCACAGGCACCGCGTCGGGCAAGTCACTGGCCTATCTGCTGCCCTCCGTCGCGGCCGTCTACGGCCACGTACCGCCCGTTCGTTCAGCCACAGGCGAACAGGATTCGCATCCCGCCGAGGACGCCGAGGCCCCCGAGCCGCGCCTCGCCCCCATGATCGAGCTCACCGCCGCCGAACGCCGCCGGCGCCGCCGCGGCATGGCCCGGCTGCTCTCCGAGGACCGCGAGCCCCTGCCCGGACGTCCCAGGCCGATCTTCAGCGTGGCCGAAGCGCGCGCGGAGATGCGCGCGTACGTCCAAGCGCGCGCCGCCAAGCAAGCCGCCGCCGCGATCCGCCAGAACGCGATCGAAGCCTCCGCCGCGTCCCCCCAAGCCGCACCGGACGCCCCCCGACCCACGTCGGACGATCCCCGGGACGCACCAGGCGATCCCCAGGACACTTCAGCCGATCCCCAAGCCACAGCCGACAACCCCCAAGCCGCCGCAGCCGACCTCCGGGCCACAACGGACGACTCCCAAGCCACAGCAGTCGATCTCCAAAGCGGCATCGCACGCGGCCCTCAAGGCACGACGGCCGGCGGCCCCCAAGGCACGACCGACGCCTCTCAAAACGCCACGGGCGAGGGCCCCCTGGCCCCTGCGGACGCCCATCAAGACAGGCGGGGCGACGTCCCTCTGGACACGGCGAACGATCCTCAGCGCACGGCGGGCGAACGTCAGACCGGCGAGGGCAACGGACACATCATCCCCTCCCCCCGACCTCCATTCGTTGAACGCGGCGAACGAACGGACGGGCCGGAGGGCACCGTCCTCTATCTCTCCCCCACCAAGGCGCTCGCCGCCGATCAGCTTCGGGCCCTGCGCGCACTGCACCTGACGCGCGTACGGGCCGCGACGTACGACGGGGACACGCCGCCGGACGAGCGCACCTGGGTCCGGCAGCACGCCAACTACGTCCTGACCAACCCGGACATGCTGCACCGGTCGATGTTGCCGTCCCACGCCCGCTGGGCCTCGTTCTTCCGCCGCCTGCGGTACGTGATCATCGACGAGGCGCACGGTTATCGCGGCGTGTTCGGTTCGCACGTCGCCCAGGTGCTGCGCCGGCTCCGCCGCGTCTGCGCCCGCTACAACGCGTCGCCGGTCTTCATCCTCGCCTCGGCGACCACGTCCGAGCCCGCGACGGCCGCGTCCCGCCTGACCGGCCTGGACGTGATCGCGGTCGATGACGACGCCTCGCCCCGCGGCCCCGCCACGTTCGCGCTCTGGGAGCCGCCGCTCACCGAACTGCGCGGCGAGCACGGCGCCCCCGTCCGGCGTACGGCGACCGCCGAGACCGCCGACCTGCTCGCCGATCTGGTGGTCGAGGACGTCCAGACGCTGGCGTTCGTACGGTCACGCCGCGGCGCCGAGTCGGTCGCGCTCAGCGCCAAGCGCGCCCTGGGCGAGGTCGCGCCGCAGCTCTCCGACCAGGTCGCCGCCTACCGCGCGGGCTACCTTCCCGAGGAACGCCGTGTCCTCGAAGCCGCCCTCCGCGAACGTTCGGTCGTCGGCCTCGCCAGCACCAACGCCCTCGAACTCGGCGTCGACGTCTCCGGTCTCGACGCCGTCCTCGTGTGCGGCTGGCCCGGCACCCGCGCCTCGCTCTGGCAGCAGGCGGGCCGCGCCGGACGTTCCGGCCAGTCGGCGCTCGCCGTCCTCGTCGCCCGTGACGACCCGCTCGACACCTTCCTGGTCCACCACCCGGAGGCGATCTTCGGTACGCCCGTCGAGGCGACCGTGCTCGACCCGGACAACCCGTACGTCCTCGAACCCCACCTGTGCGCGGCCGCGTCCGAGCTCCCGCTCACCGAGGCCGACCTGGACCTGTTCGGGCCGTCCACCACCGACCTCCTGCCGGACCTCGTCCGCCGCGGGTTCCTGCGACGCCGTCCGAACGGCTGGTACTGGACGCGCCGCGACAGGGCCGCCGACCTGGCCGACATCCGCGGCGCGGGCGGCGCCCCCATCCAGGTGGTCGAGTCCGCGACGGGACGCCTGCTGGGCACCGTCGACGAGGCCTCGGCGCACACCACCGTCCACGAGGGCGCGGTCTACATCCACCAGGGCGATTCGTTCATCGTGCAGACCCTCGACCTGGACGACTCGGTCGCCCTCGTCGAAGCCGCCGACCCCGACTACTCCACCACCGCGCGCGACGTCACCGACATCACCATCGTCGAGCCCCTCCGCACCACCGCGTGGGGCGACGCCACCCTCCGCTTCGGCACGGTCGACGTCACCCGCCAGGTCGTCGCGTACCAGATGCGCCGTCTGCAGACCGGCGAGATGCTCGGCGAGAAGCCTCTCGACCTCCCGCCCCGCACCCTCCGCACGCGCGCCGTCTGGTGGACGCTCTCCGCCGACCAGGTCGACGCCCTCGGCGACCTCGACCTGGCCGGAGCCGCCCACGCCGCCGAACACGCCTCGATCGGCCTGCTCCCGCTCTTCGCGACCTGCGACCGCTCCGACATCGGCGGCGTCTCGACGGCGATCCACCCCGACACGGGCCTGCTGACGGTCTTCGTGTACGACGGCCACGAGGGCGGCGCGGGCTTCGCCGAACGCGGCTACACCGACGCCGCCGAATGGCTGGGCGCCACCCGCGAGGCCATCGAGTCCTGCGAATGCGAGTCCGGCTGCCCGTCCTGCATCCAGTCCCCCAAGTGCGGCAACGGCAACGACCCCCTAGACAAGACCGGCGCCCTGATCCTCCTGGCCGAGCTCCTCAAACAAGCCGGATAGCGAAAACCCCGAAGCAGCAGAGGCGTTGCCCCATAGCGACTCCGCGACAAACGGGACGGGCCAACAAAGCGAAAGGGCGGACCCTCGTAAGGCCCCGCCCCTCATGGAGCACTCATAAATCCACGGAGGCCTTCATCCGGCCTGCAGAGACCTTTATCCGACCATCATCGGCAAGTCCACGAAGGGTTTCTGTCGCGGAGCGGAGGGCTTCATCGCCCCGTGGGAACGGACTGGCTGGCCTCGCCGGCCCCAGGCCCGGAGGGCTGCCGGAACCTGGCAAGCTCACGCTGAAGCTGACGCTTCTCGAGCTCAAGCGTGTGGATCGACTCCAGGTGCTCTTCTCGAAGCTCCCGCAGTTCCCGCCGAACGCGCACCGACCGGTTGAACCCGAAGGCCGCGACGGTCATGCCCGCCATGAACACGATGGCGACCACGGCACCCCCGAGAAAGACCTGCCACTCGGACGTGATCCCGGGGATCGTGTCACCGAACGCACTGAGCTGGGCGTCTCCGGTGTTACCCATGATCACGGCCGCACCGGCCACCACAGCGACGACCGCCAGGGCCAGACCCAGGAACAACATGCGGAGGATCTCCTCTCGACACTCCGGGCATTCACGCAGATCTCGGCTGGTTAGGGAGCCTAGACCTTCCCCAAATCCAACGCCACACCTGAGTCACCACCGTCACCGGACCTCCGCAGCGACCTTGAACCTCCCGACGGCCATGGTTCTCCTGGCAGTCGTGATTCTCCTGGCAGCTGACTGAGGTCGAGCTGACGGCCGCTGCCAGGACGACGGCTGAGTCACTAGGGGTGGTTGAGGTCACTGCGGGGGCCGAAGTCCGCCACGCAGGTACGGAATTACGCGGCCACTCGGCTGCCGGAGCGCAGGCACCAGAGGCATCCCGCAGAAGAGCTGGTACGTCCCGCCCTGTCGCCGTGCAGGCCACGGCAGCCAGCAGCGCAAACACCCTCCCCCCGGCCCGCCACTGAGTTGATTCACCCGCTGGGCTGGTCCGCCCAGTGAGTTGATCTGTGAGGTGAGCCCTTTCGTTTCGTCCCCATGGGACAACCTCGCCCAGGACATAGACGACGTCGGCGCACCATGCGAGGGGGTGGCCGTGCGTCACCAGGACCATGGTCCAGTCCTCGTCGCGGGCCCGTTAAAGAACAGCCACGCAGAACCAAAGCCCGGACGCACAACGCCAGAGGATGCACGCACAGGTGCCAGAGACGAGCCACGTACGCGCCCGAGCCCAGCCGCACCACGCCGGAAAGCACACGCGCCACATGAAGGCGGGCACACAAACACCGGAGCGCAGCACACAGGTGCCGGAAGGAAACGCGCCATACCGGAGGGCAGACGCACAAGTGCCAGAGCGCAGGCACGCAGATACCAAAGCGCCGTGACGACGACGGCCGAATACTGACCCTCTGAGGACGCACGCACAGGTGCCGGAGTGCAGCCACGTACGCGGCCGAGTGCAGCCGCGCCGGAAGGCGCACGCCCCCATGGGAGGGCGGACGCACGAGTACCGGGCCGCAGCCGCACAGGGTGCCGGAGGGAAACGAGTCACACCGAAGGGCAGACGCTCAGGTGGCGGAACGCAGCTACACCACTCGCGGGCGCCGAGGTGTGGATATGGAACGGTCTGGATAAAGCACCGTGCCCCGGCTGATGTCAGCCGGGGCAGCATGGTGGTCTGGGTTGCGTTCGCGGACTACTTGTTCTTGCGGCGGCTGCTGCCGGAACGCCGCGACTTGCCGTTGGCCTCAGCCGCGCTCGGGCCGGCCTGCTTGGCTATCTCCACGTTGACGCCGCCGGGGCGCTTGCCGAGGGTCGCCGGACGGCGCTTGCCTCCGGGCTTGCCGGGCCCACCAGACTGAGGGGCGGCTCCGGGCACCGGGAGAACGGCGGTGTCCCCCTTCGCCGCCGCAGGCTTACCAGCCCCGGCCTTGCCTGCTCCGGGCTCGCCCGCTCCGGACTTGCCGGTCGTGGGCGCCGTCTTGGCCACGGCCTCGGCCTTGGCGATCCCCTCACGAGCCTTGCTGACACGCTTGCGGCCCGTACCTCCACGCGCGATACGCGCGGCCATGCCCTGGCTGCTCACACCGGCCTGCGAAACGCGGAGGCGACGCGTCCAGGTGCCCAGGTGGGCCGCGACGATCAGCAGGATGAGCGCGATGCCCACGCTCTTGCCCCACTGCAGGCTGCTCGAGGCGGAGACGGCCTGCGCCTTCGTGTTGCCCTGGTTGAGCACCTGCGGCGCCGGATAGGTGAAGCCGGGCGTCGCGCCGTCAGGCTGCACCGACGGCAGGGTGACGGGCGACTCGTTGTTGAACGGGGTGAGCGGCGTACTGGGGTTGGGCGCCGTCGTTCCCGGCAGTGTGGGCACGGATGAACCCGGCAGGGTGCCCCCGCCGCCGCCACCCGCGTACACGCTCGTCGAGGCGGCGCCCGAGGAGAGCGAGCCGCCGGTGCCGCTGGGGCGCTTGGCCGTCACGCTCACCGGGACGCTTCCGCTGGTCCCGCTCGGGAGAGAGAAGCTGGCAGAGCAACTGGTGCCGGAGCAGAGCTGGCCGGCCGATCCGGAGGACGAGCCGACGCCACCGGCCTTCACCGAGTAGCCGGACAGGTCGTTTTCAAGCCCGAGGTTCCAGCGGACGGTGAGCCTGTTGCCCGAGACCGACCCGGAGACCCCGCTCGGCCGCGCGGGCGGAACCGCGACGGTGAACGTGTTGGAGTCGTACACGTGGTTGGTGGGCCGCCCGATCAGGTAGACGGTGTACTTGCCGTTGCGCTCCAGGTTGATGGGAGCCGACAGGTCGCCGGTGCCGCCCTTCTTGGTAAGGAAAGTGTCACCGCCGCCGGGCGTCTTGACGCGCAGCTCCATCGTGATGGCGAAGTCGAAGTGCGCCTTGGCGGTCACCGATGAACCGCTCCGGATGACCGAGCCGTTGCTCGGCGTCAGCACGCTGGTCGTCGCGGCGTCCGCGGGCAAAGGCAGACCCAGGACGACGGATCCAGTCGCGAGCACCACCGCACCGATCCTGCGAATCCTGGTCACGGAGCAAATCCCTCCATCGGACGGCGTTCAACCACGTCCGCCATGCCCGAGAAGCCTGGCCGGCCTCGGGGGGCGAGTGCAGCCGCCGTTGTCTGGTGAAACCTCTGGGCTTAGGGCAGCGTAACGTACCACTCGGTAGCGAACGTCACAGAAACGTGACAAAGAGGGAGCGGATCGTATTCGCCCCGGTCGGAACGCACCTTGCCGTACACCCATCCTGGTTCCTATTGGCGCTGTGTTCAATAAGTTCAGGATTGATCAGGGTACGCCCTCCGGGCTCACAGGACCAGCCCTGGCCCGGGACGAGACCCGCAGCGCGGCCTTCACGACGGGCACGTTCATCACCATCGTCACCGACGTTTCGACGATCCTGCCACGCACTTCGCAAGCCGACAGTCGCGCGCCGGAATCAGCGGCGATGTCCGCAGCGGCCCTGCACGCGGCCGTCCGCCCCTCCGCCACACGGCCCGCCCCGGCCAACGCGGCAAGGTCAGCGGCAGCGTCGACCCGATGGCGAGCGGCGCGAACGCTCCCCACCGCCATCGCAGTCACTGCCACCATCCAGACCACCGCCATGAACGCGACCACATAG
Source organism: Spirillospora sp. NPDC047279 (assembly GCF_040643285.1). Taxonomy (NCBI): domain Bacteria; kingdom Bacillati; phylum Actinomycetota; class Actinomycetes; order Streptosporangiales; family Thermomonosporaceae; genus Spirillospora; species Spirillospora sp. NPDC047279. The sequence goes on from NZ_JBEYUA010000002.1 coordinate 621,131, forward strand.
ATCGCCCCAGACCCCCGATCACCCCGCCTGAACGCCATCCACCCTCACCTCCTCCCTACCGGCCAGAGCCATCAGAGCCACCCGCCCCCGCCACACGGCCACACACGGCGACTCCGCAGCACCCGACACCCCGACACCCCGACACCCCGACAAGCGTGCTCTCAGCGCCAGCCCGGCAAGGCAAACCGAACAGGCGAAGCCGGTAGCACCACCCCCTCGACGTGACCAAGCCAGCAGCTGGCCGCGTACAAACGGATCCCGGTAGCACCGCCGCCCGGACGTGACCGAGCCGGTGACCCGCCCCGCACGAACGGATCCCGGTAGCACCGCCGCCCGGACGTGACCGAGCCGGTGACCGGCCCGTACAAACGGAGCCAGTAGCACCGCCGCCCGGACGTGACCGAGCCGGTGACCGGCCCCGCACGAACGGATCCCGGTAGCACCGCCGCCCGGACGTGACCGAGCCGGTGACCGGCCCGTACAAACGGAGCCAGTAGCACCGCCGCTTGGACATGCCCAAGCGGTGGCCGCCCCGGCCCGTAATCAGGCCAGGGCAGCACACCTCACGGCCCGGACGCTCCCAGCTCAGATGCTTCGAACTCGGACACACTCGCCGAGGACACACCCGAATCGACCGCATCGGCCCGGACACCCGGCTCGAACGCACCCACCCCGAACGCACGCACCCGGACGCACCCGGACGCACCCGACCCAAACACCCTTGGCGCTAACGCACTCGGAGCGAACGCGCCCGCCGCGGACGCACCCGGTTCAGACGCACTCGGTTCAGACGCACCCGACGCGGACGCCCCGACTTAGACGCCCTCAGCGCAGACGCACCCGATTCAAATCGCATCTGGTTCAAACGCGCCCGACACGGTCGCACGTGGCGCAGACACACCCGGCTCAGACGCCCTCGGCGCAGACACGCGGCTCGGGCGCGCCCGGCGTGATCGCACCTGGCTCGGACGCATGCGGCTCGGACGCCCTCGGCGCAGATATGCCTGGCGTGGTCGCACCTGGCTCAGACACCGCTGGTTCGGACGTACCCCGGTTCGGACGTACCCCAGTTCAGACGCGCCCGGTTCAGACGCGCCCGGTTCAGACGCGCCCGGTTCAGACGCGCCCGGGCTCAAACGCGCCCGACGCGGTTGCACCTGGCTCAGGCGCACCCGATTCAGACGCGCCCGGCGTGACCGCACCCGGCTCGGACGTGCCCGGTTCGAACGTGCCCGGCTCGGACGCGCCCGGCTCGGTTGCGGCCGTTGCCTGGGCACGGATCGTCAGTGAGCCCAGACCGGTCGAGACAGGCGCTCGCGCATCGACGGTGACCGCCACTCGCACCTGCTCCGCGTCCCGCGACACTTCGACCACCGCGCCCGGAGGCAACGCCCGTGTCACCACCGCGCGTACCGCCTCAAGGGACTCACCACGGGCGGCCGCGCGTGCACCGCTCCGCGCGGCATCCGTGCACGCGAACTGAACCGAGGCGAGCGATACTCCCCAGATAGCCGCCAGCGTGACAAGCACCAGGGCCGGCAGAGCCACTGCGATCTCCGCTGTGACCGATCCGAAGTCGCGCCCCCTCCTCCTCAACCGAGTTGGAGGGCCCGCTTGATGATCCCTAACAAGAGCGTGCGGACCTCTGGACTGGTCACGATCTTGAAGAGCAGGCCCGCGAACCCGGCCGCCGCGACCGTCCCCACGGCGTACTCCGCTGTGGACATGCCGAGATCACGTGCGCTGGTATGCCATCGTCGTACCGCTGTCCTCATGATCCTCATCTGGGCTCCTTCCGCTGTTCCTCGTGAGCGCTCGTTCCGCCCCTTGGGTTCAAGGCTGCGACAACGCCTGGCTCACCAACAGGCGAATCCCGTTCTGTGGATAACTCCAGCGGGCCAACGCGACTGCCTGGCCAGGACCATGGCCGCCCGTCCGCGCCTCAGCCATTCGCGGCGCCCCTCAACCCCCTTTCCGCGCGTCCGGGCGAGGAGAGGCGCCACATCGATCTGCCTGACGATGGACGCCAGTCATCCCAACAACCTGGGGCAGGCGCGCCTTCACAACCTGGGCAGGCTTGACTTGGCAGTTGCCACTAGGAATGGGCGTCAACACTCATTTCGTCGCCACACCAGCGGCGCGGCTCAAGCATGGTGAGACCCGCGTAGCCGAACGCGCGGTTGGCAGCGGATCGGCCCCGGTGGGAACCGAAACGAAGCCGCTAGAGAAGGAGATGCATAGAGAAGGTGCGCCATCGCCTGCACCGAATGACACGGAGCTGCTGCTCCGAGTTGAGCGAGTTCACTCAACCAGGTGGTCGTTTATCCCTGGCGATCGTTCACCCTGGCGATCGTTCAGCCCGACGGGCTGCTCCACCTACCTGTCCGTCCGCGCAAGATCTCCTGCCCCCGGAACTCCCCACCTGACCCGCGGCGCCGGTGACGCGACCCATCAACTCCGCATGCGGTGCGTCCGCACCTCATGGAGATGACCGGTTCCCCGGTTCTGCCAAGGCTCGGGAGTTGCGTGAGCAGGGCGCGGCCTGACGACGTAGGAGGCGTCGACTTCCGACTGCCGCAGAACGCGGCGCTGTTGATGGCTTCTTCCTCACCCCGGTGGACTCCCGCCCGGCGATCACGGCCCGCTTGCCCGCCGCTGCCCTCAACCACCGCCGTCCGTCCTGGCCATCGCCCAGCCAGACCCGTGCGTTGCTCGCTGATCCTGCGCTCGCCACCAATCCGTCCCCGCCGATGGCTATGGCCAGCTGGGCCCGTCGTCCCCCGCCAGGGCCAATCCCCACCAGGCCCGTCCCAGCTAGATCCGTCGTTGCTAATGCCTGTGCGCCTGAACAAGCGGCGCTGGTCCTCGTGCCCGCTGGTCCTCGTGCCCGCTGGTCCTCGTGCCCGCTGGTGCTCGTGCTCGTGCTCGTACCCGCTCGTGCTCATGCCCGCTCGTGCCCATATGTCATGGCCCTTGATATCCGTGCCAGCGCCTGTCCCCCGCTGGTGCCCCTGCTCGCCGATGCTCGCCCTTGATGCCGGTGCCCGCCGACGTGAGGGTGCGCTGGCGTGGGTGCGCCGGCGAGGGCGTGCCGGTGCTCCCTATCGGCTGGTGATCGCTGGGTGCTCGTCCCCTGGTGTTCGCGCCTCCGGGTGTTCGCGCCTGCGGGCGTTCGTGCTCTGGCGTGTCTGCACGCCGGTGTCTGCACGCCGGTGCCCCCTGTCGGCTGGCGCTCGCTGGGCCCCCCGGTGTTCGCGCCCGCTGGTGTTCGTGGCCGCTGGTGTTCGTACGCGACGGCGCCTGGGCCATTGGTGCTGTGGTGCTTGGCGTGCTGGTCAGGGGGCTTGCTGGGCGGCGCACCGCTGCTGTGGCCTCGTTATGGCACGGCTGGAGCCAATGAATTCGGGCTGGCGGGGCTGACCGCCAGGGAGAAGTTGTCCGGGGTCGTGAAAGAACAGGCGAATCCTGCCCCTCTACCTGCTCGTCTCCAGGGGGCCTGTGACGTGCTCCTGGTGGTTGGTGAGTACGGGGTCGGTGGTTACCACGGGAGGAGGATGGTGGAGGCGATCCCGGCGATGGCTGGGACTACGCCGAGGAGCATGAAGGCGGGGAGGAAGCAGAGCCCCAAAGGCGCGACTGCCTTTACTCCTGCTGCTCTGGCTCGGGCGGCTGCGGCGGTGCGGGCTACGCGGCGCTGGTCGGTGGCTAGGCGGGCTAGGGACGGGGCTAGCGAGGTGCCGCTTCCTGCGGCTCGGACGGCTGTGCGGGCGAGTGGGGCTAGTGCGGGTTCGGCGGCGAGAGTGAGCCACGCGGTGGCCGGGTCGGCACCTAGTCTTATCTGGACTACGACGCCGTGCAGTTCCTCCCCGAGCGGGCCTCCCACGGTGGCGGCCACCGCTTCGACGGCCTCACCCCAGGGTGTTCCGCCTCGGAGGCATGCGGCCAGGAGATCGACGGCCACGGGGAGATCCGCGACGAGACGGGCTGATCTGCGGCGGCGATCGGTGCGTTCTGAACGTCCGAACGAACGGTCCACGGCGACCGCGACAACGATCCCGGCCACGATGCCGACGGTGCCGCCGAACACGAACGCGCAGATCAAGCCGGCAAGCGCCGCGGCCACGCGGCGGATGTGTCTGTCTCGTTCGTGGAGAGCGGCTTGAGGTTGCTCGTTGGCTTCGGGGGCTGCCAGGAGGGCCTTCAACCGGCGGGCGGCGGGTTGTGGGGTGGCGGGCAGGAGGAATCCGCAGGCCGCCATGCAGAGGACGGACGCGATCGTCAGCATCGCTGGACTCTGGGTGAGAGGGGACGGGTCATCGCGGGACCTCCGCGGCCTTGGCAAGGCGGCGGGTCCATCCGAGGCCGGCCGCGTCGAGGGTGACGCCCACGGCCAGACAGGCTGCGCCGGGGATCGTTCCGAAGAGGAAGGCGAGCGGGTTGGTGCCGAGGGCCGCCGCCATGCCCAGGCCCAGCACGGGGAGTCCGGCGAGCAGGCGTGCGGTCGCGCGGGGTCCGGCCAGCTGGGCCGCGATCTCTTGGCGTTGGGCTTCCTCGTCGCGCAGGGCCGATGCCAGGCCGTCGAGAACCGTCGCGAGCGTTCCTCCACGTTCGGCGCCGATTCGCCAGCAGGCGGCGAGGAGCCGCAGTCCCTCGGCTCCGGGGCGGGTGGAGAGCAGATCGAGGTGGTCTGCGACCAGGGCTTCCTCGCGCTGATCGGGTGGGGAGAGTTCGGTCGCGATACGACGATCCAGAACCGCGGCCGCAGTCGTGAACGCCTCCTCGGGGGTACGGCCTGCGGCTAGCTCTGCAGCCATGCCGTCGCAGAGCTCGATGACGGTCGTACGCCAGAGTTGTTCGAGGCGTCGACGTTCCTTGAGGCCTGCGATCCATGTCTTGACGGCTGACGGCAGCCTGTTCGTGGGAGGCCGCGTCTGGCGTATCCGGCTGAGCCGATGGGCGGCGGGCCTCGGGCCCATCAGTACCCAGATCGCGGCGGCCGCGCAGAGCGACGCGGATTCGGTGACGCCGATCATGTCGGGGGCCCCGGAGTCCATCGGTGCTCCAGGCGTGCGGCGAGTGCCGTCGCGCCGGCGGACGCGACTGGCGTGCCGTCTGCGGTGAACGACACGGCGGGCAGGACCCCGACGAATCCGTCGTCGCCACGGCGGAGGAGGCATACCTCGGCCACCCGGCGCCGTGCGCTGCCGGGCTCGCGTACGAGATGCACGACGACGTCGAGCGCCGCTGCGAGCTGGCTGTGCACCGCCTCGCGGCTCAGACCCGCCGCGCAGGCCAGGGCTTCGAGACGAGCGGGGACGTCCGCGGCGGCGTTGGCGTGGAGGGTGCCACAGCCACCTTCGTGTCCCGTGTTGAGGGCGCTGAGGAGATCTACTACTTCGGCGCCACGGACTTCGCCGATCACCAGCCGGTCGGGGCGCATCCGGAGTGCTTGGCGGACGAGTTCGTGGAGGTTGACTCCGCCCGCACCCTCGACGTTCGGCGGACGGGTCTCGAGCCGTACGACATGGCCGTGGTCCGGACGCAGTTCAGCGGAATCTTCCACCAGGACGAGCCGTTCCTGAGGGTCGACGATCGACAGGAGGCAGCTGAGCAGCGTCGTCTTACCGGTGCCGGTGCCACCGGTGACGAGGAACGCGACGCGGGCTGCGATCAGAGCGGCGAGGAGTCGAGCCCCTTCGGGCGGGAATGTGCCGGCCGTTACCAGTTCGTCCAGCGTGAACGCCCGTCGTCGTGGGAGGCGTAACGAGAGGCAGGTGCCGCCGGCCGCGATGGGCGGCAGGACCGCGTGGAGCCGCACGCCGCCGGGCAGACGGGCGTCCGCGTACGGCGAGGCGTCGTCGAGCCGCCTCCCGGCAGCGGCGGTGAGACGCTGGGCGAGTCTCCGGAGCGTGGCCTCGTCCGGGAACGCCATCGAGGTACGCACCAGGCCTTCGCCCGCGTCGACCCACACCTCGGCGGGTCCGTTCACCAGCACGTCGGTGACCTCAGGGGCGCGCAGTAGCGGTTCGAGCGGCCCGGCTCCGACGAACTCCGCGCGTAACTCGTCCGACAGGGCCAGCACCTCCCGATCGCCCAGTAACCGTTCCTCCGCGCGCAGCGCGGCCGCGACCTGCCCGGCCGTCGGCTCACCACCGGCGTCCGCAAGCCGATCGCGCACCGCATCAGACAGCCTGCGCATCTAGATCCCTCTCGCTCTCTGCTCATCGCGTCTCGTTCGCTGCGCACTGTTCGTGTGCGCCTGTGGGCGGCGGTTTGGGGCAGGCGACGCTCCGCTGCGGCGACAGCGAGTCCGTCGGCTGAACCACATCCCGAACGCTGTGCCCGAACGCTGTGCCCGAACGCTGTGCCCGAACGCTGTGCCCGAACGCTGTGCCCTCGCTCGCTTCGCCCTCGCGTCTGGGTCAAGTGCGCCGCGCCCTGTTCCCCGTGTCCTTGTTCCCCTCGTCCCCATCCGCCGCCCCTGTGCTTGTTCGCCGTGCTTGGCTCCTGGGGCTCGTTCCGTGCCCTGGCGCTGCCGACCGTTCACGTGGCTGCGCGTGCGGTCGCCGCTCCCGCCTCGTGGGTTGAGTGGTCTGGGGTCAGGCGGCGGCTTGGGAGGGGTGGGGGTGGAGGTTGAGGTCGTAGATGAGGCCTGCGCAGAACTCCGGGAGTGGGCCTCGTTTGGCGGCTCGGACGAAGTCGCCCTGGTCCAGGGCGGTGGGGAGGCGGCGGTCGCGGTCGAGGTGGCCGGCCAGGGGGAGGTCGAGGGCTTCGGCGATGACGTTGGCCGTGAGGCCGCCGGGGGCGGGGCCTCGGACGATCAAACGCAGGTCGGCGGTGTCTTTGCGGAGCATGGAGGCCAGGACTTCGGCGGCCATGGCCGCGCGTACCTCCGCCGGGACGAGGAGGAGGGTGGCGTCGGCGGCTCGTACGGCGGTGCGGCCCAGCTCGCCCACGTACCTCGGCACGTCCACGACCACCAGGTCATAGCCGCGTACGGCGGCGTCCAGGAGGCAGAGGGCGGCCTCGTCGGTGACGATCGTGGGCTCGGCGCGGCGCCAGGAGAGGACGGACAGGTCGCCCAGGGCGGGCAGGGCCTCGCGGAGGGTGGCCACGCTGAGGCGGCCGCGGCGTTCGGCGAAGTCGGGCCAGCGGGCGCCCTCGTGGTGCTCCAGCCCGAAGACCAGGTCGAGCCCGCCGCCGAGCGGGTCGCCGTCGATGAGGAGGGTGCGGAGGCCCTGGCGGGCGGCGGTCAGGCCGAGACCGGCCGCCAGGACGCTCGTGCCCGCGCCGCCTGAGGAGCCGGTGACGCAGAGGGTCGTTCCCAGGCTGTCCGCGGGCTCGGCGGCCGCGGCGAGGGCGTCGATCAGCCAGGTCTCGTCGCGGGCGAGGTCGGCGTGGTCCTGGGCGCCGATCGCGACGGCGAGGCGGTAGGTCTCTTCGGTGGCGGCGTCCGCCGACACCAGGACGACGCCGCCCCGCCGGTGGGGCGCGGCGGTGGCCAGGGGCGCCGCTAAGTCGGCACCGACGAGGATGAGCTCTGGTGAGTGCCAGGCCGCTCGGGCGTGGCCGGGGTCGCGGACGACCTCGATCGGCGTGGACGCGGCGGCGGCGAGCCGCACCAGGTCGTCGACGATCGCCGGGTCGGCTGACACGATCATTGCCGGGCTGGTCATCGGGGTCTCCTTGCCTCGGAAGACCACCACCATGCGCCCTGGGGAGCCCGGACGGAAGACTTTCCTCAGCCTGTGGATAACCCGGAACGACTCGCGCCTTTGGGCCCGAATGACCGCAGGTATAGGGCGACCCCCGCCGGGGGGGAGAGCGGGGGTCGCCGAACGGTCCGGCTCCGGGGGGGTAGAGCCGGGCCGTTTCCCAAGAAAGCCTCGGGTGAGATCACGCTATGCGGTACGTCAGTTTGATCTATAGAGGATGCAAAGTCGCCGTACCCAGTCTAGGCAGATACAACATATGCTGCCCGATCGTCGAGACTTACGTCGAGCGGCAAAGTTGCCCGGCGGGTGACGTTTTTTCTCACCTGGTTGAGATGATCCCACTCCCAGGAGCCGAACGGCCTCGTAGCGGCACGTATGCCGCTCCCACCGACGAATCCCGCTCGTAGCACCCAGCCCGGGAGTCGGAGCGTACATCACATCTAATGATCGTTCCGTCCCGGTACGAGATCAGCAACTAAAAAGAATCGATCACACTGTGTGATCGAATCACGGTGATGACGGATGGGCTCCGATACTTCCGGCAATGGTGCGGTCCACTCCATCTCGTCCCGGAAGGCACCCTCGGCCCCAACGCCGTTCCGTGTTCAGTTCTTCCACTTTGGGTGACCGCTTTACGAATAGGGGCTTGTCAACTGGGCTAATGAGGCGTAGACAGGTTCTACGGACCAAGTGTCCGAGCACGGCAGCCGGGTACCCACGCGCGACCAGCCGCGGGAGGCGCGTCGAGACGGGCTTGACCCGTCCGACGAATATGAGGTGCACGCTTGGTAACCCGGTGTGACGTGACTGGCGACGGCGCTCGTAGGTAGAGCGCCGTTCGCTATGTCTGCCGGGTATGCCCCGCCGCCCCTCAATCGTGGGCCGGGAGCCGCCGTCCAGGACCACCGTGCAGGAGCGCCGGATAGGGCCGCCCCGGCGTGAGGGGGCTGTTGGTCAGCCGCGCATGAAGGCTTCGCAGATCGCCTGCGAGTCGCGGGCCGCCGCGGCGGTGGCGGCGGCGCAGTGGCGGAGCCAGGTGGCGACGCCTTCGGGGGTGCCGGGCGCGTAGGCGCGGAGGGCCTCGGGGTATTCGGCGGCCAGTTCGGCGTGCCCGACCTCGGGGGCGGTCAGCGACTTGGGGTCGAGGCCACGGGAGACCAGGGTCAGGCGTTGCGCTGCCCGCGCGACGATGCCGTCGCCCCAGCCGAACGGGCGGAGCGTGAGCAGTTCGCCGTGCACGACACCGGCGACGACGATGGCCGGCGCCTTGGTCTGGCCGGTCAGGAGGCCGCTGAGCATGTCGAGGCGGCCCGCCACCTCGGCGGGGGACGGCGGTTCGCCCAGCCCGAGGACGTCGGTGGCCTTCTGGCCGTCGCCCCGCGGGCGGCCCAGGTCGGCGTCGTCCACGGCGTCCGCAGCGGCCAGGACGTGGAGCCGGGCGAGCACCTGCCGGGGGGCCTGGCGCCAGGTCTCGGCGAGTGAGCCCAGCTCGGCCGACACCCGCAGGGCCCCTTGGACGACCGGGTCCGTGGGGCTCGTGCCGCCGCGCAGTTCGTCGAGCGTGACCGTGACGCCCTCCAGCTCCGCCGAGGCCCGGGCGCCGCGCAGGGCGGATTCGGTGGACACCTCGGCACTGCGGCGCCGCAGAATGCGGTGCCCCAGCAACCGGTCCACGGCCTTACGGGCGTCGGCCACCGCGCCGTCCACTCCGGGCAGCGCGGCGACTTGGGCGAAAGCATCGGTCACGGGCATGACCTTATGCGGTCCGTGCCGCCGCCAAGCGCCCGCGTTGGCGCGCCGGCGCGAGATCGGACGGGTGTTTGCCCGGGACCAGGGGTGGAACGGACCGTAGGAACCGGAGGACGCGCAGGCGGTGCTGTGTTCGGCATCACATAGCATCCGTCGCGGAGCCTTGATCGCCGGACGCCGTTCGTCCACAGGCCAGGGCAGGACTTGTGACGCAGGTCCCATCCCTGGTGGAGTGGGCTCACCGGGCGCCTTCCCCGTCGTTAGCAAGGAGTACGCGTTGAGCCAGAGTCAAGAGACACTTTCGAATCTGCTGCAGGAGACGCGGCGCTTCGAGCCGCCCGCGGAGCTCGCCGAGGCCGCCAATGTCAAGGCCGACGCGTACGACCAGGCGGCTGAGGACCGGCTCGGCTTCTGGGAACGTCAGGCCGACCGGCTCGCATGGTCCAAGCGGTGGGACACGGCGCTCGACTGGAGCAACCCGCCGTTCGCCAAGTGGTTCGTGGGCGGCGAGCTGAACGTCGCGTACAACTGCGTCGACCGCCATGTCGAGGCGGGCAAGGGCGCCAAGGTCGCGTTCCACTGGGAGGGCGAGCCCGAGGGCGACACCCGCACGCTGACGTACGCCGACCTCCAGCGCGAGGTCAACAGGGCCGCGAACGCGCTGCTGGAGCTGGGCATCCAGAAGGGCGACCGGGTCGCCATCTACATGCCGATGATCCCGGAGCTGCCGATCGCGATGCTGGCGTGCGCGCGCATCGGCGCGACGCACTCGGTGGTCTTCGGCGGATTCTCGGCGGACGCGCTGCGCACCCGCATCGACGACGCGCAGGCCAAGCTGGTCATCACGGCCGACGGCGGCTACCGGCGCGGCAAGCCGTCCGCGCTCAAGCCGACCGTGGACGAGGCCGTCGAGAGCACCCCGAGCATCGAGCACGTGCTGGTCGTACGGCGGACGGGCGAGGAGGTCGCGGAGAACGGCCGGGACGTGTGGTGGCACGACGTCGTCGACCGCCAGCCGGACGAGCACACCGCCGAGGCCCACGACGCCGAGCACCCGCTCTACATCCTCTACACGTCCGGTACGACGGGGAAGCCGAAGGGCATCCTGCACACCACCGGCGGCTACCTGACGCAGGTCGCCTACACCCACCACGCCGTGTTCGACCTCAAGCCGGAGACCGACGTCTACTGGTGTTCGGCCGACATCGGCTGGGTGACCGGCCACTCGTACATCGTGTACGGCCCGCTCGCCAACGGCGCGACCAGCGTGATGTACGAGGGAACGCCGGACACGCCGCACCGCGGCCGCTGGTGGGAGATCATCCAGAAGTACAAGGTGTCGATCTTCTACACCGCGCCGACCGCGATCCGCACGTTCATGAAGTGGGGCGACGACATCCCGGCGCAGTTCGACCTGTCGTCGCTGCGCGTCCTGGGCAGCGTCGGCGAGCCGATCAACCCCGAGGCGTACGTCTGGTACCGCGAGCACATCGGCGCCGGCACGACGCCGGTGGTCGACACGTGGTGGCAGACCGAGACCGGCGCCATCATGATCAGCCCGCTGCCGGGCGTGACCGCGGGCAAGCCGGGCGCGGCCATGAAGCCGCTGCCGGGCATCGTCTCGGACGTGGTGGACGACCAGGCGCAGTCGGTGCCGAACGGCGGCGGCGGGTTCCTGGTGGTCAAGGAGCCGTGGCCGTCGATGCTGCGCACGATCTGGGGCGACGACGAGCGCTACCTGAAGACGTACTGGTCGCGGTTCGAGGGGCTCTACTTCGCCGGTGACGGTGCCAAGAAGGACGACGACGGCGACATCTGGCTGCTCGGCCGGGTGGACGACGTGATGCTGGTGTCGGGCCACAACATCTCGACCACCGAGGTCGAGTCGGCCCTGGTCTCGCACCCGAAGGTCGCCGAGGCCGCGGTCGTGGGCGCCACCGACCCGGTCACCGGGCAGGCCATCGTCTCGTTCGTCATCCCGCGCGGCAGCGCCGGCGAGGAGGTCGAGGGCGAGGAGTTCCTCAAGGAGCTGCGCGACCACGTCTCCAAGACGCTGGGCCCGATCGCCAAGCCGCGCCAGATCATGATCGTTCCGGAACTGCCGAAGACCCGTTCCGGCAAGATCATGCGGCGGCTGCTGCGCGACGTCGCCGAGAACCGCAGCATCGGCGACGTCACCACGCTGGCCGACAGCACGGTGATGGACCTGATCTCCGAGAAGCTGCCCAGCGCCAAGTCCGAAGACTGACCGGACGCCGCGCGACCCCGACCGGACGCCGCGCGACCCCGACCGGACGCCGCGCGACCCTGACCGAACGCCGCGCGACCCCGACCGACACGCCCCGGGCGCCTTCCCCGCGGAAGGCCCCGGGGCATCGCGCTGTCAGGGCTCCGGCGTGCACGTGGGAAAGGCCCCGGGGTGTCGCGTTGGGAGGCGACGGGACGCGACCGAAACGCCCATGAGGGTACGGAGGGTGATCTCGGCCAGTCGGAGGCATCAAGGCGGCGTAAGCGACGATCACCGGGGGTAGGCTGCCCCACAGGTGTGCCGGGAAGTCTGGTCGGCGGGGGCCGACCCATCCCGGTTTCACGGCAGGGGTGACGGTTCTCGGCCGCCCACCACTGCCGAATCCGGGGGAACAATGCCGCAAGTCGCATCCCGTTGGCCGTTCCGGCCCACAGCCAGGTACAGCCGCAACCTCGCCGAGGCGCTGCGCGCCGAGACCGTCGGCGGCGTCATCATGCTCGGCGCCACGGTCGCCGCCCTGATCTGGGCCAACACACCCTGGTCGGACCTCTACGACGACCTGCGGGCGTTCGAGGTCAGCCCTTCCTGGCTCGGCCTCGGCCACATGGACCTCCAGCACTGGGCGTCCGGCGGGCTCCTCGCGGTGTTCTTCTTCATCGCCGGGCTCGAACTCCGCGAAGAGCTCACGCACGGCGAGCTGCGCAACCCGCGGGACGCGGCGCTACCCGTGATCGCCGCGTTCGCGGGCGTCGCCGTCCCGGCGCTCATCTTCCTGGCGATCAGTGCCGGCGAGCCCGGGGCAGCCCGCGGCTGGGCGATCCCGACGGCCACCGACATCGCGTTCGCGCTCGCCGTCCTCGCCGTGACGTTCTCCCAGTGCCCGGCGCCGCTGCGCGCGTTCCTGCTCACGCTCGCGGTGGTGGACGACCTCATCGCCATCACGATCATCGCGATCTTCTACACCGACCACCTCGAGTTCCTGCCGCTGGCGCTGAGCGTGCTGCTGATCGGGGTGTACGGGCTGTTGCAGAGCAGGGGGTTCCGTTCCCCCTGGGTCTACGTTCCGCTCGCGGTCCTCGGCTGGTACTTCATGCAGCGCAGCGGCGTGCACGCCACCGTCGCCGGGGTCGCGCTCGGCATGCTCACCAGCCCCCGCGAGACGCGGGACGAACGTCCGACCAACGCCGAGAGCGCCGACCACGCGCTGCGGCCGTTCTCCGCCGGGGTGTGCGTGCCCGTGTTCGCGTTCATGTCGGCCGGGGTCACGCTGAACGGTTCCGCGCTCGGCGCGGTCTTCGAGGACCGGATCGCCATCGGAGTGATCGCCGGGCTGGTGGTCGGTAAATTCGTGGGGGTCTTCGGCGGGGCGTGGGCGGCCGTCCGGCTCGGGCTGACCACTCTCGGGGACGAACTGCACTGGCGGGAGATCGCCGGAGTCGCGCTCCTGGCCGGAGTCGGATTCACCGTTTCACTGCTGATCGGCGGTTTGGCCTACCCCGACCCGGCACAATTCGAGAGAGTGACAACAGCGGTCCTGATCGCGAGCCTCATCGCCTCGGCGGCCGCCAGCACGGTCTTCCGGCACCGGGTCCGGCAGCGTGCGCGAGCCGAGGTCCCCGAATAGGCGGACGACCCCGGGCGACACGCCGGGCGGCGCGGCTGCCAGGCTGAGGCAGCCGCCCCCGCATCCGGCCGGGGCCCTGGAAGGAGAAGAACGACATGAGCGGAGCATTGCCGGGCGAGCGCGTCGAGGACAAATCCCTCGGTGAGCTGGTCGCGATGGCCTCGAGCAACGTCTCCAACCTGGTCAGGTCGGAGATGGACCTGGCGAAGATGGAGCTCAAGGCCGACGCCAAGAAGGCGGCCATCGGCAGTGTGCTGTTCGCCATCGCGGGCCTGTGCGGCGGCATGATCGTCATTCTGCTGTCGATCGCCCTCGCGTACGGCCTGGTGGCGCTGGGCATCTGGCACTGGGCCGCGTTCCTCATCGTCGCCGGGATCTACCTGCTGCTCGCGGCGGTCCTCATCCTCATCGGCTACTGGCGGATGAAGAAGATCGACGGGGCCAAGCGCACCCGCCGCACCCTCAAGGACGATCTGACGATGCTGCGGCGCCGGGGCGAGGACCGGGAGCCGGCAGTGACGGCCCCGGACGCTCCCGCGCTCACGGACTGACCTCCCATGACCGGGCGCGACGAATCGGTCATCGAGATCGAGGGACCCTGGACACACCGGGCGGTCAGCGCCGGCGGCACCCGCTTCCATGTCGCGGAGATGGGCGAGGGGCCGCTGGTCCTGCTGCTCCACGGGTTCCCCGAATTCTGGTGGTCATGGCACAACCAGCTGGTGTCGTTGTCGGCGGCCGGCTACCGCGTGGCCGCCGTCGACCTGCGCGGATACGGCGGCAGCGACAAGCCGCCGCGCGGCTATGACCTGGTCACCCTGGCCGGGGACGCCGCCGGGCTCGTGCGCGCGCTCGGCGAGGCCAACGCGATCGTCGTCGGCCATGACCTCGGCGGGCTCCTCGCCTGGACGATGGCCGTCTACCACCCCAAGGTCGTGCAGCGCCTGGCCGTGGTGAGCGCCCCGCACCCGCTCCGTCTCCGCCAAGCCGTACGGGGGGACGTCAAGGGGCAGGCCTGGGCGACCAAGCACACGTTCGGATTCCAGGTGCCCATGTGGCCCGAACGCCGCCTCGTACGCAACGACGCCGCCCTGGTGGGCCGCCTGTTGCACGAGTGGTCCGGGCCCGGGTGGCCTGACGAACGCACCGAACGCCTCGTCCGGCGCGCCATCCAGGTGCCCGGGGTGGCGCACTGCGCCCTCGAATACCACCGGTGGCTCTTCCGTTCCGCCCCACGCCCCGACGGCATCCGCTACACCCGCCAGATGCGCACCCCGATCCAGGTGCCCACCCTGCAACTGCACGGCGCGCTCGACCGCTGCACGCTCCCCGACAGCGCCCAGGGCTCCGGCCGGTACGTCGCCGCCCCCTACCGCTGGAAGCTCATCGAGGGCACGGGCCACTTCCCTCACCAGGAACGCCCGCGCTCGTTCGACACCCAGCTCATCGGCTGGCTCCACGACCCCGAACCCGACCGCTGACCCCCAGCCCAGCTCGGCGCACCCGCCCAGCCCTGGCCAGCCACTCAGCCCGCGCCAGCCCACTGCCCGCCCAGCCCGACTGCCTCGATTCACCCCCTCCGGCCAGGCCGGGTCGGGTCGGTGGGGAACGGCGTGGGGTGGCGGGCGTACGGTGGCGGGATGCGGGACCGGGATGAGCTGGGTCGGGCACGCAACGCGCGGCCCCGGGACGCGTACGGGCGGCCGCTGGCGCACGGCGAGGCCGGGGAGCCGACGATGCCCGACGACCTCCGGCTGGCACCTGAGGCCGCTCTGCGTGAGGCTCAGCGGCTTCTGGACGCTGATCGGCCCTTTCATGCCCATGAGGTGCTGGAAGCCGTATGGAAGGCCGCTCCGGAGCAGGAACGGGAGCTCTGGCGCGGTTTGGCCCAAGTCGCGGTCGGGATCACCCACCTCCGGCGAGGCAACCCCAAGGGCGCCGCGGCCCTGCTGACAAGGGCCGCCGACCGCCTGGAGCCCTTCGCCGCCGGCCCCCCGTACGAGATCGACGTAGCCGGAGTCGTCCGCACAGCCCGCGCACTGGCCACAACCCCAGAAACCACCGCCCCCATACAGCTACAGCTCACCGCCTGAACGAACTGAACACCTGAGGCGGGGTGGACGCCCGGGGCGGGTCAGTCGGAGCAGTTGCCGGTGGCGGCGGGGAGGGTGGCGGTGGCGCCGGCTCGGGCGTCGGCGGCCACCTCTTCGGCGGTGAGGGCGTAGCCGGTGGGGGTGTCGGTGTCGAGCGCGGCGGCGAAGATGACGCCGTAGACGGTGCCCTCCTTGGAGAGGAGCGGGCCGCCGGAGTTGCCCGGCTCGACCTTGCCGCGGATGGCGTAGATCTCACGGCTGACCTGGCCGGAGTGGTAGATGTCCTGGCCGCGGGCCGTCTGCCGGGCGCGGATGCGGGCGGCGTCGGCGGTGAACGGGTGGTTCTTGGGGAACCCCGCGATGATCGCGTCGTCCTGGTTGCGGGCGGGCCCGGCGAACTTCAGCGTGGGCGCGCTCAGCCCCGGTACGTGGAGGACGGCGATGTCGCGCTGCGGGTCGTAGAGGACGACGCGGCCCGCCGAGGCGCGCGGCGCGTTCAGGGTCTGGACGCGCGAGTCGCCGCGCGCTCCGGCCACGACGTGCGCGTTGGTCATGACCCGGTCGGGCGCGAAGACGAACCCGGTGCCCTCGATGCGGCGCTGGCACTGCGGCGCGGTGCTGACGATCTTGACGATGCTGCGCTTGGCGTTGCGCAGGGCCTGGGTGTTGAGGATGGCGTCGTCCGGCGGCGGCACCTCGGTGATCGACTCGCCGCCGAGGCCGTTGAAGACCTGCGGGAAGCCGCTGTCCTCCTTGACGAACCTCTTGAACGAGGCGAACCACGTCTGCGCCTGGTGGGGCATCATCCGGTCGACGCCGTTGAGGATCGACGAGTCGTCGACCTGGGTGCGGACCGGCCTGAACGCCGACTGCGACACCAGGCTGCCGAAGAACCAGGCGACGAGCACCAGCGACAGCGAGCTCACCACCGCGCCGCCCGCCGCGTCCACCGTGCGCGCGTTGATGCCGGTCACCCGGTTGCGCAGCACCGCGCCCGCGGAGGAGGCGACGAGCTGCCCGAGGGTGGCGGCGAGGAAGGCGATGACGATCGCCAGCAGTGCCTGCTGGGCGGTTCCCTCGACGACGGCCTCGGCGATCGGGGGCGCCAGGAGCACCCCCACGACACCGCCGCCGACGAAGCCGACGAAGCTCAGCAGGCTCACGATGAAGCCCTGCCTGTAGCCCGACACCGCGAAGAGCACGATGAGCACAAGCAGGATCAGATCGAGAACGTGGTCGCCCAGCACCGCTTCACCGTATAGCGCGATGGCCGATGTTCACGTCCCCTCAGCGGACCAGATTCACTGTCCCCGCATAACCGCCGGGAGCGACTCGCCGCCGCGCGGGTAGCCGCGGGGATGTACGCAGGGCGGTCGGGGTCAGCCGCGAGCGGCGAGATTCAGCACTTCGGGGGGCAGGTCCTCGACGTGGTCGGCGTCCCACGGGCGGTCCCAGCCGCCCGCGGCGAGCACCTGCGTCAGCAGTCCGGCGGTGAATCCCCACACCAGCATGCCGCGCGCCTTGAACGCCGGGCCGAGCTTCATGCCGGACGGATGCCGCACGGTCAGCCTGTTGGCCGGGTCGACCAGTTCGGCGATCGGGACCCTGGCGACCGTGGCGACCTCGCCGGGGTGGCCGGGCGAGACCTCGGACGGCTCGCGCCACCAGGCCGCCACGGGCGTGACCCGGTAGTCGCTGCGGGAGAGGTAGAGCTCGGGCAGGACGCCGATGACGTCGCAGCCGGACGCCTGGACGCCGGCCTCCTCCCAGGCCTCGCGGAGCGCGGCGTCGACGGGGCCGTCGTCCTCGGGGTCGATCCGGCCGCCCGGGAACGCGGGCTGGCCGGCGTGCTTGGCGAGCGTGGCGGCACGTTCGGTGAGGAGGATGTCCGGTCCGTTCACGCCGTCCCCGAACAGGATCAGCACCGCCGCGGCGCGTGCGGACGCGGTCGGCCGCAGGAGCGGCGGAACCGGCATCCGGGGTGCCGCGGCGACGAAATCGTCGAGCCATTCGGGATGAGTCACGCCTCTGCCAACCCGATCACGCCTGAGATCCTTCCCGTATCCCCTGTTTCGGCCATCACGACCCCGAGCGGGGTCGGGTCGATGATCAGTTGGGCGGGCCGGTCTTGACGAGCTTGCGGGCCTCCTCGGCCTCGATGGGACCCTCGCCGTACGACGGGCACAGCCTGGCCAGCGGGCAGACGCCGCAGGCCGGACGGCGCGCGTGGCACATGCGGCGGCCGTGCCAGATCAGCCGGTGCGACATGATCGTCCAGTCCTTGCGCGGGATCAGCTCGCCGATCTGGTACTCGACCTTGACCGGATCGGTCTCGGTCGTCCAGCCGAACCGGCGCACCAGCCGCCCGAAGTGCGTGTCGACCGTGATCCCGGGAACGTCGAAGGCGTTGCCGAGCACCACGTTGGCCGTCTTCCGCCCGACGCCCGGCAGCGTGACCATCTCATCCAGCGTCCGGGGCACCACACCACCGAAGGTGTCCCGCAACGCCACCGACAGCCCCATCACAGACTTGGTCTTGGCCCGGAAGAAACCGAGCGGCTTGAGCATCTGCTCCACGTCCTCCGGGTTGGCCGCGGCCAGATCCTCCGGGGTCGGGTACTTGGCGAACAACGCCGGTGTGGTCTGATTCACCCGCACGTCCGTCGTCTGCGCCGACAGCACCGTGGCGATCAGCAACTCGAACGGATCCGTGAAGTCCAACTCACAGTGCGCATCCGGATACGTCTCCGCCAGGATCCGGTCCATCTTCCGCGCCCGCCGCACCAGCCCCAGACGCGTCTCATTCGCAAACCTGCGAGCCCGCGCCCGCGGAGTCTCCACCGTCGCCATACCCGCCAGATTAGAGCCTCCCAGAGACGATCAGCGGACGGTTGAGGCCCCGAGCATGGTCGGCACCCGCCCCTGATCAACGGCATCGCAACCGCTTGTGAAGGCCCGCGTCGACCTCCCGGGTGAAGCCGGGGCAAGCGGGGAGCAGCGGGTCTCCGGCTCCAGCGTCGATGAGCCGTCAGCGTCCGGAGAGCACCGGGGCCACCTCCTTGGCCGCCGCGTACGCGCCGCGCATCGCGTGCTTTCCGTCGATCGGGTGGCGTTCGTCGGCCTCCTCGTAGGTCACCTGGACGAGCACGTTTCCGTCCCGGAAGAGGACCACGGCGGGAATGACTCCCGGGACGTGCGCGGTGTACGCCTGGTCGCCGAGCCCCGCGACGGGGCGGAAGTACTTTCGGTCGCGAACGCTGAGCGGCTCCTCGGCACGGGCGTCGCCGTGCCGGATCACGTACTCGCGGGTGGCCAGCCAGGTGCCGTCGAACGGCCCGCCGCCGGGCACGACCGCCGTGATGACTTTGAGCTCAGAGTCCATCGAGGTCCAGGAGCAGCCGCGATACCGAGCTCCCTCGACAACGAGGCCCATGGTGGTCGACCGGGATTCGTCGGTGTCGATAGGGCCCTTGAGCAGGCGGCGCAGGGTCCGGTCGGAGACCGCGGTGCAAAGGTCGGGGACCGTACGGGCCGGTGTCGAACGTGGGGCGGGTGCGATGACCGGGCGAGCGGGTGTGCCGGCGCCCAGCCCGGTCACGACCTCCGCCGCGGCGGCCAGGGCGCCGTCCAGCGCGGTCTGTTCCGGAAGCGGCAGCCGGATGCCCCGGTACTGGACGATGACCTTCGTGTTGCCCGTACGGGCCACGACCGTGACGCCGTTCGAGGGCGACGACTGCACGAGTGCCTCGTCACCCAGACCGGTCACCCGCCTGTCGGTCATGCCGGACCACTTTGCCCCGAACGACCGCATGGCCTCGCCGACCGCCGATCGCCCGGCGCGCGTCATCCCCGCGTACTGGAGTGTGGTGGCTCCGGGCGACAGGCTGAGGCCGATGGACAGGAACCGGCGCGACCCCTCATCGCTGCGCGAGGACCACACGCATTCCCCTTGGCCACCGTCCTTGGACATGCGCGGCTCGGTCACCAGGCGGCCCACGGTGGCGGCCGAGATCCCACATCCCTTCGGCAACGTCCGGACGATCGGCCCTGACGGGACGCGATCGGGCGCCGCCGGCGCGTCGGGCATCCATTCGAAGCTCCCGCGCGCCGGGATCACCCAGGCCAGGATGATGCTCACCACGAACACCACGGCGAGCGCGACGCCCACGGTCACCGTCTCCTCGACGCCCGGACGCTCCTGGCCCGGACGCGGCCCCTGCGAGTTCCCCCTCATGATCGCAACGACCTCTCCACGGCGACGGCGACCGTGTAGGCGCTGTCGATCAACCGGCTCCCGCTCAGCTCGGTGTCCTCGTCGTCCCCTGAGTAGGCCACTTCGACCAGCACGTTGCGTTTCTGGAAGAGCACCACACCGACGTCGTTCGACGAGGAACTCTTCTCGACCTTCGTGACCGCGAAGGCCCGATCGCCCGGCCCGGCCAGCGGCCTGAACCCTTCGAGCTTGTCGATCCCCGGCGTTTTGCCGTCGCGCAGATCCAGATGCATCCCCTGGTACTGGCGCGTGGCGGTGAAGACCCCCAGGCCCGGCAGTCGTTCTTCCGCGACCGCGAACGACACGGTGAGCTTGCGTTCCTGGCCCTTGTTCGAATATCGGGAGGTGCGGGCGTTCCAGGTGCATCCGTCGACGGACATCCCGCCGAGGTACGCCCCGGGGAACAGGGTTGCCCCTCCCCGCCGCCGGTAAGCACCACGGGCGACCTTGTCGACCGTGCCATCGGGAACCGCGTCGCACGGTTTGGGAATCTGCCGCAAAGGCGGCGTGACCGGATGCTTCACCGCGCTCAGCGCTGGTCGCGCGGCGGCTCCCATGCTTCTGGCCGTCTCGGCCGCCACCGCGAGCACGCCGTCCACCGCGGTCTTCTCCGAGATCGTCCTGCGATCGCCACCGACGGCGTCCCAGCCCTTGTAGCGAACCGTCACGACGGCATTACCCTCCCGGAAGCTGACGGTCGCGCCCTCGGTGTCGGTCTCCGCCGAGTAGCGGGCGATGGCCTCCTCACCGAGGCCCTCCACGATCTTGGGCGGCAAAGAGCCCGTCGCCGCGCCCGGCCTGGTCACGCTCACCGACCGCATCGCCTCGCTGATCGGTGACTGCTGTCGGCCCTCCGCCAGGCTGATGTCGACGTTCAACACGCGCTCGTTGCGGAAGTCACCCGTGCAGAAGTCGCACTCTTCCTTGCCGTCGTCCAGCGAGTACCACATGCAGCTTCCCGGGCCGCCTTGCCTGAACACGTTGCCCTTCTCGGCGTCACGGTCGGCCCCCGGCGCGAGCCTGGCGGCAGTCGCGTCCGACACCCCGCAGTTGCGAGGCGGCTTCGTGAAGATCCGGCCGGCGGGAACGGCATGCGGCCCCCCGCGTGCCGCGACCAGGGGCCCGTCAGAGATCCCACCGGGGCCGGACCTCCGCGAGAGGACCACGCCGACCGTGACCGCGACGACCAGCGCGAGCGCTGCGGCGACGGCCCCGCGTCGCAGCCTGCGGTCGGCCCGGAACCGGGCAGTCCCATCCTGCGGTTCGGAATCGGACACGTGGGCTCCTGGAGATCACGATGTTGTCGATCTCATCTGATTCCACCGTTGATGCGAAAGTTCGAAGATCAGCCGACGAAATGTACGAGGGCGCCCGACCGGCTAACAATTGTCCCGGTTTGATCATCTGAACGGATGCAGGGAGCCCCTCGGACGCGGGGCCACCTCCGTCGCCATGCCCGCAAGAGAAGAACGCCCGGGGCGCCGGATCGGCCAGGCCTGCGAACGCGCTTCCGGCCAGTCCGTTATCGGTCGAACGGATGCGGTGTGACGGCGTTCACCCGATCATCCGTACACTGGTCAGGCAGGACTTCGGCGATCACCAGGCTGGACGCACCGTGTGTGGCCCGGCTCACACCGGACACCAGGAGCGGTCCTCCCGGTCCGGAGAGAGGGCCGGATACGGTGCCGTACGGGCTGATCGGCCACCGGAGCGAGGCGGGTCCACCGTTTCGGAGCACGAGGGCGACGGCAGGAGCACGTCCTCGGTTTCGGCGCGCCGTGGCCCCACCTTCACGTACGCGGTGGGACGTACGTCACACTAAGCATGTAGGTGTTCGAGGAGGAGAAGCGTGACCGACCGCGACGTGGACGTTCTGAGCAGAGCTCCGCTTTTCGAGGCCCTCGACGAGCAGGGGGCCAAGGCGCTGCGCGCCAATGTGACCGAGGTGCGACTGGCCCGCGGTCAGACGCTCTTCAACGAGGGCGAGACGGGCGACCGCCTGTACGTCGTCCTCGAGGGCAAGATCAAGCTGACCAGGACCGCGCCGGACGGCCGCGAGAACCTGCTCAGCGTTCTCGGCCCGAGTGAGATGTTCGGCGAGTTGTCGTTGTTCGACCCGCGGCCCCGTACGGCCAGCGCGATCGCCGTGACGGAGTGCCGGCTGGCCGGACTCGGTCACGACGACCTGCGTCCCTGGCTGACCGGGCACCCGGAGGTCGGCGTCCAGTTGCTGCGCGCCCTGGCCCAGCGGCTGCGCAAGACCAACGACATCATGGCCGACCTGGTCTTCACGGACGTGCCGGGCCGTGTGGCCAAGGCGTTGCTGGACCTGGCCGAGCGTTTCGGGCAGCCGTCGGAGAACGGGCTGCACGTTCACCACGACCTCACCCAGGAGGAGCTGGCCCAGCTGGTCGGCGCCTCGCGGGAGACGGTCAACAAGGCCCTGGCCGACTTCGCTCAGCGCAACTGGCTGCGCATCGAGGCCCGCGCCGTGGTGATCCTCGACATCGACCGCCTCCGCAAGCGCTCCAAGTAACCTCCTCGGCCTCACAGGCGCCGCGTCCCGCTTCAGACGGCACGTTCATCCGTCTCCAGCGGCGCGGTGTCCCTGACGCGTACGCCTACATCCCACCCGACAGATGCGCCCGCCCCAGACAAGGGGCCGGGCGCATCTGTCGTTCCACGCCCCATCGCCAGAGAACGCCACCATCACGAGCCGCCACTGCCAGGGGCGCCGCTGTGGCTGGGGCGCCACTGTGGCCAGGCGCGCCACTGCCAGGCGCTACTGCCAGGGAGCACCGCGATTAGGAGGCGCTACTGCCGGGGCGCCCCGCCGTTGAGGGGCCGCTGTCAGGAGGCGCCACTGCTGGGGGCGCCGGTGTCAGGGGGCGCGGCGGTCCTTGAGGTAGTCGAGCTGAGCCTGGACGGACCATTCGGCCGCCGGCCACAGGGACTTGTCCACGTCCGCGTAGACGATCTCGACGACCTCGCGGGCCGTACGGGCGCCCGCCTCCACGGCGGCCTCGACCTGGGCGAGCCGTTCGCGGCGGTGGGTGATGTAGTGGTCGAGCGCGGCGATCGGGTCGTCGAGCCTGGGCCCGTGGCCGGGCAGGATCACCGCGGCCCCGGCCTCCTCCGAGAACGTCCGCAGCCGGTCGAGCGAGCTCAGGTAGTCGCCGAGGCGCCCCTCCACGACGGTCGTCCCGTACCCGAGGACCGTGTCGCCCGTCAGCACCGCGCCGTCGGCCGGGAGCCAGAACGTCAGCGAGTCGTCGGAGTGGCCGGGCGTCTCCATGATCCGCAGCTCCAGGCCGCCGGTGGTGACGACGTCGCCCTCGACCAGGCCCTCGTCGCCGAGGCGGTGCTTGGGGTCCATCGCCCGCACGGCCACCGGCCGGCGCCCCTGGCCCGCGGCGAGCTCGGCGAACTTCGCGGCGCCGGCGGAGTGGTCGGGGTGGCCGTGGGTGAGGAGGACCAGGCCGACCCGCCTGCCCTGCTCGGCGACGACGCCCGCGACGCGGCGCAGGTGCTTGCCGTCCTTGGGGCCCGGGTCGACGACCACGACCTCTTCGGCGCCGGGTTCGCCGATGATCCAGGTGTTGGTGCCGTCAAGGGTCATCGCGGACGGGTTCGGCGCCAGTACGCAGGTCGCCCGTTCGGTACCCATCCCGTCGATCTCGCTCATTCCACCCATCTTGCCCGAGCGCCGATCAGGGTGATCGACCGGATTCCAGCCGAGCCGGTCGAGGTGCCGCAGCAGCGACGTCCCGCTGAGCCGCCACATGGCGGCCTGCCAGAGCGGGGTCGTGCGCCGCGACATCCCGTCACCCTCCGGGGTAGTGCGGTGTCGCCTCCGGCGGCAGGACGAGGTAGGCCTCGCCGTCGACGATCTCCGCCTTGGGCTCGTGCACGACGATCTTCCGCTCGGCGGCGAGCACGTCCGCGACCGTCTCGTACTCGGCCAGCTCGGCGAGCGTCGCCAGGGTCGGCGGCAGCATGAACCACTCGCCCGCGCGGGCCTTCTCGGCGGCCTCGGCCGGGCGCACCCACGCCACCCGGTCGGCCTCGGTGCTCACGTCGCGGGCCCGCTGCCCGGCGGGCATCGCGGCCACGAAGAAGCGCGTGTCGTACCGCTTGGGCTCGATCGCCGGGGTGATCCAGTGCGCCCAGGGGCGCAGCAGGTCCGATCGGAGGACGAGCCCGCGCCGGTCGAGGAACTCCCGCAACGACGACGAACGGTCGAGAAGCGCCTGCCGGTCGGCCTCCCAGTCGTCGCCGCGGGTGTCGCCCACGACCGAGCCCTCGGTCGGCCCGGCCAGCAGGACCAGCGTCTCCTCGAACGTCTCGCGCACGGCGGCGCACACGAGCTCGCGGGCCAGCGTCTCGTTCGCCGTGAACGCGGTGCCCCACTCGGCCGGAGACGGCCCCGACCAGCCGATCGTGTCGTCCCCGTCGCGCGGGTCCACCGACCCGCCCGGGAAGACGTACGCACCGGGCGCGAACGCCATCGACGAGACCCGCCGCAGCATGAACGCCTGCAGGCCGTGCTCGGCGTGATCCCGGAGCACGACGACCGTGGCGGCGTGGCGCGCCGGCACCGGCTGAACGGTGCCGTCCAGGATCCCCTGGATCTGTTCCCGGAACTCGGCCGGCAGCTTGAGTCCGTTCACTGGCGCCCGACCGAGCGCTCGTTCCACATGGCCCTCATGGCGGCCAATTCGGACATACCGAATGCCATTCCGTCAAGACCCGGACGGGACGGCGATCAGCCGACCTCGGCGATCAGTTCGACCTCGACGGCGGCGTTGCGGGGCAGGACGCTCACGCCCACGGCGCTGCGCGCGTGCTTGCCCGCGTCGCCGAAGACCTCGCCCAGCAGGTCGCTGGCCCCGTTCACCACCTGCGGCTGGCCGTGGAAGTCGGGCGCGCTGGCGACGAAGCCGACGACCTTGACGATCCGCTTCACCGCGGTGAGGTCGCCGACCTCGGCCCTGAGCGCGGCGATCGCGTTCAGCGCGCAGATCCGGGCCTGCTCGAACGCCTGCTCCGCGGTGACCTCGGCCCCCACCTTGCCGGTGACGGGCAGCTCGCCCTTCACGATCGGGAGCTGCCCGGCGGTGTAGACGAGCGACCCCGTACGCGCGGTCGGCTGGTAGGAAGCGAGCGGCGCGACGACCTCGGGCAGCTCCAGGCCGAGCTCCTGGAGGCGCTCCTCAGGCGTGGCCACCGTCACTGCTCCACTTCACGCTTGAAGTAGGCCACCAGGTTCTCCGGGTTGGGGCCCGGCAGGACGGTGACGAGCTCCCACCCGTCCTGGCCCCAGTTGTCGAGGATCTGCTTGGTCGCGTGCACCAGCAGCGGAACGGTCGCGTACTCCCACTTCTTCATGCCGCTCAGCCTAGCGATCGCCCCCACCCCACGAAGCCCTGACCAGCCCCCACCGCGGGCGCGGGCAGGGGTCAGGTCTTCGGGTCGCGGCGGGTGGGGGTGGGCTCTTCGGCGAGGGGGTCGGGACGGGCGGCCTCGATGCCCGGGGCTTCGCCGTCGGTGGAGCCGCTGACCTGCGGGGTGTCCTTCTTGGGCTGGTCGAGGCCGAGCACGGGCGGGACCTCGTCGGGGCTCTCGACCGGCGGCGGCCGCTCGGCCGCCTTGGCCAGCTCCTGCTCGGCCTTGGCGAGCCGTTCACTCAGGCCGGGCTTCTTCTCCTCGCCCTCGGGAGCGGCGGCGGGCGATCCCGCCGCCCGGTCGAAGAAGCGGAGGATCTCGACCGGGAGGGGCATGACCAGGGTGCTGTTCTTCTCCGCGGAGACCTCGACGACGGTCTGGAGGAGCCTCAGCTGGAGGGCGGCCGGGTCCTGCGACATGATCTCGGCGGCCGCGGCGAGGCGCTTGGACGCCTGGAACTCGCCGTCGGCGGTGATGATGCGGGCCCGGCGCTCCCGCTCGGCCTCGGCCTGGCGGGCCATGGAGCGCTTCATGCCCTCGGGGAGCGACACGTCCTTGATCTCGACGCGCTCGATCCGGATGCCCCAGGGCGCGTCGGTGATCTCGTCCATGATGCCGCGCAGCCGGGTGTTGATCTTTTCGCGCTCGCCAAGGAGCTCCTGCATGTCGGTCTGGCCGATGACCGAACGCAGCGAGGTCTGGCCGATCTGGGAGACCGCGTAACCGTAGTTCTGGACGTTCACTATCGCCTTGACCGGATCGATCACCCGGAAATAGACCACGGCGTCGACGCGGACGCTCACGTTGTCCTGCGTGATGCCCTCCTGCGCCGGCACGTTCATCGTGATCGTCTGCCGGTTGACCTTCTGCATGCGTTCCACGATCGGAATGATCATCGTCAGGCCGGGGGGCCGGACCGCGCCGGGACGCAGCTCCTCACCCCGCCTGACCTGACCGAACCGGAACACGATGCCGTGTTCGTACTGTTGAACGACCTTGATGGCGGCCGTGGCCGCGAGAAGGCCGAAGACCCCGAGGATCACCAGGAGGGTCAGGAGCACCGCCATGACGAGCACCTCCGCTCGGCGAGAATCCGAAGCTCATTCTTCGGACGTACCGGTTCGAAGACCGGTTTCACGTTTCCACGCTAACCCCGTGGGCACCGGCGAATACAACGGCCCGGCAGGTGGTTCCGAGATCCGGACGGCACCGTGTCAGGAATCACTTGCATGAGAGCGGGCGCCCTCTGAAGTCCTTGACGAGCGAACGATATGGTCGATTGGGTGAGCGCGAAAGACACCGATTGGGACGGCGTACGTCTCCACGTCGTCACTGGTAAGGGCGGTACGGGTAAGACCACCGTGGCCGCCGCCCTGGCCCTGGCGCTGGCCGCCAAGGGCCGCAAGGTGCTGCTGGTCGAGGTCGAGGGCAGGCAGGGCATCGCCCAGCTCTTCGACTGCCCGCCGCTGCCGTACGAGGAGCGCAAGGTCGCCGTCGCCCCCGAGGGCGGCGAGGTGTACGCGCTCGCCATCGACACCGAAGAGGCGCTCATCGAGTACCTCGAGATGTTCTACAACCTCAAGCGCGCCGGCAAGGCGATGTCCAAGCTGGGCCTGGTCGACTTCGTGACGACGATCGCCCCCGGGCTGCGCGACGTGATCCTGACGGGCAAGACCAGCGAGTCCGTGCGCCGCAAGGAGAAGAACGGCTCGTTCATCTACGACGCGGTGGTGATGGACGCGCCGCCCACCGGCCGGATCACCAAGTTCCTGAACGTCAACGACGAGGTGTCGGGCCTGGCCAAGGTCGGGCCCATCCGCAACCACGCCGACACCGTCATGAAGGTCGTGCGGAGCCCCGAGACCGCCGTGCACTTCGTCACGTTGCTGGAGGAGATGCCGGTCCAGGAGACCATGGACGGCATCCACGACCTCACCGAGGTCGGCCTCCCGATCGGCGGCGTGATCATCAACATGGAGCACCCGCCGGTGCTGGGCGAGGACGACCTGCGGGCCGCCGCCGAGGGCACCCTGGACGCGGACGAGATCGTTCGCGGGCTCAAGGCCGCCGGGCTGGAACGCGACGCGGAGGTGGTCGCCGCCGACCTCCTCCGCGAAGCCGGCGAGCACGCCCGGCGCACCGCGCTGCAGAAGCGCGAGAAGGAACGCCTCGAGGACATCGACCGGCCGCGCTACGTCCTGCCGCTGCTGACCGACGGCATGGACCTGGCCGGGCTGTACGACCTGGCGGAGGCACTTCGCGAGCAGGGAGCCGCCTGAGATGAGCCCGTCCGACAAGAACGCCGGCAGGCCCGCAGACACGACCCCGGGCACGAACGCCGGCAAGAGCGCTGGCAAGAGCGTGGGCAAGGGTGCGGGCAAGGGCCACGCGTCCGGCAAGCCCGCGGGCAGGACCCCGCCGGCGCTCGACATCGACGGGCTGCTCGACGACCCGCGCACGAAGATCATCGTCTGCTGCGGCTCCGGTGGCGTCGGCAAGACCACGACCGCCGCGGCGCTGGGGGTGCGCGCCGCCGAACGCGGCCGCGACGTCGTCGTGCTGACCGTCGACCCGGCGCGCCGGCTCGCCCAGTCGATGGGGCTGTCCGAGCTCGACAACAGCCCGCGCAAGATCGAGATCGAGGGCGACGGCGAGCTGCACGCCATGATGCTCGACATGAAGCGCACGTTCGACGAGATCGTCGAGGCGCACTCGGACCCGGACCGGGCCAAGACCATCCTGGCCAACCCGTTCTACCAGTCGCTCTCCTCGTCCCTGTCGGGCACGCAGGAGTACATGGCGATGGAGAAGCTCGGGCAGCTGCACCGTTCCGGCGCCTGGGACCTGATCATCGTCGACACCCCGCCGTCGCGGAACGCGCTGGACTTCCTGGACGCGCCGGAGCGCATGGGCCGCTTCCTCGACGGCCGCTTCATGAAGATCCTCGCGGCTCCGGCCAAGACCGGCGGGCGTTTCGGCGTCAAGGTGATCAGCGCCGGGTTCGGCATGTTCACCGGCGTGATCAACAAGGTGCTGGGCGTGCAGCTGCTGCGTGACGTGCAGACGTTCGTGGCGGCGTTCGACACGATGTTCGGCGGCTTCCGGGAGCGGGCGGAGAAGACGTTCAAGCTGCTCCAGACCCCGGGCACGGCCTTCCTGGTCGTCGCCGCGCCCGAGCCCGACGCCCTGCGCGAGGCGTCCTACTTCGTGGAACGCCTCGCCGAGGAACGTATGCCGCTGGCGGGCCTGGTCGTCAACCGCGTCCACGAGTCGGCCGCCGACAGCCTGTCCGCCGCGCGCAGCCAGGCCGCGGCCGAGACGCTGGAGGAACGCGGCGAGCACCAGCTCACCGCCGCCCTGCTGCGCCTGCACACCGACCGGATGCAGCTGGCCGCCCGCGAGGAGCGGCTGCGCGAGCACTTCGCGTCCACGCACCCGACGGTGCCGGTGACCGCCGTTCCGGCCCAGGCGGAGGACGTGCACGACCTCGAAGGCCTGCGCCGCGTCGGGGACGACCTCACCACCCGCCCCGCCGCCTGAGCCAGAGGTGCGACCTCGCTGGTCGGCGGAGTCTGAGCAGGTTTCGGCTGGGTTGACACCGACCCTCAGGCTCGACCGGAAATAGATGTGCGGGCCCGCACCTCGCTGAGGCACGGGCCCGCATGACTACTTTTTCAGACCTGTGACGGTCTTATTGGACCTTGCCGGAGCAGTCTGATCCGATCTCGGGGAACGGACCGTCCTGATCCCGCCGGCATCCGGTCAACTCGCGACGAGCTCACTCTCGTCCACGTCTACATCAACGTCGACCGAACGCTCGTACTCCTCCTTGGCGGTCTCCAGCAGCTCGCGCCACGATTCCACGTCCGGACGCCGCCTCAGCAACGCTCGCCGCTCACGCTCAGTCATCCCACCCCAGACACCGAATTCGATCCGGTTGTCGAGAGCGTCGGCGAGGCACTCAGTACGCACCGGGCAGCCGCGACAGATGAGCTTGGCTCGATTCTGCGCCGCTCCCTGTACGAACAGGGCGTCTGGATCCGCGTTACGGCAGGCGGCGCGGGCGGTCCAATCCGTGATCCACATCTTGGCCCCACTCCCCTAGGGTCTGTGTCGATTTGCGCTCCATGGCCAGACGGGCGCGGACGTCAGGCCGCCAAACGAAAGCCGTGGGGAAGAACTTACGGAAGCGAGGGACGATTCAACAGCCCCCGATGGGCCCATTCTCGATATAGCCCACCAGGGCCATACCGCCGGAACGGACTAGTTACCTCTACTTGACGCGTCGTGCACCGTGGCGGTCGACACCACCCCAGACCCGGCACGAACGACCAGCGGAACACCGCCGCGGCCCGCCGGAGGGAGGTCCACCGGACCCCACGCTAGACCGGTGGGGAGTTCCCCGCGGGCGGACGACGACATCGCTATGGCCGGCTTCGAGATCGCCATGGGCGGCTCCGAGATCGGCCCGGACGGCGGCGCGCGGGAGGCCTGTACCCGTATGCACTGGTCGTCCCGCGTACTCTAGGTCCCGTGCATGATGCGAATAAGGGACGAGCCAACGCCTTCTCCACGCTGTTCAGGCTGCTGGGAGCGGGCGTCGTCGCGGGAGTCCTGGTCGCCTTCATCGCGCTGCCCGGGGTCGGCAGCGCGGGCCTGACCGCGCGTGACGCGGCGACCAACTTCCAGAACATGGACAGCACGCTCAGAACGTCCAAGCCTTCGGCGCAGACCAAGGTGTACGACGCGAGCGGCAAGCAGTTCGCCACGTTCTTCGACAAATACCGCGAACCGATCCGGCTCGACCAGGTCGCACCCATCATGAAGACCGCCATCGTCGCCATCGAGGACTCGCGCTTCTACCAGCACGGCGCGCTCGACCTGAAGGGCACGATCCGGGCGCTCGCCAAGAACGTCGAGTCCGAGCAGACCCAGGGCGGTTCGACCCTGACGCAGCAGTACGTCAAGAACCTCCTCGTCGACAACGCCAAGACCGACGCCGAATACAAAGAGGTCACGGCGCCCACGGTCGGCCGCAAGCTCCGCGAGCTGCGCTACGCGCTCGACCTCGAGCAGAAGATGACCAAGGACGAGATCCTCCAGGGCTACCTCAACGTCGCCTACTTCGGCGCCGGCGCGTACGGCATCGAGGCCGCCGCGCAGCGCTACTTCAGCAAGCCCGCGTCCGAGCTCACCCTCGCGCAGGCCGCCACGCTCGCCGGCATCACGCAGAACCCCGCCGCGTTCGACCCGATCCGCAACAAGCGGGACGCCCGCAAGCGCCGCGACATCGTCCTCTACCGCATGGTGCAGCTCGGGCAGATCAAGAAGACCCAGGCCGACGAGATCGCGGCCAAGCCGATCGAGCTCAACCCGACCGACCCCGCCGGTGGCTGCGAGACCAGCGACGCGCCGTACTTCTGCCAGTACGTCATGTACGACATGCTCAACGTCCTCTCGGACGGCAAGTACATGTCGCTCAAGCCCAAGCAGCAGGAGAACGTCAGGAACAAGCTCAACCGCGGCGGCTACACGATCCGCACCACGCTCGACATGAAGGCGCAGCGCGCCGTCGACCGCGCCCTGCGCAACTACGTGTCGCCCAACGGCAACCGGGTCGGCGCCGAGGCGATGGTCGAGCCCGGCACCGGGCACGTCCGCGCGATCGGGCTGAGCAAGCGGTTCGGCGAGAAGAAGGGCCGCACGTCCATCAACCTGGCCGCCGACTCGGCCCACGGCGGCGGTGGCGGCGTGTCGGCCGGCTCCACGTTCAAGATCTTCACGCTGCTCGCCGCGCTCGACCAGGGCATCCCGGTCAGCACCTCGATCGCGGCCGGCGCCCAGACCACGGTGAGCGGGCTGACCGACTGCAAGGGCAACGGCACCGGCGTCTTCAGCCCGCGCAACTCCGACCCCGCCGAAAAGGGTGCGTACAACCTCAAGACCGGCACCTGGCACTCGGTCAACACGTTCTACGCCCAGCTCGAGAAGCGCGTCGGCCTGTGCGAGTCGGTCAAGATGGCGGAGAAGTTCGGCATCAAGCGCGCCGACGGCCGTCCCCTCCTGCAGGTGCCGTCGCAGGTCCTGGGCACCAACGAGGTCGACATGGTGCACCTGGCCGCCGCGTACGCCGGCATCGCGGGCCGCGGCAAGTACTGCGCGCCCGTCTCGGTCACCGAGGCGGTCGACAGCGAGGGCAAGAAGCTCAAGCTGCCCAAGCAGGAGTGCCGCCAGGCCGTCGACCAGCCGGTCGCCGACAAGGTCAACGAGATCATGCAGGGCGTGCTCACCAAGGGCACGGCCCGCGGCGGGAGCATCGGCCGTCCGGCCGCCGGCAAGACCGGCACCTGTGAGGCCCACACCTGCGCGCTCTTCGCCGGCCACACCCCCAACATGGCCTCGGCCGTCGCCTACTGGGACCCGCGCGGCCCGGTCCGCTACCCGGTGAACGTCTTCGGCGCCGACCAGCCGCTGTCGATCTGGCAGCAGAGCATGCGCGGCGCCCTGAGCGGCAAGCCGGCACCCGGCTTCGCCCGTTCGCTCGAGGACTTCGGCGACACCAGCAGCGTCCCGGACGTGCGCGGCATGTCGGTCGGCGCGGCCATGGCGGCGCTGGGCGCGGCCGACCTGAAGGGCAAGCTCGCCTCGCAGCCCGTCCCGTCCGACCTGCCCAAGGGCAAGGTGGCCAGCAGCTCTCCGGGCGCCGGCACCGAGGTCGCCCCCGGCTCCACCGTCATGATCTTCATGAGCAACGGCCGCAAACGCGGCGCCACCGACCGGCCGGGCGAGGGCGGCTGGCCCTGGCCCTTCTAGACGGATAGAGAAGGCTCCCGCACCCCGCCCGGGGTACGGGAGCCTTTTCGTACGGTCAGGGAAGCAGCTGGCGCTTGACCTCGGCGGCCACCCGGCCGCCCTCGGCCCGGCCGGCGACCTTCGGGTTGACGACCTTCATGACCTGGCCCATCGCGCGCGGCCCCTCGGCGCCCGTCTCGGCGATCGCGGCCGACACCAGCGCGGTCAGCTCCTCGTCGGACAGCTGCGCGGGCAGGTACTCCTCCAGCACCGCGTTCTCGTCCCGCTCCGCCTGGGCCTGCGCGTCGCGGCCGGCGTCGGCGAACGCGGTGGCGGCCTCGCGGCGCTTCTTCGCCTCCCGCGTGAGCACCTTGACGACGTCGTCGTCGCTCAGCTCGCGGGACCGCTTGCCGGCGACCTCCTCGTTCTTGACCGCCGTCAGCGCCATGCGCAGCGTCCGCGTACGGACCTCGTCGCGGGCCTTCATGGCGACCGAGAGGTCGGTCTCCAGCTTCTCCTTCAGGGCACTCATGGTCACATCATGCCCGTCCGGCCACCTTCGCCTCACCAGGATTACCGTCCGGAGTTCCGCGTATGCGCCCATCTCTGGGACGATGGACACGTCGTGTTGGAGGGAGAACCGTGCGAAAGCTCTACGCCGCGCCCCTGGGACTGGTCGGCCTCGGCGCCGCCACGTTCGGCTACGCCTCGGTCATCGAGCGGAACTGGTTCCGCCTGCGCCGCTACGAGGTGCCCGTCCTGCCTCCCGGCCGCCCCTCCATCAAGATCCTGCACGTCTCGGACGCCCACCTCACGCCGGGCCGCAAACGCCTGATCCACTGGGTCCGCTCGCTCGACGCCCTCGAGCCCGACCTGGTGATCAACACCGGTGACTCGATCTCCCACCCGGACGCCATCGGCCCGTTCCTGGACGCCCTCGGGCCCCTCCTCGACCGTCCGGGCGCCTTCGTCTTCGGCTCCAACGACCTCTACTCGCCGGTCTTCAAGAACCCCACCCGCTACGTGTGGCGGACGTCCCAGTCCGACTACAAGAAGCGGCGCCGCGAGCCCGACCTCCCCTACCGCGAGCTGGGCTCCTCCCTCCAGGCCGCGGGCTGGCTCGACCTCAACAACCGCATCGGCCGCCTCAAGGTCGCCGACCTCGACGTGGAGTTCGGCGGCATCGACGACTCCCACATCAACCGCGACCGCTACGACAAGATCGCCGGCCCGGTCGACCCGCGCGCCGACCTGCACCTGGGCGTCATGCACTCGCCCGAGCCCCGCAACATGGACCGCTTCGCCGCCGACGGCTACGACCTGCTCCTCGCCGGCCACACCCACGGCGGCCAGGTCTGCGTCCCCTTCTACGGCGCCCTCGCCACCAACTGCGGCATCGACCGCCCCCGCGTGAAGGGCCTCCACCGCCACCGCGGCGCCTGGCTCCACGTCTCCGCCGGCCTGGGCACCTCCCCCATGGCCCCCATGCGCTTCTGCTGCCCGCCCGAAGCCTCCCTGCTCACCCTCGTCCCCCGGTGATCGCCCACCCCGCAGATAATGGGGACGCACCACTCCCAAGCATCCGCTAAAGTAGTCGAGGCGCCGGGAGGCACGTACGACTCCCGGGCAGCCACCAACCGGGGTGTAGCGCAGCTTGGCAGCGCGCTTCGTTCGGGACGAAGAGGTCGTGGGTTCAAATCCCGCCACCCCGACAGAAAACGCCAGCTCAGAGGCCGGTTCCTGAAGATCAGGAACCGGCCTTTGATCGTTTGTCCGTGATTCGTCCGTGGGATTGAACGTCACCCCCCGACACCGTCCGTGCCTCCGAAGGCACAGAACCCTTACTTCCCCTCGGGCTCCTCGGAGCGGTCGTTCAAACGTGACCACTGGCCCATACCGGCACTGCCTCTAATCCTGGCCTCAGGTTGGTCGGGGACAATGAGCGGCAAAAGTGTCGACTGGAGGGGGGCGGGCTGGCGTGCGGATCATGATCGCGGATGATGAGAGGGCTATCCGTGAGTCGCTGGAGCGGGTGCTCCAGGTCGAGGGTTACGACACCAGCACCGTCGCCAACGGTCTCGCCGTGCTCGACGGGGTCGGTGGGGTCGGCGGTGACACGCTGGATCTGCTGATCCTCGACGTGATGATGCCCCGCCTCGGCGGGTTGGAGACCTGCCGGCGGTTGCGGGCCGCGGGTCAGGATCTGCCGGTGCTGATGCTGACCGCCCGTGACCAGGTCTCCGACCGGGTCGCGGGGCTGGACGCGGGCGCCGACGACTACCTGCCCAAGCCGTTCGCCACCGAGGAGTTGCTGGCCCGGGTGCGGGCCCTGCTGCGCCGGCGCACGCCGCCCGACGAGGAGTCGCAGATCCTGTCGTTCGCCGACGTCCGACTCGATCCCGACAGGTTCGAGGCGTGGCGGGGCGAGCGACCGCTGCGCCTGACCCGGACGGAGTTCTCCCTCCTGCAGGTCCTCATGAGCAACGCGACCCGGGTCTTGACCCGCGACGCGCTGTTCGAGGCGATCTGGGGCTTCGACATGAGCGCCACTGCCAACAACCTCCAGGTATACGTGAGCTACCTGCGCCGCAAGATGGAGGCCGAGGGTGAGCCGCGATTGATCTACACGCTGCGCGGCCTGGGATACACGTTGCGGGAGACTCCTCCGTGAGCAGGCCCACCGGCCGGGAACCGCGCCGGCTGACCCGATGGTGGCGCCGGCGGTCCCTGCGGACCAGGCTGACGGTGATCGCGGCGACGGCCATCACGGTCAGCGTGTTCGTGGCCTTCCAGGTGGGCATCGAGCTACTGAACTGGGAGCTGCAGGACACCGCCAAGAATCAGCTACGCGCCGACTCCCGCGTCCTGGCGACGAACGCGGAGCGCGCCGGTCTGGCGCGGGTCCAGCTACCGCCGTATCCCGGATCCGGTCAGCTGGTGCGGGTCATCCTGCCCGACGGCTCGACCCGGACGCCGGCCGGCCAACCCGCGCTGCCCCCGGTCAGCGAGCACGCCGGGCGCGTGGCGCAGGGCGCGTCGGCCGACCTGATGGAGTCGAACGACAGCGACGGCTCCTTCATTTACACGCTGCGGGCGGGCGACGGCGCGGTCCAGGTGGCCCGCGTCGCCGCCGACGACGACAGCCCGATCACCGAGTTCGGGTTGGGCATGCTGCTGATCGGGCTGCTCTGCGTGGTCGGCGGCGCCCTTGTCGGGCTGACCGTGGCGCGGACCGGGCTGGCACCGATCGACCGGCTGACCGCCGCCGCGGTACGTGTCGCGCACACCCGGGATCTCGACGCCGACATCCCGGATGAGGGCGGTGGGGAGATCCGGCGGCTGATCCAGTCGATCAATGAAATGCTCGCCGCGCTCCGGGACTCCCGGCGGGCCCAGCGGCTGCTCGCCGAAGACGCCGCCCACGAGCTCAAGACCCCGCTCACCAGCCTGCGCCTCAACGTCGAGCTGCTGATCCGGCTCGATCGGCGCGGCAACCTGGACAGCGCACTGCCAGCGGAGAGCCGGACCCGGCTGCTCAACGATCTCGGCGCCCAGGTGGCCGAGTTGAGCGCCCTTGCCGCCGAGCTGACCGACCTGGCGCGCGGTGACGTCAGCGACGAGAGCACCGAGCTGCTCGACCTCGCAGACG
Organism: Spirillospora sp. NPDC047279; assembly: GCF_040643285.1. Lineage (NCBI taxonomy): Bacteria > Bacillati > Actinomycetota > Actinomycetes > Streptosporangiales > Thermomonosporaceae > Spirillospora > Spirillospora sp. NPDC047279. The sequence continues at coordinate 656,719 of NZ_JBEYUA010000002.1, forward strand.
TGGTGGTGGCCGCCGCGACCCGGGCGCGTTCCCGCGTGCCCGACATCGGGGTCGCGCTCGACGTGACCTCCGTGTGGGTGAGCGGGCGTCCCGCTGCGCTCCAGCGGGCGGTGCTCAACCTCATCGACAACGCCGGCAAGTGGTCCCCCGCGGACCAGCCGGTCCAGGTCCGGCTCCGTGCCGAGGGCGCGTCGGCAGTGCTCGAGGTCGACGACGCCGGGCCGGGCATCGACGCCGCCGACGTACCGCGGGTGTTCGACCGGTTCTACCGTGCCGACAGCGCCCGGGCGTTGCCGGGATCCGGTCTGGGGCTGTCGATCGTGCAGCGGGTCGTCGACGCCCACGGCGGCCGGGCCACCGTCGCCCGCTCCGCACGCGGTGGCGCGCTGCTTCGGGTCGACCTTCCGGTCGCGGCCCCGCCCGCCCCGATCGCGCGGCTCACCGCCGGGGAGGACACCGCGGAGCGCTGACCCGCCCGGCGGCGCGGCGCAGGACAAGGGACGGCAGCCCTCGGGCATGGCCCCGCGCGGCCCACCGTCGGGGCAGGACACGGTGCGCCGACCCCAGCCCCGGCCGCACGGCACAGGACCAAAGGGCGGCGGCCATCGGGCAATGGCCCGCGCGGCCCACCACCGGGCAGGACACGGTGCGCCCAGCCCCGGCCGCACGGCGCAGGACAAGCGGCCCACCACCGGGCAGGACACCGCGATGCGCCGACCCTGGCCCCGGCGCGTGGCGCAGGACCAGAGGGCGGCGGCCGTCGGGCCCATGAAAAGATCCGGGACGGGCTTGGGTCCCCGTCCCGGATCTCGTCCGTGCCGCCGCGGTCACCGTTGCAGCGCGGGCTCCTCGTCGTCGGCGAGCGACTGTTGACCGTCCGACAGCTCCGCCGCTGGACGGGACAGCCGGCTCGGCCACCAGATCCGCCGGCCGATCAGCAGGGTGAGGGCGGGCACCAGGACCGACCGCACCAGCAGGGCGTCGAGCAGCACGCCGAAGGCGACCAGGAACCCGACCTCGATCAGCATCACCAGCGGAAGCGTGGCGAGGACCGCGAACGTGGCCGCCAGGACCAGGCCTGCCGAGGTGATGACGCCACCGGTGGCGGAGAGGGCTTTGAGCATGCCCTCTCTGGTGCCCAGAGGCACGGTCTCCTCCCGGGCCCGGCTGGCCAGGAAGATGTTGTAGTCGACGCCGAGCGCCACCAGGAACAGGAATGCCAGCAGCGGCACCGAATAGTCGACGCCCTTGAACCCGAGGATCGTGTCGAAGACGAACACGCTGCCGCCGTAAGCCGCCGCGAATGAGACGATCACGGTGGCCATCAGGATCAGCGGGGCCACGATCGCTCGGAGCAGTAGCCCGAGGACGATCAGGACGACGATGAGCACCAGCGGGATCACCAGCTTCTCGTCGCGGCTGGTGGTGACCTCGGTGTCGAGGTTCTCCGCGCTCGGCCCGCCGACGATCGCCTCCGCCCCGCTCACCGCGTGCACGGCGGTGCGCACCCGCTTGATCGTGTCGTACTCCGCGACGGTGTCCGGCGCGTCCGTCGGGAACACGGAGATGTTGGCCCAGCCACCGCTGGTCTGCTCCGGGATGGCCTGGGCCACACCGCGAGTGCCCTTGACGATGTCGAGCACCCGCTCCTGGTGCGCCGGCCGCGTGAAGATCGTCATCGGCTGGCCGCCGAGCTCCGGGAAGTGCTGGCGGAGAACGGTGAAGCCGGTGACCGACTCCGGCGCGGACAGGAACTGGTCCTGCTCACGCAGGGCGCCGGTGTTGCCCGCCAGCCCGATGGCGAGCACGCCGAGGACTCCGAGCGAGCTGAGCGCCGCCACCCACCGGCGGCGGTTGATGGCGGTGCCGAGCCGTCCCCACAGCCCCGGCTTCTCCTCCACGGCCGTGCTGAACCGCGGGATGGCCGGCCAGAAGATCCGCCTGCCGAGCACCATGAGCACCGCCGGGAACAGCGTCAGCATGGCCACCAGCGCGCACAGGATGCCGGCCGCGCCGATCGGGCCCAACCCGCTGGTGCTGTTCAGGTCCGCGACGAGCAGGCAGAGCAGGCCGGCGACCACGGTGGCCGCGGACGCGACGATGGCCGGCGCCGCGCCGCATAGCGCGTGGACCATCGCGACCCGGACGTTCTCATGGTGGTGCAGTGCCTCCCGATATCGAGCGATGAGCAACAGCGCGTAGTCCGTGCCGACGCCGAATACCAGGATCGTCAGCAGCGCCGAGTTCTGATCGTTGACCACGATGCCGAAGCCCTTGACGAGCAGGTAGACGGTCCCCATCGCGGTCAGTGCGGCCGCGCCCACGGCCACCAGCGGGATGAGCCACAACACCGGGCTGCGGTAGGTGAGGATGAGCAGGAGCGTGACGACGACGATGGTGGTGAGGAGGACCTGCACGTCGATGCCGTCGAAGACGGCGTCCATGTCGCCGTCGATCGCGCCCGGGCCGGTCACGTCGAGTTCCAGGCCGGCGGGGCGGTCCTTCGCGGCGTCACGCAACGGGCCGACGATATCCTCCGGTGCGCCGTAGGTCGTGCTCACCTCGAGGGTGAACATCATCGCCTTGCCGTCGGTGGAGGGGCTCGTCGGTGAGCCCTCGTCGTCCTCGCCGGCCGCCGCCGCCTTCGGCGGGTACCGCTTGGCAAGGGTGTTGTAGTGGCGCTTGACCGTCGCGCGGTCGGCGTCGGTCATGCCGCCGGCGCGGTGGTACACGAAGACGAACGTGTTGTCGTCACCGCCGGGGAGACTGTCGTCCAGCACCGCCACCTTGGTGGACTCGGCACTGGCCGGCAGGGTGTCTACGGCGCTGTCGGTGGTGACCGAGCTCAACTTTCCGCTCAGCGGCACCATGCCCGCCGCCAGCACCAGCCACAAGCCAATCACCAACCACGGCACCCACCGGCCTGCCAACCGACCGGCCGGCACTTTCCCGGACGGCGCTGCGTTGACTGCCATCACTAGCCTCCTACATACGGGTTACATCGCTGATCTGGATGCCTGCTTCCTACCGAGCGAACCTGAGACGACTGTTAATACGGTGCTCAGGCCGGTTGGCCGAACCAGGCGCCCAGCGCACGCACCAGCGTGGTGGCGTCGAGGTCCTGCCCGGCAGGCAAAGCCCAGGCGACACAGCCGTCGGGCCGGATAAGTGCGCCGCTCTCGAACCTGGTGTGTCCCGCGCAGATGCTTGGGCATCACAGCACCAGGACTTAACCGAGCGGCGCGAGCGGGAGTCGTCCGGGCTGGGTGCACCGGTCGTGGCAGCCATCGCACAGTTCGAGGGCTCCGCAGCGTCGGAGTGCTCCGTGAACGGCAACACCGACGGCGAGGGGCGATGCCGTCGGGGCGACGCAAGGGCTCTTGAGTCCTCGCCCGCGAGGCCGGGCCACCCATCGCCCGTGGAAGAAAGACGGGGGCCCGGCTGGGGTGTACCCCGGTGCCAGATGGCACTCGGGGTATTCGCCGACCATCAGCAGCTTGACATGAACCCATGTCAGCGCGTCTACGGCACCGCGGAACGGCCGCGCCCGAAGGCCGCCGCGTCGGGACCGGTAGTCCAGGTCGCACTTCCTACTACCTACATGGGCCTGCGAACTTGACGTTACAAGGGCACCCCTTAAAGCTCCTAACACGATCTCCTAGCGGGTCCAGTTGATCAGTCGGCGCCAGCAGACCAAGACGCAGGCAAGGCCGACCAGGCCGTCGTGGATGTCGAGGCGACGTTCCCAGCGGACGGCGAGGCGGCGGAACTGGTGCGGTAGAGCGAACGTCTGCTCCACGACGTAGCGCAGCTTGCCCAGACCCTTGATGCCGGTGGTTTTGGGCTTGGGGATGATCGGTTTGGTACCGCGCTCGCGGCAGGTCTGCCGGAACGCTGCACTGCTGTAGGCCTTGTCGGCCAGCAAGGTGGCGAAGCGGCGTCGTGGCCGGCCGGGACGCCCCGGCGATCGATGGGTAGCAGTCGAGCAGATCGAGGGCGCGTTTGATGTCGGGAACGTTCGCGCCGCTGGTCAGCACGTAGACAGGGGTGCCGTTGCCGTCACGCCGGCCTCTGTCCAGCGTTGCAGCCTGCGCCAGCAGGTCATTCCGGAACCGAAGCCCAGCTCCTGCGGCAGATCCTCCCAGCCGATGCCGGTGTGCAGCACGAACAGGATGCCCTGCGGGCACAACCGGTCGGGGACTGGCCGTGGTCCCGGCGCCTTCGCCGGCCACGGTGGCAGCACCGGCTCAATCAGCTTCCACGACTCGTCGTCGACGACCCACGCCTCGCTCACGCCGACCCGAACGAGACTGATCTTCACCTCGCAACGCTGATCAGCATCGATTCAGAAGATCGTGTAAGGAGCTTTCACAGCCAAAGCATTCTCCACTTCTGCCGACGCCGGCGCGTCACTTCACGGGCATCATTCTGCCCGTCAGACGTGTCAGACTTTCATTCCGAACAGTTTTTCCGCATTTCGGAACGCGATTTTCTCCTTGGCTTCGCGCGGCAAATCGACTCCCCGGAACCAGTCGGTTTGAACTTTCATGTTCGCAAACGGGTAGTCGGTTGCGAACATCACTCGATCCACACTTATGTACTTCAGTAGGAGATCGAGCAGTTCAGTCTGGGGGAATGCGCTTGTTGTGAACCAGAAATTGTCATGGAAATACTGCTCGAACGGCTTGTCCAGGCTTTTCTTGGTCACTTCGCTCATCTTCTCCAAGATGCGCTTGTAGAAGAACGGAAGGCCCTCTCCCATATGGCCGATGATAATCTGGAGCTTGGGATGCCTGTCGAATACCCCAGAGATGATCATTCGAATGCACTGAGTAACGACTTCCTGGTGCCATCCATATGCAGAGATGCTGAGAACCTGGTCCTGGAACTCCTTCTGATATTCCGGCCGCATATTGCTGTAGTAGATTTGGAAAACCTCGTCAGGCGGCAGGCCCGGATGGATGTATATCGGCTTACCAAGGGCTTCGGCGCGCGCCAGCAGGGGCTCAAAGTCGGGATGGTCGAGGAATTTCTTCCCGATGATTCCATTGGTCAAGCATCCCAGGAAGCCGTCTTCCCGAACTGTGCGTTCCAGTTCGTCTGCCGAGGCCTCCGGATTCTGCAGCGGCAAGGTCGCAAATGCCTGAAACCGCCCCGGATAGGTGGCCATCGGTCCATCGACGAGCAGCTTGTTGAGACGACGCGCAAAATCGATGCCCTTCTTACCCGGAACATTCTGCACACCTGGCGTATGTGCGGAGAGGATTTGAACGTTGATCCCCGCCTCATCCATTGCACCGATGCGGCGCGGGCCGAGCTCGGCAAGACCAGTATCCTCGAGGAACAGCCTGTCGTTCAGCACCATCAACTCACGGGTGGAAAAGGTCTCTTCCGTGCCGATGAAGCGCAGGTCCTTGTCTCGCAGTGAAATGTCCGAAGCCTTGTCCGAAGTCTCGTTCTCGTTCGCTGTCGCGCAGGAGGCAATGGCATGCGTGGACAAGCCGGCACCAATGCCAAGTGCCGTGGCGGTTAGAAAGCTGCGGCGCCCCATGGACTTCATGTCAGTCTCTCTTCAGGTGTTTGTGTGGTGCGGTATCCGTGCGGCATCCGTCTGCTAGATACTTCAGATCGACCCTTCGTCGTTACCAGGCGCGCCCAGGTGTCCACCCACGCCGCGTCCCCCTCTTCGACCTAGGCGCCGACCACGCCGGTCCCGCCGAAACGCTCCCAGCCGAGAGCAGGGGTCTTCGCGTCCTGCTCGCGCACCGCGGCAGCGCCGCCCGGCGGCACCGCTTACACGACGGCGTGGTGCGGGATGGCAACGTTCTCCGGTGCGAATTGGGTCCCGGTCAGGAAGGCCGTCTTGGTCAGGCCCGGATCGATCATCTGGCACCGGTACTCGGCCGAGCCGCCGCCCTCCGGCGGCGCGGGCGTGTAGGCTCCGGCCATCCTCAGGTCGAGGAACCGCTCGCCGGCGCGCAGCGGCTGTGGTGGAGCTGACGACCCGCCCGCGTGCGCGCTGTGCGGGCCGGCCGCGGCGGGCCCCGCACTGTTGTCGGCGTGCGACCCGCAGTCGGCGACAGGGAAACGTCGCCAGCGCCATGGTGGCCGACCCGAACCCCAACCGCCCGGGCGGCGCTTTCCCTGACGGCGCCGCGTTGACTGCCATCACTAGCCTCCTACACGGGTTACCTCGCTTATCTGGATGCCTACTTGATACCGAGCGAACCTGAGACGACCGTTAAAAGCTCCTAACACGATCTCCTAGCGGTCCAGTTGATCAGTCGGCGCCAGCAGATCAAGACGCAGGCAAGGCTGACCAGGCCGTCGTGGATGTCGAGGCGACGTTCCCAGCGGACGGCGAGGCGGCGGAACTAGTGCAGTAGAGCGAACGTCTGCTCCACGGTTCGCACCAACGGGGAAGCGCGGTTACGCAATGCCAGACACAGCACCTTCCAGCGCGCCGTCGAGTTCGCTGCCGGACCTGCAAACCGGGCGTGGATCTAGTGTTCGCACCTGAAATTCGTTGTGTAAATCTTTGCTGGGCGGATGGCGAGGACAGGAAGGCCGAAGACGCCGTTTCGGTGTCCGCGGCTGAGCGGGCGGAGCTGGAACGTGGGGCGCGAGCGGCGACCTCGACGCAGGCGTAGGCGTTGCGGTGCTGGCGTGCGCCCAACCCTGTGCGTTCCACACGCATCTTGTCCGGCCAAGTGAAGCTGAGTGAAGACTAATCGGGTCGGTCAGACTTTCATCTTGGCGAACGGAGAAGGGCGGGCTCCTGGTGGAGCCCGCCCTTCAGCTGGCGATCACCGTCGAGGCGGCCACACCGAACGGCTTGCAGAAGCCGCTCCGGTGTCCCTGGTCTCGGTCGAGCTCGTCTGCTGCTCGCTCAGCAGGCGTTGGAGGTCGGCGGTGACGACGCGGTAGCTGGTTCCGATACGGATCACCTTGCAGGGGAAGCTGCCGCGTTTGGCGATTTCGTAGGCGCGGGTGCGACCAAGCCCCAGTGCGCGGGCCGCGACCTCGATGGTCGTGGTGGTCGGCAGAGTGTGTAGCTCTTCGCGGCTCATCGGTTCCACTCTCAGCCGTCCTTCCGGACAGGACGGCTCGTGGGGGCGCCTTGAGGTGGTGGTCGATCAGAGTCAGGGAGCAGCGGGGACGCCTGCTCGACCGGGATCGGGAAGTCCTCGGCGGCGATTTCTACGGCGGATCGAGTACGAGGGTTGTGCGGGGAGACGGGTCCGCCGTGGATGGCGTTGATCGCGCTTTGGGCTTCGCTGAGAGCTGCGTGTAGGCCGCCGCTGTGCTCACGTGCGGCTGAGAGCGCCCGCCCACATTGCTGGAGTGTCGGCCCGGTCGGTTCGTCGCGGTCGTGACCGAGTCGACCTTGCTCCTCTTCGTAGAGGAGGAAGTCGTTGAGCTGCTCGATGGTCTGGTCGAGGCCGTACGCGGCGGCGCCGAGGTTGCCGAGCACCGTGTAGACGGTGCCGGGTTGCGTCAGACCGGGAGGACCGCTTGTGGCGTGGTTGAGCTGCCGGACCTGCTCGTACAGGTCGCGAGCGAGCTGCTCAGTGGACGAATCGTCATGGGCTCGGGAGGTTGATTCCTGGGGGTCGTTGCGCATGATCGCACTCCTTGGGACAGGGGCGGGCATCCATGGGGATGCGGCTCGTGTTGGTCATGCCGGTCTCCTCTCTCTCGAAGTCGGCACCGTCCGCTCGGCAAGGGGGACGGCACCGTCGCCCATCAACTATAGGTGATACATGGAGTCTGCACCCTCTATAAGAGACTCACTGGATACTCATCTGCTCCGTCTCGGCCGAGGATTCGGCACTTGTGGCGGGCGATGCCCCGGCAGAGGCGCCGCGCGCGGACCGCGGAGTCGAGGCCCCAGCGGTGTGGGGAAGTCGGCCGCGACCAAACGAGCAGGGTTGTCCGCCGCAGTGGCTGGGGCTCTGGTCGCGACGCGAGCGGCAATAGAACGGCCGACGCCTCGTATGCATGTGGAAGCTTTACGAGCGGCTGCGGCTTCGAAGAGACGTCGTTGCGCTGCGCGGTGCTCGGCGAAGTTGTCTGCGATGTCAGCAAGGACCATCAACAGTGCTGCCAGCTCCAGGGTGATGTCCCGACGGCGTCCCACGCACGCGATCGCCAGTGCTCTGCCGGCCGGGCGCAGCGCGCCGCCATGCCGCGTCGGAATAGGCCGCTGCCCATGAGGCTCACGAGCTGCTCGCGCGTACGAGTCCGCTGCTTCGGCTAGCTGCCCGTTTTGTGTGATCGCCGCAGCCACGTGCAGGACATCGGAGGCGGCCGATGCGACATCCGCCCTCGCGTTCGGATCAGTGGTCCAGCGCATCTGTTGAGATGCGGCGACCGCGGCCTTGCCTGCGAGTTGGTAGATAGCGGCCCGCTGCGCATGAGTCAGTCCGGCGCCGGTCCGCGATCCGCCAAGGCCGTCCGGACCGCGGACCGGCGGTCCGGACCGCCCATCCGCCGGTCCGCCCGGTCCGGCGCCCCAACGTTGACGCAGCTTCGGCAGAGACAGTTCTGGTGCGAGCTTGCCGCCAGAGAACCAAACAGGTTCGCCGCCTTGGTTGGCATGACCTGCGAGGGCAACCGCATATCCGGTGACCTCACCTGGGTTGACCTTGCTGGGTCGCTGCTTGACCAGCGTGCCACCGTCCTGCAGCCGAGCGAAGAACTCCGCCTCGGATACCGCGCCGGTCGCCGCTGTCACCACAGTCCGGCGCAATGTGTCGCGCGGTGGTTCGCTCAGGCCCTTGCGCCGAGCGCTCTCGACCTCAGCTGTGGTCGGCCGAGGTGTTGCGGTTCGGTCCGCCGGCGCGGTCCGGGTCAACCCATAGCGCTCCTCGACGGTCCGGCAGGCCATCCGGACCTTCAGATAGTCGCGCCGAACCGAGGGATTCCGTCCGTCCTCACGGGCGAGCACCACCACGATGTGTATGTGGTCGTCGGCGTGACGAACGGCCACCCATCGGCAAGCCGCCTCGTCGCCGCGCGGAACGAAGCCGGTCTCGTGGACCACTGCTTCGGCGATGTCTGCCCACTCGGCGTCCGACAGCGTGCGGTCACCAGGTGCGGCGCGGATCGAGCACTGCCACACAGGATCGTTCAGGCGTGTATGCCGCAACGTGTCCAGCGGCGAGCTCAAGACATCGGCCAGGTGCCGGACGTCCGCCTTGCCATCAGGCGTCCATCCAGGCTCCAGGGCCATCGGTATGCGGAAACCCGCGACCAGGTGCGGATCGACGTGCTCACTCCTGCGGCCAGGGCCGTACAGGTATTGGAGCAATGGCCTCACGTCCTGGCCGCGGGTCACCTTTCCGATCACCGTAGACGACGCCCCGCTTCGACCGCCGAAGACTCCAGCCGCTGCAAAACCCTCGTCAGGTAGCGAAGAGCTGCCGTCAGCTCTTCGGGTACGTTCCCCTCGGAGTTCGCCACCCGTGCGAGTTGGTTGAGATTTACCCCGATTCGATTCACTTGCCTCGCAGCTGCCCGCAATTCCTCGCAGAGCTCCGGCAGTGCTCCAATAGGCTCACCAGGAGCGGCAAGCCGGACAGCGTTCACGATAAACGCACTGTACGCCATGCCTTTTCTGGTAGCCGCTTCACGGATCTCTTCGTACTCATCGTCGCTGACACGGAACCTCATCGTTCGTTCTCGTCGATGGCCCTGGCCTGTGCGGGAGCGGCGCTCCAGCTTGATCGCCCTGTCGCCCTCGTCGCCCGTGACAGCACCTCCCACTGGATCTCTGGGACCGCGCCCGGTCCTCCAACCAGTGTGCATTGTTGACTTCCATAAGTCCACAATGGCGGCTACCCAAGCCTATCTTGCAGCCCTCGAAACTAAGCGGCGGATATCAGCAGGTTGACATCACTGCCATACAATGTCGCCCGCGTATTTTTGATGAGGTTAAATCACGCGACGTATCACGGCCTGACGATTAGTTTGGAGCACGCTTGGTCAGAACGGGAATAGCAGCGATCTTTTCAGCGGCGAAGCGCTCCAACCTCAAAGCAGAGGGCCGACGTGATGGCGCGCATCGGATGACCTCAGTCGGTGTGACGATGAGGTCGACACGGAAGTCGTGCTCTTCCTCGGGCAAGGGCTCGTCCAGGACCTGGAGGGGGTGGACGGTGGTGGCGATGATGGTGCTCGCATCGATGAGCCCGGCTTCCTGTGCCAGGGCGAACTCGATGTCGGAGTATCCGGCGCCCTTGCCGAGTCGAGCGCCTCGACGGTTGACCGCGACCGACCCGCACAGCACCAGATCGACCGGACGCATCTGGTTCGGTGTGACCTTCGGCGCCTGGGCCTCAGCCGCCTTGCTGATGGCAACCTCCACGGGCAGCCGATCGGGATTCAACTCGTAGAACGGCCGTTCGTCGGCAAGCCGCGGCACGGCCATGTACACGAGTTTGCCCTCTCGCAGCGCACGGGCACGGACCGGCAACTGAGCCCGGTCGGGGTTGGCCTTGACTACGTGAGCGGACCGCCAACCAGACAGTGACGCCAACAGCTCGGCCGCGCGCTCGGACCCAACAAAATCAGGGATGTGTCCATGGACGCCGGGCTCACGAACAGCTTTCTCCCTCTCCAACAGGTCCCAGACACGGTCCCGTACCTCATGCTTGGCCTGGTCGCTGCTCATCCTTGATTCGTACGCGGTCAGGCCGCCGTCATCAAGGCCAGCAGCCGGTCATTGACCTGTCTGACCGCCGGCTCGTCGCGCCACCGAGCCAACTCACGCCCGGCGGTGAACACCAGGTTCATCCCTCCGCCGCCCCGTGTTGCCTCAACGACGTTGATGGCTTCGTGCAGACAGCTCAACGCGGCGTCGAGCTGGCGCGTCCGGATGTGGGCGATGCTGAGATTGCCCAGGACGATAGCGCTGGCCTTCTTGCCATCGCGCCGCAGCGGCGCAAGGGTGCCGACAGCCCGTTCCGGCCGTCCGAGAAACAGATAGCTGGAACCAGCCAGGCGCCCATGATCGTCAGGCGTGAAGAACTCCGCGGCTGGGTCGGCGTCGCTGCTCCTGTCGAACTGAGCCAGCGCCGCCCCAAGCGCCTTCTCACAGCTGGGGGCCTCCCCATGCATCGCATGCGCCTCCCCCACATGCATCAAGGCGATACCGACCAACGCAGGGCTGACATCCTTCGCCGCCCCCCTCTGTGCCAAGCTCAAGTGAGACAGAAGGGGATGAAGTTCCCTAACTGACATGAGTAGGGCGAGAACGGGTACCGAGCAGAGTGACGATGACCAGCCACGACCTCCCTTCGGGTGACGGGCCGCGGGCCGACCGGCCCAAGCGGCGGCACTTCACCGCGGACTACAAGCTGCGGACGGTGGAGGAGTACGACGCCGCCGAGCACGGCGAGAAGGGCGCGTTGCTGCGCCGCGAAGGGCTTTATGACTCCAGCATTCAGCTGTGGCGCCGGC
>NZ_JBEYUA010000003.1:0-245783 GCF_040643285.1 Spirillospora sp. NPDC047279
GGACAATCTCGTCCTTGTGCTCCTGGGTGAAGTGCCGCCTTTGTCGCGCCAACGACCTTCCTTTCCGGTTCTCCCCAACCCTAGTTGGGGACCTGCCCGGAAGGTTCGGGGCACCTCAGGTGTGCGGAGGCCGGATAGGCCGGTGTGCGGACGTTTGCGAGGGAGTACGCGGACTGCGAGGGGGTGTGCGGACCGCGAGGATGTGCGCGGACGTCTGTGTTTTGGTCTGGATGCTTGCGGGATGCACGGATGTCTTTTGCGTGATGGCTGTGGGGTGTGTGGACGACTTTGGGGGCTTAGAGGCGCACGGGAATTGCGTGTCGGTTGTAGGGCTGTGGGATGCGTACGGGGGTGCGCTGGCTCGTGTGGGTGCTCGCGGGGGAGCGTGGACGTCTTGTTCGCTGTGTGAACGCCTGCGGGTGCATGGACGTCTCGGCGCGCCTGTAGGGGCGCTGGTGGGGCGTGCGGACGTCTGCGCGCCGTCTGGAGGCCCGTGGGAGCCCGGGGAGGCTCGTGGATGTGCGTGGTCGTGTGCGCGGCTGTCTGGACGTCTGCGGGATGCGCGTGAACATCTGCGCGTTGGTGCGGATGGTTGTGGGCCGCGCAAGCGTTTGCGAGTCGGCCCTGTGTGCTTGTAGGGCAGGCGACGTTGCGTGTTGGCCTGGGGCGTTGTGGGCGCGCGGACGTTTGCGGGATGCGCGTGGAGTGCCTGCGCCTCTGGGGGTGCTGTGGGGCGCGTGGACGTCTTGGGTGCTGGTCTGGACGGTTGCGAGATAGGCGTGGACGCTCTTGCCTCTGTGTGGGCGTGTGGGCGTGTGGGCGGGCGCGGGGACGCCTGCGCGGCTGTGTGGTGCCGGTGCGGGCGGGTGGACGGGCTGTGGGGCGGACTGGGGCTAGCGGACCTGGATGTAGGCGTCGGGGGTGCGGGGTGGGCGGTCTCTTGGCGGGGCGGCGGGGTGGCCTACGCCTACGGCGCCCATGGGGTCCCACTCGTCGGGGAGGTCGAGGACGTCGCGGACGACGTCGCGGCAGAACATCGTGCTGGACACCCAGCAGGAGCCGAGCCCTTCGACCGCCAGGCCGACCAGGAGGTTCTGCACGCCAGCGCCGGTCGCGACGACGAACATCTCGCGTTCGGCGCGGGCGCGGCGTTCGTCCGGGTAGTCGTGCGAGCCGTCCATGACCAGGCACGGGACGATCAGGTACGGGGCGCGCCGGAGCACGTCGCCGCGCCGCAGCCGCTTGGCGATCGACTCCGGGGTGAAGCCGTCCCGCCGCAGGTCGGCCTCCCAGGCGTCGCGCATCGCGTCGAGCAGTTCGGTGCGGGCGTCGGCGGATTCCAGGAGGACGAAGCGCCACGGCGTGGTGTGGTGCGGCGCGGGCGCGGTGATGGCGGCGGCAACGGCGCGCCGGACCGCGGCGGGATCGACGGGCTCGCCGGTGAATTCGCGGATCGTCCGGCGCGCGTGCAGGACGTCGGACGAGCCGTACCGGAACATGTCGTCGGCCGACGGCCGTACCAGCGCCCGTGCGCCCGGCCCGTCGTCGTCGGTGACCAGGCCGGACAGGCCGCGCACCACGGCGATCGGCACGCCGTCCAGCTTGCCCTTGACCAGTTCGGCCGCCGCGGCGATCTCGTCGGCGATCGCGGTGACGGTCGCGTCCAGCCGGTTGCCGTAGGTGTCCTCGCGGCCCCGCAGGTCGTCCAGCGGGGCGAGGCCGGCGACGCCGATGGCCGCGTCGGTCAGGCCGATCCGCCAGGGCCGCCCGAACGTGTCGGACACGATGACCGCCGTGCGTACGCCGGTGCGCGCGTGGAGGTCGGCGCGGAGCCGGCGGGCCGACTCGTCGGGGTCTGCGGGCAGCAGCAGGACGGTGCCGGGCTCGGTGTTGGACGCGTCGACGCCGGCGGCGGCCATGACCAGGCCCTGCCGCGTCTCGACGATCCGCGTCTCGCCGTTCGCGTGCCGCCGCCGGGCGACCACCCGGACGGTCTCGGCGTCGATCGCCTTCTCGCGGTCGGCGGCGACGAGCACCCGCCCCTCGGCCTTGCTGACGATCTTGGACGTGACGACGAGGATGTCGCCGTCCTCCAGCATGTCGGCCGGGACCAGGGCGGCGACGTCGTCGCCCTCCCGCACCTCCGGCAGCCCGGGGAGCCCGAAGACCTGGAGGTTCATGCCAGCTCCAGGGCCAGGTCGAGGGTGGCGCGGGCGAGGTCGGCGGTGGCCTCAGGGTCGCTCATCAGCAGCGGCCGGGCCCGTACCTCCATGCCGTCCACCCGGACGCCGGCGTCGGCCTCGGCGACCAGCCAGCCGTTCACCAGGTCGGGCCCGTAGAGCTCGGCCACGGCCCGCGCGGAGGTCTCGACGCCGATCGCGGTCAGGCAGGCGTCGGCCATGCCGCGCACGGGCGCGTCCCCGATGATCGGCGAGACGCCGGCCACGGTCTTGGCCGCGACCGCCGCCCGGACGCCCGGCACCGACAGGATCGTGCCGATGCTCACCACCGGGTTGGACGGCGGGAACAGCACCACGTCGGCCGCCTCGATCGCGTCGAGCACGCCGGGCGCGGGCTTGGCGTCCTCGGCGCCGACCAGCGCGATCGACTCGGCCGGCAGGGAGGCGCGCAGCCGCACCCACCACTCCTGGAAGTGGATCGCCCGGCGGCCCTTGTCGGGCTCGTTCACCACGACGTGCGTCTCGACCTGGTCGTCGGTCATCGGGATCAGGCGTACGCCCGGCCGCCAGCGGTCGCACAGGGCCTCGGTGACGGCCGACAGCGGGTAGCCGGCCGCGAGCATCTGGGTGCGCACGATGTGGGTGGCGAAGTCGCGGTCGCCGAGGCCGAACCAGCTCGGCCCCACCCCGTACTCGAGCAGCTCCTCCTTGACGGTGAAACTCTCGTCGGTGCGGCCCCAGCCCTGCGCCTCGTTGATGCCGCCGCCCAGCGTGTACATCACGGTGTCCAGGTCGGGGCAGACCCGCAGCCCGAACAGCGAGATGTCGTCGCCGGTGTTGCCGATCACTGTGATCTCCGCCTCGGGGGCGGCGGTCTTCAGTCCACGCAGGAAGCGGGCTCCGCCGATGCCGCCCGCCAGCGCCACGATCCTCATGCGGGCCAGCCTATGGCGCCCGGGTGGGCCTGTCTGACGGCGGTCCGGCCGTTGCCGCCGGAACGCCGCCCACCTGGGCGGGCTGAGGCCCGGCGGAGCCGTGCGGAGAGCGGCCGAACGGGTAAACACGGGTGTACACGATCATTGCCTTGGGGACGCGGGGCAGCCCGATGTGCAAAGCTTTGGGTTGGAAACCGATTCCCTCTGTCTGGAGAGATGGTCGTGAACAAGGAAGCCGTCCAGCGCCTGCGTGAACCGGCCGCCTGGGTATTGCTCGCCTCCGCCGGGTTGCAACTGCTCGCCGGCATCATCGACCTTCTGTCCGGCGGCGGTTTCAAGTACAGCGCGCTGTCGGAGATCGCCAACGGCACGTTCACGAGCGTCGCGGTGGTCGGTCTCCTGGTGATCGCGGTGTTCCTGGTCACATGGCAGGACCCGCCCACGCCGCAGGCGCGGACGATCGTCATGGGCGCGCTGGCCGTGCTCGGCGGCATCGCGCTCTTCACCGTGATCGCCTGGCTGGCGGGCATGCTGGCCGGCGGTGACGACGCGGCGGGCCTCACCGTCAGCGCGTCCACCAAGTTCGCGGCGTTCCTGGTCGGCATCGCCAAGCTCGGCGTGATCGGCATCGGCGGCTGGTTCATCTTCACGGTGTTCCAGAGCATGCAGCCGGCCCGCCCGAAGGCCCCGGCCCCCGGCGGCCAGGTGCCCGGCGGTTACCCCGACTACGGCTACCAGCAGGGCCAGGCGGGCCAGCAGGGTCAGCAGCAGTACGGCCAGCAGGCCGGCTACGACCAGCAGGGCCAGCAGCAGGGCCAGCAGCAGTACGGCCAGCCGGGCTACGAGCAGGGCGGCCAGCAGTACGACCAGGGCGGCCAGCAGTACGGCCAGCAGGCCGCTTACGACCAGCAGGGCCAGCAGCAGGGCCAGCAGCAGTACGGCCAGCAGTCGTACGGGCAGCAGGGGTACGACCAGGGCGGCCAGCAGTACGGGCAGCAGGCCGGCTACGACCAGCAGGGTCAGCAGGGCCAGCAGCAGTACGGCGGCCAGGCCGGCTACCAGCAGCAGCCCGCCGAGGAAGAGGGCGCCGGTGAATGGACCCGCGCCTATGGTGGTTCGTCCGACGATTCCGGTCAGCCGGGCGGTTACGGCCAGCAGGGTTACGGTCAGCAGCCTCAGCAGGGCGAGCAGCGCCCCGAAGAGGGCGACTGGTACCGCGACAACCGCCCGCCGCAGTGAACGGCTCAGTGAACAACTGACAGGACCAGCTGATCACTCGTCAATATCGGCCGATCCGATACCCATAAAGCCACCTATGTCACCCCGGAAACTTGTTCCGCTTGACGGGGCGGGCGCTACACGCGTGTAATTTCGTGGGTGTAGTTCTATGCCTTCTCGGGGGATGGAGCTCGAGGGAAGGCATTGACCAGGGGCTCCACGGGCTAGGAGGTGCGCTGTGAGCGAGGTAGTGATCCCGCTGGCGCACGGCACAGACGGTGAAGAGTTGGGCTGGCAGGAGCGCGCGCTGTGCGCGCAGACGGACCCGGAGGCATTTTTTCCGGAGAAGGGCGGCTCGACTCGCGAGGCCAAGAAGGTGTGCCGGGCATGCGAGGTGCGGGCGGAGTGCTTGGAGTACGCGCTTCAGCACGATGAACGTTTCGGTATTTGGGGGGGACTGTCGGAACGCGAACGTCGCAAGCTGAAGCGCCAGGCCGTCTGAGGAGACGTCGCCAGGGACGATCCACCATCGGTGTGGCTCCCCGTCCCAGGGTGACGACGCGCGCGAGCGCGCCCCCGATCTAGGGGGATCCCAGGGCGGGTCTCCCGGGGCACGCGTACAGTTGTCAGCCGTGTCGGCCACTGGCCGGCACGGCTGCCGATCGTCGACCCCCAACGAGCGCCCCTTGTCGACCCCACATTCTCGTCAAACGGACCGCCATGTCGTCACCGCGGTCCTCGTCGCCCATGACGGCGCGCGCTGGCTCCCGGAGACGCTCAAGTCGCTGCTCACGCAGACCCGGCCGGTCCAGCGCCTCGTCGCGGTGGACACCGGAAGCCGCGACCGCGGCCCGGCCGTGCTGGCCGAGGTCGTCGGCGCCGGCAACGTGCTGACGTTGCCCCGGACGACCGGGTACGGCCAGGCGCTCGCGGACGCGCTCGGCCACCCCGCAGCGTCGATCCCCGTTCCCGACGACTCCCCGGGCGAGCCGCGCACCGAGTGGGTCTGGCTGCTGCACGACGACTCCGCCCCCGCGCACGACGCCCTGGCGCTGCTGCTGCGGGTGGCCGACTCCGATCCCAACGCGACCGTGCTGGGCGCCAAGCTGCGCGACTGGAACGACCGCCGGGTGCTCCTCGAACTGGGCGTCACCATCGACGGCGCCGGCCGCCGCGAGACCGGCCTCGACCGGAGCGAGTTCGACCAGGGCCAGCACGACGGCATCAAGGACGTGCTGGCGGTGAGCAGCGCCGGGATGCTGGTGCGCAGGGACGTGTGGGAGCGGCTCGGCGGCTTCGACACCGGGTTCGGGCTGTTCCGCGACGACCTCGACTTCTGCTGGCGGGCGCTCGCCGCGGGCCACCGCGTGGTCGCGGTCAGCGACGCGGTGCTCTTCCACGCCGAGGCCTCGCGGCGCGGGGTGCGCGACGGCGCCCTCGCCGCCGAGCCGGTGCGGCGGCGCGACCGCCGCAACGTGCTCTTCACGATGCTCGCCAACCTGCCGTGGCTGCCCGCCGCGCGGGCGCTGGTGCGCAACGTCTGGTCGACGTTCGTCCGCGTGCTGTTCCTGATGCTGGTCAAGCAGCAGCAGGCCGCCAAGGACGAGCTGGGCGCCCTCGGCGACGTGCTCAAGAGCCCGCGCCGCCTGCTGCGCATGCGCGCCGCCCGCTCCGAAGGGCGGCGGCACGTCTACCACAGCGTCAAGCGGTACCGGGCGCGCTGGGTGGCGGCGCGGTACGCGTTCGAGATGCTCGGCGCGTACGTCGCGGCCCGCAACGCGGCCGGCCGGCGGCACGACGACGAGGACGCGCCCGTCCCCGACAAGCCGAGCGTCGTCCGGCGCCTGCTCGCCCACCCGGGCCTGGTGCTGGTCCTGGTCCTCACGTTCATCACGGTGGCCGCCGAACGGTCGCTGCTCACCGCCGGCGGGACACTGGGCGGCGGCGCGCTGGTCCCCGCGTGGGACGGCGCCGGGACGCTCTGGAGCCAGTACGTCTCCGGCTGGCACCCGGTCGGCCTCGGCTCGGACGCGGGCAGCCCCCCGTACGTCGCGGTGCTCGCCCTGCTGTCGACCCTCACGTTCGGCAAGCCGTGGTTGGCCGTGTCGTTGCTGCTGCTCGGCAGCGTGCCGATGGCCGGGCTCACCGCCTACCTCGCCGCGCGCCTGGTCATCCCGGACGAGGCCCGGCCCGGCCGCCGTTCGCGCCGCGCGGGGCCGCGCATCCCGGTGCCGTACGTGCGCGCGTGGTTCGCCGCCGTCTACGCGCTGTTGCCCGCCGCCACCGGCGCGATCGCGGGCGGGCGCCTCGGCACCGCCGTCGTGATCGTTCTGCTGCCGCTGATCGCCGTACAGGTGGCACGGATGTACGGGCTGCCCCGCGGCGGCGTGTCCGCCGACCCGGTGCTGCGGCACAAGAGGTCGGCCCGGGCCGCGTGGATGGTCGCGCTGCTGCTGACCGTCGCGATGGCGTTCGTCCCGCTGGTGTGGCCGCTGGCGCTCATCGGCGGCGCGCTGACCTGGGTGCTCTTCGAGGGCCGGTCCGGCCGGGGCCGCGGCCGGCGCAACCTGGTGATCGCGCTCGCCACGCCGCCGCTGCTGCTCCTGCCGTGGACGGTCGGGATGCTCCTGCACCCGTCGCGGTTCCTGCTGGAGGCGGGCCCGCACGTCGCCGCGACCCCGCTCGCCACCGCCCAGGACCTGATCTCGCTCAACCCCGGCGGCCCGGGCACCCCGGCCCGCTGGACGATGTACGCGCTGCTGGTGATCGCGCTGACCGCCCTCGTGCTCCGCGGCCGCCGGACGGCGGTGCTGGCGGGCTGGATGCTGGCGATCTTCGGCGGCATGACCGCGATCCTGGTCAGCATGGCCACCGTGGCCAAGGGCGCCGACGAGGCGCCCGCCTGGCCGGGCGTGGCACTGGTGTTCGCCGCCGCCGGCGTGCTGCTGGCGGCCACCGCGGTGGTGCAGCGCGGCGTCGAACTCCTCGCCGGCAAGCACCTCACCTACCAGGCGGGCGGCGCGCTCGTCGTCCTCGCCGCCCTCAGCGTCCCCCTCGTCGCGGCGGGCGCCTGGGTGGCGCGGGGCGCCGGCGACCCGCTCGGCAAGGTCGACCCCGACGTCATCCCCGCGTTCGTCACCGCGCCGACGGGCCCGCGCACGCTGGTCATGCGCCGCGAGGCGTCCGGCCGCGTCACCTACACGCTGGTGCGGGGACAGCGGCCCATGCTCGGCGAGTCCGAGACGCCGGTGAACGACGGCGCGCGGCGCCGGCTCGACGGCTTCGTCGCGGGCCTGGCCGGCGGCCGCGTCGGCGACAGCCAGGCGCTCACCCGCATGGGCGTCCAGTACGTCCTGGTGCCCCGCCCCGGCCGCGACGCCCTGACCGGCGTCCTGGACGCCAACCCCGAGCTCACCCGCCTCAGCCGTACCCGCGACTTCGGCACCTGGCGCCTCCCGGCCGCAGCCGGCCGGATCATTCTCCTGGACGGCGGCACCGCGACCCCGCTCCCCAGCGGGGCCGTGGGCACGACCATTACCGTCCCGGCCGGCACCCGGCCGCGCACCCTCCTGGTGGCCGAACCCGCCGACGGAGGCTGGCGCGCCGCGTTCAACGGCGCCGAGGTACCGGGCAAGACCGTCGACGGCTGGGCCCAGGGCTACGAACTTCCGGCCGCCGGAGGGCAGTTCGAACTCTCCCGCGGCATGCTCACGCGCCAACTGTGGGTCGGCCTCCAGGCCGCCGCGTTCCTCCTGGTCGTCGCTCTGGCCCTGCCCGGCGTCCAGCTCGAGGGCCAGCCCTCCCAGAGCGGCCACGCCCGCCGTGGCAGAGGCCGCCGGGCCAGAGTGACCGCCGGCTCCCTGGCCCGCCGCCCCGAAGCCCTCCGCCACCGCCCCACCCACCCCGAACCCCCCGACCCCACCCAAGCCCCGCCCCCCGACCCCACCCCCGCCTTGGAAACCGGACTCGGCCTAGGGCGAGGAACACGAAGCGAGACCGGCCGCGAAGCAGAGCCGGCCGGAAGCGGCAGGGAGCCCGGTACCGGACGTGAATCCGAGCTTGAACGCCCGCGCGAGGCCGGAAGTGGCACGGAGCCCGGTACCGGACGTGAATCTGGGCCTTGGGCCGGGCACGAATCCGAGCCCGCATCTGAAGCAGGACGTGGTTCCGCGCCCGAACCCAGCCGCGAAGCGGAGCTTGAGGCCGGACGCGGATTCGGGCGTGGCATCGGACGCCGTGCACGGCGCGATGCGGAGCGCACTGCCGACCGGGACGCTGAGCAGGTCCCCGAACCCAGAGCCGGAAGTGGGTCCGTGCCCGGCGCCAGCCGTGGAACGGAGCCTGAGTCGGGACGTGGCCCTGGACGCCGTGGGCGGCGCGGCGCTGACCGGGATGCTGACCGGGACGCTGAGCAGGTCCCCGAGTTCGGAGCAGGACCCGGGTCCGAGCCTGAGTCCGGCCGTGAGGCGGAGTCCGAGTCGGGACGCGGACGCCGTGGGCGCCGCGGGGCGGGGCGTGGCGCCGGTCGGGATGCTGAGCAGTCCTCCGAGTCCGGAGCCGGACGCGGTGCGAGGCGTCGTAAGGGACGCGATGCCGAACGGGATGCAGAGCAGGATTCCGAAGCAGGGGCCTCCCGCGGAGTCGGGCGCGGTGCGTGGCGCAGCGCAGAGCACGAAGCAGAGCAGATCCCCGAGCCCGGAGCCGACCCTGCCGAACGCGATGGCGGGCGCGGTTTCGGACTCGGTTTCCGACGTGGGACCGACCGTGGTACCCGCCGCAGTGGCGAGCACAGAGCCCCCCGCAGTACCGACCGCGGAGCCGGACGCAGGACAGATCGTGGGGCCGGGCCCGGTGGTGAACGTGGAGCCGACCCCACCGATGAACGCAGCGGCGAGCCCAGAACCGACGGCGGAGCCGAGCCGGGTGCCGTGCGTCGAGGCGAGCGTCGCGCTGACCACAGCGGCGAGCACGAGGCCCGGCCTGGGAGTGGGTCCACCGCCGAGCGTGGAACCGGCAGCGGCGAGCACGTGGCCGGACACGGCAGCGGACACACTGCCGAGCGCCGTCCCGACGAAAGTGGCGAGTACACGGCCGAATACGGGAGCGGGGCTGCCGCCGAGCGTGATGCTGGCAGTGGCGAGCACGTAGCGGGACGCGGCAGTGGGCGCACTGCCGAGCGGCGTCCTGACGGAGGCGGCGAGTACGCGGCCGGATATGGGAGCGGGGCTGCCGCCGAGGGCGGTGCCGGGAGTGGTGAGCATGCGGCGGGTTATGGAAGTGGGCGCGGTGCTGAGGGTCGTTCCGACAGCAGTGGCGGGTACGTGACCGGATATGGGAGCGGGGCTGGCGGCGAGGGCGGTGTCGGGAGTGGCGGGTATGTGGTTGGGCGGGGAAGTGAACGCGATGCTGCTGGCAGTGGTGAGCACGCGGCTGAGGATGACGGCGGGCGCCGGGCTGAATCAGGGTCCGGGCTTGGGGCCGTGCGCGGAGCCTTGCGCGGCTTGAAGCGCCGCGTCGCGCGTCGGGCGGACCGCGGCGACGAGGGTGACGCGGAGCGATCGGCCGAACGGGAGGGCGGCCCGGAGTCCGCAAGCGAGTCCTCTGGGGCCGCGGCTGGGGCGGGGTCTTCGGCTGAGGAGCGTTCCTGACGATGGACAAGATCCTGCGGCTGCTCGGGTTCCGCCATGCCACTGCCGGGCTGGTCCTGGTGGCGTTGCTGGCGTTGTACGGGGCGGCGACGCTGGCTCGGCCCGCTGACCGGACGAGGGCGGCGGCCGGCAACGTCGAGGCGGCGGTGACGGCGGCGTCGCTGGTGTGCCCGTGGGGCGGCGAGGACGGCCGTCTGAGCCTCCTCACCCAGCCGAAGGGCGGCGCGGGCGGTAGCGGCCGTCTGGACGTCGTGCAGACCACGGACGGGAAGCCGGTCGGGTCCGCGGCCGGCCCGGGCACGTCCTGGCTCAAGGACGTGCGCCGCAGCAAGAGCGCCTCGTTCACGATCCGGGCGAACGGGACGCTCGCGGCCGGGCTCGAGGCCGAGCGCACCGTTCACTGGGACAAGGGCCGCGACCGTGGCCTGGCCGGCACGAGGTGCGCGCGTCCCGGCACCGACCTGTGGTTCCTCGGGCCGGGGCCCGCCGCCGCGGAGAGCATCGAGCTCTACCTCACCAACATCGACGCGCAACCGGCGTCCGTCGACATCACGGCGCTGTCCGGGGAGGGGCCGCTCGACACCGTCGACGGCCACGGCATCCCCGTCGACCCGTACAGCACCGAGATCGTCCGCATCGGCGGGTCGCCCGAGGGTCTCGGCGAGATCGTCAAGACGGCGCGCGACATGGCGCTGCGCGTGCGCGCGGGCACCGGCCGCGTGGCGGCGTCGGTCCGGGTCCGGATCGGCGGCAAGGAGGGCATCGAGTGGATGCCCCTGTCGCCCGCGCCGGCGACCTCGCTGGTCGTGCCCGGCATCCCGGGCGGCGGCGGCCGCCGCCAGCTGCTGATCGGCGTTCCCGGCGAGCAGGACGCCCGCATCCGGATCCAGGCGATGACGTCCAGCGGGGCCTTCGCGCCTCAGGGGCAGGACGTGATCGACGCCCCCGCGGAGACGGTGACCCCGTTCGACCTCGACCGGGCGTTGTCGGGCAAGCCCGCCGCGGTGCGCCTGGTGTCCGACCGTCCCATCGTCGCGGGGCTCAACGCCCAGCGCGGCGCCGACGTCGCGTTCGGCACCGCCACGGAGCCGCTCGGAGCGGGCGGCGGCATGGCGGCCGACAACCGGTTCGCGTCCTACCTGCAGCTGACCGCCCCGGCGGCGGCCGCCACGGTACGGGTCACGACCGTGGACGCGCAGGGGGCCGGCACGCCCAGGGACGTTCAGGTCCCGGCGGGCCGCACCGTCGAGGTCCAGCTCGCCGCACCGCGGCCGGGCGCCCCCGGCTACGGCCTGATGGTGGTGCCGCGGCCCGGGTCGGGGCCGGTGCACGCCGCCCGCACGCTCTCCACCGGCAAGGGCGGCGGCGTGCTCTTCACGATCATGCCGATCGGCCCGGCGCTCACCACGGTCAGCCTGCCGCCGGTGGGCGACTCCCAGACCACGCTCATTCCCTGAGAACGCTGGAACGGGATCTTCTTCGGGTCGTAGGCGGCGAAGGCGAATAGGTGCCTGACGCCCTGCGGGCGGGTATAGGCCGCCCGCCTTCGGAGCCGGGGCTCGCGGTCGGGGTCGCGGGAGGTCTTCCAGGTCTTTATGCGTTGAAGTGAAACGCCCTCCTCGCGGAGCAGGATGCGCAGGCTCTCGTGGCTGATGTCGCCGACCACCCCCTCGGCGATCAGGAAATCGGCCAGCTTGGCCAGGCTCTCTTGTGCAGGATTAGGGCGTGTCTCGAAGACGACTGCCCTACTTCGAGACACGCCCTAGTGACAGTTGTGAGGCATGGGCGCTGTTCCTGTCTCCGCGGTTCCGAGGTCGTCGGAGTGTCCGGCGTGAATTCGCGGCCACTGGGCGGTGGGGCGTCCGTTGGTCCGCATGTGTGCCGACTCCCTGTCAACCTGCGGTTGCGGCCAGCCGGAGGGCGAGTCCTCCCACGGCTCCTGGCGCCCGTACACGGTGAGGTCCATGAGCGCGTAGCTGTAGTCCATCGCCTCGACGCCGCGGCGCGTCGTCCAGTAGGTCTCGAAGACGCGGTCGCCCTCCCGCACGTAGCACACGAGGTGCATCAGGCCGGGCTCGCGACCGACGAGGAGCGCGTCAAGGGAGGGCTGTGCCGAGTACCACGGCATGTCCCAGCCCATGAAGTCGCGATAGCGGACGCTTTCGTCGTAGGACACCTGGGCATCGCTCGGGCCGAACGCGGTGTTGCGGCCCTGGCTGAAGACTGCGTAGGTGATGTCACGGGAGTGCAGGTAGGACAGCTCGCTGGCCTGGCTGAGGAACAACGTGCAGCCCTCGCACTGCTCGGGCGCGGGCCGGCCGGGCCACCACATGAAGTAGTAGGCGATGAGCTGCCGACGTCCTTCGAACGCGTCCAGCAGGGTCACCGGCCCGCTCAGTCCGATCAGCTCAAGGCTGGCATCCACCTCCACCATGGGCAGGCGCCGGCGGGCCGCCGCGATCGCGTCCCCTTCGCGGGTATGGGCCTTCTCCCGAACCCGCAGCGCCTCTACGTCGGCCTGCCAGGTGTCCCGGTCGACGACCGGCGGCAGCGCAGAGGTGTCGTTGTTCTTCGAATCATCGTTCACGATCGTCTCCTAGATTCAGTCGTGACCGTGCGTGGTGCCTCCCTGAGGGCGCGGGTGGTTGCGGCTCCCAGCCGAGCCCGATGGGCCCTCATCATCCTCGATCCTCGCGCCGCGGATGAGAAACCCTCATGGACTGGGGCGCGACCGCACGATCTCGCGGACATATCCGACTCGAAACGACATCCGCATCGCCGCAACACAGCAGGGTGGAGCCCACCCGAAACCCAAAGAAGGTGTCCAAGATCAGTTTGTGAAGACAGACCTGGACACCCTCGTGATCGCACTGTACGTCAAGATCGACGACGATGCCGCCGGGATCGCCCGGCTGCCTGGCAGGCCGCCCCGCTGTCGCATTCAGAGCTGATCTGCCTGGCGGTGATGCAGGCGATGCCGGGCTGCCACTGCGAGGCCCGCCGGCTCAGGGCCCCTTGCCCGCGCGGCTAGTCCTCGGGGGTGTCGTAGCTGGGGTCCACGGATTCCGGGGTCACGCCCAGGAGGTCGGCGATCTCTTCGACGAGGAGGTCGCGGACCAGGCGGCTGAGCTGGTCGTCGCCGGAGGTGCGGGCCTCCACGGGGCGGCGGAAGACGACGATGCGCACGGGGCGGCCGGTAGTGCCGGGGACGGTCTGGCCGAGGGGAATCACGCCGTCGAACCAGGGCTCGAGGTCGGGCACCTCTTCCACGGCGAACTCGACCTGGGCGAGCTCACGGCCCCAGCGGCCCTCGAGCCGGCTGACCTGGTCGCGGACGATGTCGTCGAAACGCTCCGCGCGGGTGCGCGAGACCGGCGCCTGCGGGGGCGTCAGAGGGCCACGGAGGCCACGACCGCGGCGGTCGCGACGCCGTGCGCCTGCCACACGGGATCGCACGTGACAGAGCCTACCTCTCGCGGCACACCAGGCGCGCTCCCGGGCGAGGGGTGAGCTGAGGACGCACGGTGCGCGGTGCGGTGTCACGCACTGTTCACACTTGCCATTGTCCACGTTTGGGCGAATTGCGAACTACGCGAGATATGTGCAGTTCAGAGATCGAGCTGCGGTCGTCACAATGCGTTCATGTTGATCTCTGTGGATTCGTGTGGAGCCTGTGGCCACAGTGATCTCGCATAACTTCCGGCGGTCATGACCGTTCCGTCGTGGCGACGTCGGTGGCTCTCAGTGCCGGGCTCCATGCTCGGTGGTGGCGGCTGGGCTCTGACCTTGCGTTCACCGGATGCGACGGTGATCCGCTCGTGGTCACGGTCGCGGCCGACCCCGCCATCGCCCGCCGGCTCGGCACCGCAGGGCGCCGGACAGGGCACGGAATGTAGTTGTTACGCCGGAAATGGGCCGGTAACGGCGACACGTGCACGCGGGTGGTGGCGGACGCGGCGGCGGCCAGGTACGGTCGGCCATCGTGAGCCCCGTCCGCATCTGCTCCCGCACCGCCTGCAAGGCGTCGGCAGTCTTCACGCTCACGTACGTCTACCGCGACTCCACCGCGGTACTGGGGCCGCTCGCCACGTACGCAGAGCCGCATTGTTATGACCTGTGCGCGGAGCACTCCGAGCGGCTCACCGCCCCCATGGGGTGGGAGCTCGTCCGCCTGCCCGTCGGCGCGGAGACCGAGCCCAGCGACGACGACCTCGAGGCGCTCGCGGACGCCGTCCGGGAGGCGGCCAAGCCCGCCGCCGGAGGCCGCCAGGAGCCCGTCGGCCAGGGCACCGAGGTGGGCCGCCGCGGCCACCTGCGCGTCCTGCGCTCCGACTCCACCGGCACCCCCGCCCCCCAGGACTGACCCGTCCGACGGGCTTCCTCTCGCTGACACTGACCGTTGTCGGCCGTGACAACGCGCGTTCGCCCGGGCGTGGCGGGTCGCGGGACCGCTCACCGGTAGGCTCGGAACTCGCAGGCCGACTCGCAGGCTGGACGGACAGGGAGCAGGAGTGGGCGACCTCGCCAAGATCTTCAAGGCGTACGACATCCGTGGCATCGTGCCGGAGGAGCTGGACGCCGCGACGGCCGAAGCGGTCGGGGCCGCCTTCGTGCGGGTGACCGGCGCCTCCGCCGTGGTGACCGCGCACGACATGCGCGAATCCTCCGTGCCGCTGGCCGAGGCGTTCGCCCGCGGCGCGACCGGTCAGGGCGCGGACGTGATCGAGGCCGGGCTCGGCTCGACCGACCTGCTCTACTACGCCAGCGGCAGCCTCGACCTGCCCGGCGCCATGTTCACCGCCAGCCACAACCCGGCCAAGTACAACGGGCTCAAGCTGTGCCGGGCGGGCGCCAAGCCGATCGGCCGCGACACCGGGCTCACCGAGATCCGCGACCTGGTCGAGGCGGGCGTGCCGCCCTACGACGGCAAGGCGGGCACGGTGTCGCAGCGCGACCTGCTCAAGGGTTACGCCGACCACCTCAAGACGCTGGTCGACCTGTCGGGCATCCGCCCGCTCAAGGTCGTCGTCGACGCGGGCAACGGGATGGGCGGGCACACCGTGCCGCCGGTCTTCGAGGGCCTGCCGATCGACCTGGTGCCGCTCTACTTCGAGCTGGACGGCACGTTCCCCAACCACGAGGCCAACCCGATCGAGCCCGAAAACCTGCGCGACCTCCAGGCCAAGGTGCGCGAGACCGGGGCCGACGTCGGCCTGGCCTTCGACGGCGACGCCGACCGCTGCTTCGTGGTCGACGAACGCGGCGAGATCGTCTCCCCGTCCGCGATCACCGCGCTGGTGGCGGTGCGCGAGCTGGCCAAGCACCCCGGCTCCAGGATCGTGCACAACCTGATCACGTCCAAGGCGGTACCCGAGATCGTCACGGAGCACGGCGGCGAGCCGGTCCGCACCCGGGTCGGCCACTCGTTCATCAAGCAGACGATGGCCGAGACCGGCGCGGTGTTCGGCGGCGAGCACTCGGCGCACTTCTACTTCAAGGACTTCTGGTTCGCCGACTCCGGCATGCTGGCCGCGCTGCACGTGCTGGCCGCGCTGGGCGAGCAGGACGGGCCGCTGTCGGCGCTGCTGACCGAGTACGACCGCTACCCGGCGTCCGGTGAGATCAACAGCGAGGTGGCCGACCAGGACGCCGCCACCGCGAAGGTCCGGGAGTCCTTCGCCGGCAGGCCCGGCGTTACCATCGACGAACTCGACGGCCTGACCGTCGGCACCGACGACTGGTGGTTCAACCTGCGGCCCTCCAACACCGAGCCGCTGCTCCGCCTCAACGCCGAAGCCGCCGACGACGAGACCGTGGCGGCCATCCGCGACGAGGTGCTGGCGATCGTGAGGGGGAAGTGACCGTGAAGCTCGACTCCTGGCTGCTGGAGATCCTGGCGTGCCCCAACTGCGGCGGCTCGCTGCGAGCCGAGGAGCAGGCGGCCGAGCTCGTCTGCACGGGCTCGTGCGGCTACGCGTACCCGGTGCGCGACGACATTCCGGTGCTCCTCGTCGACGAGGCCCGCACCCCCGCCCCGTGAGCGAGCCGCAGGGGCGCGGTGTCGTCTGGACTGAGGAGCCTGCGACGAGGGAAGGCGGCGCCGGAAGGCGCCCCGTAGGTGAGCGGGAGACGCTGTGAGCGAGCCGCAGGGGCGCGGTGTCGTCTGGACTGAGGAGCCTGCGACGAGGGAAGGCGGCGCCGGAGGGCGCCGTCCCGTTGGTGAGCGGGGGGCGCTGTGACCGACACGGTCGCGCTGGACGATCCGGCCGCCATCGAGGCGGCCGACCCGGGCGGGATGTTGCGCCAGGTCGCGTCCGCCGCGGCGCAGATCCGCGAGGCGCACCGGGCGACCGTCGAGGCGGGCGTCGACCGCCTCGCCGAGGACGGGCGCCCGCGCGCGATCGTGGTCACCGGCATGGGCGGCTCGGGCATCTCCGGCGACGTGCTCGCCGCGGTGTGCGGGCTGGGCTGCCCGGTCCCGATCGTGACCGTGCGCGGCTACCGGCTGCCCGGCTGGGTGGGCGCCGCCGACCTGGTGATCGCGGTGTCCTGCTCCGGCGGAACGGAGGAGACGCTCGCCGTCGCCGGCGAGGCCGCGCGGCGCGGTGCCCGGCTGCTCTTCGTGGGCGGCCCCGATTCGCCGCTCGCGGAGATGGCCGCGCAGACCCGGGCGCTGTTCGTCCCGGTCCGGTCGGTGGGCCAGCCGCGCGCGACGGTCTGGGCGCTGACCGTGCCGCTGATCCTCGCCGCCCGCGCGCTCGGGCTGGTGGAGGTCTCCGACGAGGTCGTGGAGTCCACCGCGACCCTCCTGGAGGACGTCGCGCACCGCTGCCGGCCCGCGAGCGAGCCGTTCGTCAACCCGGCCAAGCGCATCGCGCTGGAGCTCGCGGGCGACGTCCCGATGGTGTGGGGCACCTCACCGCTGGCGGGTACGGCCGCCTACCGCTTCTGCTGCCAGCTCAACGAGAACGCCAAGTATCCGGGCATTCACGGAGAGCTGCCCGAGGCGGACCACAACCAGGTCGTGGCGTTCGACGGGTTCTTCGCTCAGAAGGCCGCGGACCCGGACGACTTCTTCCGTGATCGCACCGACGACACCGATCATGGCCTCCACCTGCTGGTTCTCCGGGACCTTGAGGAGCATCCGCAGGTGGCCAAACGCCGTGAGGTGTCGGTCGAGCTCGCCCGTGCCAGGGGGGTCGCCGTCACCGAGATCACCGCGGAGGGTGAACATCCGCTGCAAAGGATCGCTACGCTGATCGCGCTTGGGGACTATGTGACCGTTTATTTGGCCATCGCCCTGGGTGTGGACCCCACGCCCGTGACGGCCATCCAAGAGCTCAAGGCGAGGATTGCGTAGATGAGTGCAGAGGGCGGTACCAAGGCGATCGTCGCCGCATTGGTCGCCAACCTGGGTATCGCGACCGCCAAGTTCGTGGCGTTCGCCTTCACCGGTTCGTCGTCGATGCTGGCCGAGGGCATCCACTCGGTCGCCGACTCCGGCAACCAGGGGCTGCTGCTTCTGGGCGGCAAGCGCGCCAAGCGGGCGCGCACGCCGCAGCACCCGTTCGGGTACGGCCGGGAGCGGTACTTCTACGCGTTCGTCGTCGCCGTCGTGCTGTTCACCATCGGCGCGGTCTTCTCGCTGTACGAGGGCTATCACAAGATCAGCCACGCGCTCGACCACCCGGACGAGAAGATGGAGTCCGCGGCCTGGGCGTTCGGCGTGCTGATCGTCGCGATCATCATGGAGTCCTTCTCGTTCCGCACGGCGATCCAGGAGTCCAACGCCGTCCGCGGCGAGCAGGGCTGGTGGCAGTTCATCCGCCGTGCCAAGGCGCCCGAGCTGCCGGTGATCCTTCTGGAGGACCTGGGCGCACTCGTCGGCCTGATCCTCGCCCTGGGCGGCGTCACCATGGCCGTCGTGACCGGCGACCTCGTCTGGGACGGCGTCGGCACCATCGCGATCGGCATCCTGCTGGCCACCATCGCGATCATCCTGGCGATCGAGACCAAGAGCCTGCTGATCGGTGAGGGCGCCGGCCCGGAGGCGGAAGAGCAGATCGTCGAGGCGCTCGAGTCGGTCGAAGAGGTCGACCGCGTGATCCACATCCGGACGCAGTACGTCGGCCCGGAAGAGATGCTGATCGCCGCCAAGATCGCCGTTCACCACGACGACACCGCCGCCGAGGTGGCCCGCGGCATCGACGCCGCCGAAGGCAAGATCCGCGCCCAGTTCCCGGAGGCGCGGCTGATCTACCTCGAGCCCGCCCTGGACGAGGCGCAGCCCAAGAGCCCCACTCCCGCCGCGGAGACCCCCGAGTCCGAGGCCCCCGAGTCCGAGGCCACTGACCCCGAGGCCACTGACCCCGAGGCCACTGACCCCGGCGCCACGGAGGCCGACAGCAAGCCGGAGACCCCCGCCTCCTCCTGACATCAGAAAGACGTCTACCCGCCCATCTCGTGGCGGGTAGACGTCTTTCTGCGTAAGACCGTGAGGATGGTCACACGGGAGGCGTTTCCCTCGCCGGCCGGCCGGGCGGCCGGTCGACCCCAGCCCAGGCAAGACCGGCACGGACGGACGGCGAGGGCGCCTTCCCATGCTCCCCGCCCGGACCCCTGAAGCCGGACGGTTCTGGCGCGACCTGGCGGCAGCTCCGCCGAACCCCCTAGGTCAGCGGGGCCGCCGCGTTGGTCACGCTTAGAACATTACGTTCGCCCACCTCATCCGTACGTCCCCCAAAAGGAGGGAAATGGTGTCGTCCTCTAGGGGGACCCGCCCCTGAGGCATAACACCGCACGGTGAGGTGAGCATCGGGGTGAAAGGGACAGTATTGATAGGTGACCAGCGACGACCGTCCCGACAAAGCCCCGCCCCGCGCGCGTGGCCACACACCTCCGCCCGCCGATTTCGGCCCGGCGCTCGCCCACCATGCCTGGCGGCTGTCCGGACGCGTCGTCGCAGGTCTGGGCCAACTGCTTCTGTGGATCATCACCGGGGTCGGGCGGCTGCTGCGGCCGCTGGGCCGTGCGCTCGCCGCCAAGCTGTACGGTTCTGGCCGCCGTCCCGGCGCGGAGCCCGGCGTGACGCATCCGGGCGCGGCGCCCGGGATGGCGCCTCCGGGCATGGCGCCTGGCATGGCACCTGGCATGGCACCTGGCATGGCACCTGGCATGGCACCTGGCACGGCGCCTCCGGGCATGGCACCCGGGATGGCGCCTCCGGGAGGGGCGCCGCATGGGGTGGCGCCTGACGGGACGGCGGTGCTGCCCGGCTCGGCGACGCGGACGGCGCCGTTGCCTCGGTGGATCAACGCCTGGGCCGAGTTCACCGCGTCCTGGTACTTCGCGCCGCTCACCGGGCTCGCGCTGACCATCGCCGCGCTGGCCGAGCTCGCGCCGCGCAGCGAGTCGCCGCTGAGCGTGGCGGGCGGGTTCGCGGTGGCCGCCACGCTGCCGCTGGTCTGGCGGCAGGAGTACCTGCGCCCGGTGGCGGCGGTGGCGCTCGGGGCGTTCGCGGCCAGCCTGCTGACGGGGCAGGGGCTGCTGATCACCACCACGTTCGCCGCGCTCTACACGCTGTACGCGCTGGGCCGGCAGCTGCCCCGGCAGTCCGCGGGGGCGCTCGCGGTGGGCAGCCTGGTCACGGTCGCGGTGGTCTACTTCGCCACCACCACGCTGGACGAGATCCCCTGGCCCGCGCCGGTCGTCGCGGTGCTGGCGGCGATCGGCCTCGGTGACGCCCGCCGTGCGGTCGAGTCGGCGGGCCGTACGGAGGCGGCGGCCGAGGAGCGCAACAACGAGACGCTGACCCGGCTGACCGCCGTCCAGCGGGAGCAGGCGGTCATGCGCGAGCGGGCCCGCATCGCCAGGGAACTGCACGACGTG
This sequence comes from Spirillospora sp. NPDC047279, assembly GCF_040643285.1. Classification (NCBI taxonomy): domain Bacteria; kingdom Bacillati; phylum Actinomycetota; class Actinomycetes; order Streptosporangiales; family Thermomonosporaceae; genus Spirillospora; species Spirillospora sp. NPDC047279. Next base: position 19,870 of record NZ_JBEYUA010000003.1, read on the forward strand.
GTCGCGCACTCGGTCTCGATGATCGCCGTTCAGGCCGAGACCGCCCCGTACACGATGGACGACCTGTCGCCGGAGGCCCGCGCGGGCTACACCGAGATCGCCAAGACCGCCCGGGACGCGCTGGTCGAGATGCGCCGGCTGCTCAGCGTGCTGCGCGCCGACGCCAAGCCGGAGCCGGAGTCGCAGACGGCGCCGCAGCCCCGGCTGGATCGCCTGCCGGACCTGATCGACCAGCATCGCGGCGCGGGCGGCCGGGTGGACCTGGAGGTCCACGGCGATCCCCGGGCGTTGTCGACGACGGTCGAGCTGTCGGCGTACCGCATCGTCCAGGAGGCCCTGACGAACGCGCGGCGGCACGCGCCCGGCGCGGAGGTGCACGTGGACCTGACCTATCTGCCCGACCGGCTCGCGGTCCGGGTCCGCGACGACGGCGGCGACGCGCCGACGATGGTGTTCAGCCGTGACCCGTCCACCACGCGCGATGACGGCGGGGAACCTGGAGGCCCGAACGCGCGTCATACCGGGGAGACTCGTCTCCAGTCCGCGCCCTCCGCGGACTCCGGTGGCGGACACGGTCTCGTGGGCATGCGGGAACGTGCGACCATGCTGGGCGGACGTTTCACCGCGGGACCGGCAGTAGCGGGCGGTTTCCTGGTGGAGGCCGAGCTCCCGCTGTCGAGGGAAGGGAACCCGACCCGTGATCCCGGTTCTGAGGCACCTCCCGCCCACCGCTGACCCTCGCCTGGAGCCGGCACGATGATCAAGGTGATGATCGTCGACGACCAGACGATCGTGCGCGCGGGGTTCGCCGCCCTGCTGGACGCCCAGCCCGACATCTCGGTGGTCGGCGAGGCCGGCGACGGCCGCGAGGCCGTGCGGATGGCGGCCACGGACCGTCCGGACGTCGTGGTCATGGACATCCGGATGCCCGGCATGGACGGCATCGAGGCGACCCGCCGCATCCTCGCCCGGCCCGGCGCCGACGGCGTGCGGGTCCTGGTGCTGACGACGTTCGACGTGGACGAGTACGTCTACGAGGCGCTGTCGGTGGGCGCCAGCGGGTTCCTGCTGAAGGACGCGACCGCCGACGAGCTGGTCTCGGCCGTACGGGTGGTGGCGCGCGGCGACTCGCTGCTCGCGCCCCAGGTCACCGGCCGCCTCATCCGCGAGTTCACGCAGCAGCGCCGCAACCGGCCGCAGGCGCCGGAGGCGCTGTCCACGCTGACGGCCCGCGAGACCGAGGTGCTGGTGCTGATCGCGGGCGGCCTGTCGAACGGTGAGATCGCCGCGCGGCTGGTGGTGAGCGAGCACACGGTCAAGACCCATGTGGCGCGCGTCTTCACCAAGCTCGGCCTCCGCGACCGGGCCCAGGCCGTGATGCTCGCCTACGAGTCGGGCCTGGTCGTCCCCGGCGCCAACGGCACCTGACCCACCCGGACGGCAGGAGACCGGTGATTTCGCCGATGCGCGGCGGACGCTGGGAACCAAGAATTGCGGACGTCGATATCCGCCGAAACCGGCAGAAACCACCCGGATCTGACTGGTTTCCCCCAACTCAGGAGTGCATCGACGTGCGTTTCCCCACCACCCCGCCACGCCGTTCGAGCATGCGTGCACGGCTCGCCTTGACCGCCGCGGCGGTCGCCATCACCGGCACCACCGCGGCGGCGGTCTCGGCCGTGGCCGTGGCCGAGTCCCCCGTCAGCACCGCCCGGCTCAGCGCCGCCGCGGCGGCCGAGAACCCCTACGAGCGCGGTCCCGCCCCCACGAGGTCGAGCATCGAGGCCTCCCGCGGCTCCTTCGCCACCTCACAGACCAGCGTCTCCTCGCTCAGCGTCACGGGCTTCGGCGGCGGCACCATCTACTACCCGACCAGCACCTCCGAGGGCACGTTCGGCGCCGTCGTCATCTCGCCCGGATACACCGCGGACCAGAGCAGCATGGCCTGGTACGGACCGCGCCTGGCCTCGCAGGGCTTCGTCATCTTCACCATCGACACCCTGACCCGGTTCGACCAGCCCGGCAGCCGGGGCGACCAGATGGCCGACGCGCTGGAGTACCTGACCGAGCGCAGCTCGGTCCGCAGCCGGATCGACACCTCCCGGCTCGCGGCCATGGGCCACTCGATGGGCGGCGGCGGAACGCTGGAGCTCGCCCGGGACATGCCCACCCTCAAGGCGGCCATCCCGCTCACCCCGTGGAACCTGACCAAGACCTGGTCGACCGTCCGCGTGCCCACGATGATCATCGGTGCCCAGAACGACTCGGTCGCCTCGGTCAGCTCGCACTCCGAGCCGTTCTACCGCTCGCTGTCGTCCGCCCCCGACAAGGCCTACATCGAGCTCCGGGGCGCCTCGCACTTCGCGCCGAACACCAGCAACACCACCATCGCGAAGTACAGCCTGTCGTGGCTGAAGCGGTTCGTGGACAACGACACCCGCTACGACCAGTTCCTCTGCCCCATCCCGAGTGAGTCGACGATCTCCGAGTTCCAGGAGACCTGCCCGCTGGGCTGACCGCCCGCAGGGACGTCCCCGGGTGCGTTCGCCTGAACGTCACCCGGGGCGTTTCCCTGTACGGCCCCCGCGGCATTCCCATGAACGGCCCCCGGCGCGTTCCCCTGAACGCTTCCCGGGGAGTTTCCGTGCGCGGCCCCAGGAGCGCTCCCGTGCGCGCTCCCGTGCGCGTTCCCGGATGCGTTCCCGGATGCGTATGCCGGGGGACCGCCCTGGACGTTCGCCTGTTCCGGCGGCGGCCGCATCGTGCGGTCGCCGCCTTCGTCGTCGCCGTCGGTGAGGCGCTGGGCGTGCAGGGCCAGCGTGAGCTCCACCAGATCGCGCGGGCGGCTCAGCGACCGGCCGGTGAGCTGCTCGAGCCGCCGCAGCCGCGTGAGCACCGTGTTGGGGTGGCAGTAGAGCACCCGGGCGGCCCGCCCGGCGGCGCCGTCGCAGTCGAGCCAGGCGCCGAGGGTCGCGAGCAGGACGTCGCGATGCCCCGGCTTCACCGCGTCCAGGCCGCCCAGGACGGTGCGTTCCAGCCGTTCGGCCAGGCGCGGCTCGGAGACCAGCAGCGCGCTCGGCAGCCGCTGCCCGAGGACGGCGATCTCGCCGCGCGCCGACCCGTCGGAGCCGGAGGAGGGAGTGGTGCGCAGGGCCGTCCGGGCGAGCCGGTGGGCGGCGCCGATCTCGGCGAGCGACCCCACGACGATGCTCACCCCCGCGCGGTCCCGCACGTGCGGCCGCAGCACCGCGACCAGGTCGTCGAGCCCCGCGGCGCCGAGCGCCACGAGCGCGATCTGCGCGTCGGCGGTGGTCCGCCAGATGAGCCGCATCGTGCCGCTGTGCGCGGGCGGGTGGGCCGGACGGCTGAGGACGGCGACCGCGTACCGCCCCTGGAGGGGGAGCCCCAGCACGGACGACGCGGTGGCGAGCAGCCCCCCGTCCACGCCGCGTCCCGACAGGAGCGCGTCCAGGATCGTCCGGGTCCGGGCGGCGTCGCGCTGCCGCATCAGGGACTCGGTGCGGTGGTAGGAGTCGGCGGCGGCGCGCGACTGCTGGTCGATGGCCTCCCACGTCCGGCTGGTCTGTTGCAGGAGCATCGCCACCGCCGCGGGGTCCTCCCTGTCGACGACCTCGACGATGCCCTCCCAGAAGATCCGTCCGGCCAGGCGGTACGAGCGCAGCAGCTGGTCGAGCGGCTGCCCCTGCTCGGCGCGCCTGCGGCCGAGGCGTTCGGCCCACCGCAGGTCGGCGCGCCCGCCGGTGGGGTGCAGGATCGTCTCCAGGCCGTGGCCGAGCCCGACCTCGCACACCTCGCGCAGGTCGTCGTCCCGGACCCAGGTACGGTGCCCGCCGTCGCCGCCGTGGATCTCGCTGAACAGCCGGTCGGCCAGCTGGGGGAGATGGTCGGTGAGCCGCGCGGCGGCCATTCGCATGATCGTGCCGTCGGCCGGTTCGGTCGTGGCCATCTGCCCGTCACCTCCACGCAGGGGCGCGCTCATGGTGTCATCACTCGTTTTCCGGGGCCACCCCGCCCCCTTCGCGGACGGTCCGATTGTGCTCGTTCACAACGGCGCGGCCCTCTGATTGCGCTGGGTCCCCGTTTCCGAACGCCGCTCTGGACCCGTTCCGCCCGCCGTGTTGAGGTGTGGGCCCACAGGAGGGTGCGCCATGGGACCTCGAAGCCCGCTCCCGATCCACGGCCGTGACGACGAACTGGACGCGCTCGGAGGGATGCTCGTCCAGGCCCGCGCCGGTGACGGCGGAGCCCTGACCATCGCCTCGGGTCCCGGAATGGGACGCACCACGCTGCTCGCCGAGACCGTGCGCAGGGCCGGCCCCGACGTCCTGACCCTCGGCACGCGCGGCGTCCGGCACGAGGCGTCCGTCCCGTTCGCCGGCCTGCACGGGCTCGTCCGGCCCCTGGTCCGGCCGTTCGGCCGGCTCCCGAACCTGCTGAGCCGCCTGCCCGCCGCGCAGGCGCGGACGCTGACGACCGCGCTGGCGAACGGCGCCGACCCCGCCGAGGTGGGCACGGCGCTGCCCGCCGCCGTCCACGCCCTGCTCGCCGAGGCGGCCCGCGCCGGCCCCCTGCTCTGCTGGATCGACGACGTCCACTGGATGGACCGCGTCTCGCTGGAGGCGCTCGCCTTCGCCGCCCGCCGGATGGCGGCCGACCCGATCGTGATGGTGTTCACGGTCCGTGACGACCCGCCCGTCATCGCCGGCCGCCAGCCGCTCGACGCCATTCCCCGCCTGGCCGTCGGGCCGCTGGAGGAGGCCGCGAGCCTGCGCGTCCTCGCCGACCTGACCGGCGGTCCCGGCGTTCTGGACGAGGGCCTCGCCGAGGAGCTGGCCGAACTCGCCGGAGGCTGCCCGCGCGCCCTGGTCGACCTGGTCGCCGGGCTGATGCCCGCGCAGCTGTCCGGCGACGCTCCGCCGCCCCGCGAGCTCCCGGGCGAGAGCACGCTGCGCGTCTACTACCGGCGCAGGCGCCGCCGCCTGCCGCCCGGCGCGCGGCGGCTGGCGATGCTCGTCGCGGCGGGCGAACGCCTGGAGCTCGGCACGATCGCCCGTGCCGCCACCGCCGAAGGGATCGCGCTCGGGGCCCTGGAGATGGCGCGCAACGCGGGCCTGGTCAGGATCGAGGGCAACATCGCCGAGCCGCCGAGCCCGCTCGTCCGGTCGTGCCTGTACGCCGACGCCCCGCTCGCCGAACGGCGGTCCGCCCACGCGCTGCTCGCCCGCGTTCTCGACCAGGACCGGCACCGGCACCAGCGCAGCCTCCACCGCGCCGCGCTCGCCCTCGAACCGGACGAACGGCTGGCCGGCGAACTGGCGGCGGCGGCCCGTACGGCGGGCACGTTCGCCGATTCCAGCCGGGTCTGGGAACGGGCCGCCGAGCTGACGACCGAGCCGGGCCTCAGGTCCGACCGGCTCCTCGCCGCCGCCTCCGACGCGTGGACCGCGGGACGTCCCAGACGTGCCCGCGCCCTGCTCAGGCGGGTCCGCGCCTACGCCGACACCACCGAGCGGGTGGGCCGCGCCGACCTCCTCCAGGGCGAGATCGAACTGGCGGACGGCCTGCCCGCGACGGCCGTCGACCTGCTGATGCGGGCGGCCAGGCAACTCCGCGCCGCCGACCCGGAAGCCGCCGCCAGGGCACTGGTGAACGCGGGGGAGGCCGCCGACATGGCCGGGGACCACCATTCCCACGTCCTCGCCGCGGAGCAGGCCGCGAGCCTGCCCGCCCCCCGGGGCGCCGAGCACCGCCTGGCGCTCGCCCATCTCAGCGGTATGGGCAAGACGCTCCAGGGGCGCCCCCGGGAGGCCGCCGTCCGGCTGGACGAAGTCCTGCGACTGGCCGACACCGTCGACGACTGCGCCGCGCTGATCTGGGCGAGCGCCGCGGCGCTGGCGCACGGCCGTCACCACCGCGCGCGGGCGCTGGCGACCCTCGCGGTGACCGGCGCGCGCCAGCACGGCGCCGCGCCCCTCAGCCCGAGTGCCCTCACCATGCTCGCCCGCTGCGAGATGGCACTCGGCCGCTATCCGGTGGCCGTGGCCGTCGCGTGGGAGGGGGCGTGTGCGGCACGCGCCACCGGGCAGCGCAACCGGGAGGCCGAACTGCTGGCCACCCTGGCGCTGCTGGCGGCGTTCCTCGGCGACACCGAGACCTGCCTCCAGCGCCTGCACGAGATGGGCACCGTCGTGGGCGGCCGCGGCCTGAACCGGGCGGCGGCCTACGCGACCTGGGCCCACGGCTTCCTGGCCCTCGCCGAGGACAGCCCCGCCGACGCCGCCGCCCGCCTCAAACGCCTCACCGGCGGAGGGACGGCGCACATCATCGTGCGCACGGTCGCCATCCCGCACTTCGTCGAGGCCGCCGTCCGCTGCGGCCGCCGCCGCGCCGCCGCCCGCGCCTTCACGTTCTACGAACACTGGGTCGCCGGCTCCTCCAACCCCGCCGGCGAGGCCCTCACCGAACGTTGCCGCGCCCTCCTCACCGAGGACGAGAACGCCGCCGGAGCCCACTTCGACGAAGCCCTCCGCATGTTCCGCGAAGGCGACTCCCCGCACGAGCTGGCCCGTACCGAACTCCTCTACGGCCAGCGCCTCCGCCGCGACCGCAGACCGCGAGACGCCCGCGAGCACCTGCGCACCGCCCTGGAGCTCTTCGAACAGGTCGGCGCCCACCGCTGGGCCGAACGAGCCCGCACCGAACTCCGAGCCGCCGGCGACACCCTCACCCCCGACATCGCCGACGCCGACCTGGAAGCCCTCACCGCCCAGCAACTCCGCATAGCCCGCCTGGTCGCCGACGGCGCCACCAACAAGGAGATCGCGAGCCGCCTCGTCATCAGCCCCCGTACCGTCGACCACCACCTCCGGAACGTCTTCACCCGCCTGGGCATCCGCTCCCGAGTGGAACTGGCCAAACTGGTCCGCTGACCGGCTCCCTGCGCGAAGGGCACTCGCTCAGCGGCTCCACGTCCACCGCCTGGCGAGAGCGACGCCTCGTCAGCGTTGGTAAGGGCTGGTCAGGGTGGTGGGGGTGGTCAGGTCGCGCTGGGCCTGCTGGACGCTCAGGCTTTCCGCGTGCTCGTAGCGAAGGCGCCGGACACGGCCGGTCATGGCGACATCGTGCAGGGCGGAGATCAGGCGCTCGTCCATGCCACGGCTTGCCCGGCGTTCGTGTCGCCGACTCGCGGCGAGCCCGGATGCCCAGATGCCCAGATGCCCGGATGCCTGGGTGCCGGAGGTCGAGCGGGGGTCAGGGGCGGCGGTGGAGGAGGCGGAGGGCCTTTTCCTTTTCGAAGTCGAGGGCTCGGGTGGGCGGTGCGGAGAGGCGGCCTATACGTTCGCCCAGTTCGCGTACCCGGGCCTGGACCTCGGGCTCCGCGAGGACGCGGAGGCCGAAGGCCAGTTCGGCGGGGCCCACGTCGTAGCGTTTCTCCAGTGTCAGGGCGAGGGCCACGGCGCGGAGCTCGGTGTCGCCGAAGCGGCGGTGGCCGCTCTGCTCGCGGGTCGGCGGCAGCAGGCCCAGGGCCTCGCGGTAGCGGAGCATGCGGGGCGAGGTGCCGAGCCGCCGGGCGGCCTCCGTGATGCGCATGGGGGCAATTCTGACAAATTAGTGTTAGAAAGTCGCCCTCAGGCGTGCTTTGGGCTTCGGGGCGCGCCTAGACTCGCGGGCAGACCCACGGGCGCGGTCGGCACTGATCCACCGTCGATCCCCGATCAACACCGCCGATCACACGCGGACGCAAGGAGCAACGAAAGCATGGACTACAAGGTCGCCGATCTGTCGTTGGCCGACTTCGGACGCCGGGAGATCCGGCTCGCCGAGCACGAGATGCCCGGTCTCATGGCCGTACGCGAGGAGTACGCCGAGGCCAAGCCGTTGCGCGGCGCCAAGATCATGGGCTCGCTGCACATGACGATCCAGACCGCCGTGCTGATCGAGACCCTGGTGGAGCTCGGGGCCGACGTCCGGTGGGTGTCGTGCAACATCTTCTCCACCCAGGACCACGCCGCCGCGGCGGTCGTGGTGGGCCGGGACGGCACCGTCGAGGAGCCCAAGGGCGTGCCGGTGTTCGCCTGGAAGGGCGAGACGCTGGACGAGTACTGGTGGTGCACCGACCAGGCGCTGTCCTGGCCCGACGGCACCCCGCCCAACATGATCCTCGATGACGGCGGCGACGCCACGCTGCTGGTCCACAAGGGCGCCGAGTACGAGAAGGCGGGCGCCGTCCCGTCCGCGGACGAGGGCGACCCCGAAGAGTGGGGCATCATCCTCGAGACGCTGCGCCGGACGATCGGTGAGCGGCCGGGCCGCTGGACCGAGGCCGCCGCCGCGATCAAGGGCGTGACCGAGGAGACCACGACCGGCGTGCACCGGCTGTACGAGATGGCCAAGGCCGGCACGCTGGCGTTCCCGGCGATCAACGTCAACGACTCGGTCACCAAGTCCAAGTTCGACAACAAGTACGGCTGCCGCCACAGCGTGATCGACGGCCTCAACCGCGCCACCGACGTGCTGATCGGCGGCAAGGTCGCGCTCGTCGCCGGCTACGGCGACGTGGGCAAGGGCTGCGCCGAGGCGCTCAAGGGCCAGGGCGCCCGCGTGATCGTCACCGAGATCGACCCGATCTGCGCCCTGCAGGCCGCGATGGACGGCTTCCAGGTCGCGACGCTGGACGACGTCGTCGGCACCGTCGACATCTTCGTGACGACCACCGGCAACTTCAACATCATCACGGCCGACCACATGGCCCGGATGAAGCACCAGGCGATCGTGTCCAACATCGGGCACTTCGACAACGAGATCGACATGGCCGGCCTGGCCCGCGTCGAGGGCGTCGTCAAGACCGAGATCAAGCCGCAGGTGCACGAGTGGCGCTTCCCCGACGGCCACACCATCCTGGTGCTCGCCGAGGGCCGCCTGATGAACCTGGGCTGCGCCACCGGCCACCCCTCGTTCGTCATGTCCAACTCGTTCACCAACCAGGTGATCGCGCAGATCGAGCTCTTCACCAAGACCGAGGAGTACCCGATCGGCGTCTACGTGCTGCCCAAGCACCTGGACGAGAAGGTCGCCCGCCTGCACCTGGACGCGCTCGGCGTGAAGCTGACGACGCTCACCAAGCAGCAGGCCGAGTACATCGGCGTCGACGTCGAGGGCCCGTACAAGCCCGACCACTACCGATACTGATTCTTATTGCGTCGCCCTCGGCGTCGGGCGCTGGCGCGCCCTCCTTCAACGGGCGGCGCCGGCGATCGCCGGCATCGCGCCCGACTCGCCTGGCGGCTCGCTCCGCGATCAGTTCCTCGCAGGCTCGGAACTGCCTTCGGACGCGGTCGCACGCCGGGCGCCGGGCGCGTGGTCGATCAGGTGACACTGCCGGGCGGGCTTCGATCCGCCCGGCAGTCGCTTATGAGGGGTGACGATGAGCGACATCGCGGACGCTTCGCTGGCGTACGAGGGCGTGAAGCGGATCGAATGGGCCGACCGGACCATGCCCGTGCTGCGGCAGATCCGGGAACGCTTCATCGCGGAACGCCCGCTGGAGGGGTTCAAGGTCGCGGCGTGCATGCACGTCACGACCGAGACCGCCAACCTCATCCGCACCCTCCAGGCGGGCGGCGCGAGCGTCGCGCTGGCCGCCTCCAACCCGCTGTCCACGCAGGACGACACCGCCGCCGCGCTCGCCCAGGAGTACGGCGCGCAGGTCTTCGCACGGTCGGGCATCGACCGCGAGGGCTACTACCGGCACATCTACCAGGCTCTGGAGACGGAGCCCGACCTGGTGCTCGACGACGGCTGCGACCTGGTCAACACCCTCCACAGCGACCGCACCGACCTGCTCGGCACGGTCAAGGGCGGCTGCGAGGAGACCACGACCGGGGTGATCCGGCTGCACCAGATGGCCCGCGAGGGCGTGCTGCGGTTCCCGATGGTCGCGGTGAACGACACCGACACCAAGCACATGTTCGACAACCGCTACGGCACCGGCCAGTCGACGCTGGACGGCATCATCCGCGCCACCAACACCCTGCTCGCCGGCAAGACGATCGTCATCGCCGGCTTCGGCTACTGTGGCCGCGGCCTGGCCGAACGTGCCCGCGGCCTCGGCGCCCGCGTCGTCGTCACCGAGATCGATCCGGTCAAGGCGCTCGACGCCGCGCTGCAGGGCTTCGCCGTCCAGCCGATGGCGCACGCCGCCCCGCACGGCGACGTCTTCATCACCGTCACCGGCAACCGCGACGTCGTCGCCGCCGAGCACCTCGCGGTGATGAAGGACGGCGCGATCCTCGCCAACTCCGGCCACTTCGACATCGAGATCGACGTCCGCGCGCTGGAGGAACTGGCCCACCAGGTGCACCGCAACGTGCGGCCGAACGCCGACGAGTACGTCATGGAGGACGGCCGCCGCCTGGTGCTGCTGGCCGAGGGCCGCCTGGTCAACCTCGCCGCCGCCGAGGGGCATCCCGCGGCGGTCATGGACATGTCGTTCGCCGACCAGGCCCTCACCTGCGCCTGGCTGGCCAAAGAGCACGAGGGCCTCGCCCCGGCGGTGCACGAGGTGCCCAAGGAGATCGACACCGAGGTCGCCCGCCTCAAGCTGGCGTCCATGGCGATCGGCATCGACACGCTCACGCCCGAGCAGGAGGACTACCTCCGCTCCTGGCGCCTGGGCTCCTGATGCCCCGCGGAACGTACGTCCACCTCGAAGAACAGGTCGAGGAGACCTTCCAGTGCGCGCCGGGCGCGGGCGGCTGGCGGTACGTCGGGCAGCGGTCCGACGGGATCCGTCTCGATCTCGTCGTGGACGGGCGGTGGCGGCAGATCCGGATGGAGCTCGTGACGCCCGACTGGTGGATCAGGGGCGGCGTGACCGGCCACGACCTCGACTGGGTCAGGGCGGCGACGGGCGCCGAGACCGCCACCGAGCACGGCGAACGCGCGGCCGGCTTCGTCGGCGAGTCGCCGGGGTTCCTCGTCGCGGTGGCGCGCTTCGCACGGCTCCAGGTGGGGGAGCAGACCGACGTACGCCTCGTCCGGCTCGGCGGGCCCGCGCTGTCGGCGCTGACCGAGCTGTGGCGGTGGCGGCTGGCGGGCGTCGAGACGCACGAGACCGAGACCGAGCCGCTGCCGGTCGAACGGTACGAGGTGACCGACCTGGCGACCGGCGAGGTCACCATGGTGCACCTCGCCGGCGACCTCGTCCTGGACGCCCCCGGCATCGAACTGACCGACCTGACGACCCCGCCCACCCTCGCCTGAGGGCTCTTCGATGGACGGCGCTGAAATTTCAGTCACCCTTTGATTCCGACTGAACGCGGGCCCGTCCGAACGCCGTTGACCTGCCGAAACACGGAGACATCCGGGTCATCGGGCGGATACCGCGGGCCATTGTCAAAGGCCGCGGCAGAGGTCATCGTGACGACACCCGCGAGCGCTCGTGGACTTCCTGTGGAAAACCCGCTCATGCGAATGGCAGGTGTCCCGTCACATGGTGATCCCCCGAAGATTCGCTCCCCTCGCCGCCGTCCTCGCGGCGTTCGTCCTGGTCCTGACAGGCCAGTCGAGCGCCGGCGCGGCCGCCCCCGCCGCCGAGCCCCCGTCCGGGCAATACCTGGTCACCGGCGCGACGACGGCGCAGCAACGTTCCCAGGTCGCCCGTACCGGCGCCGCGATCGACAACGTCCGGGCGGACGGCTCGGTCGAGGTCAGCGCGATCCCGTCCGAGGTCGGCGCGATCAGGAGACTGGGCCTCAAGGTCACCGCGCTGCGCGTCCCCACGCCCGCGCCGTCGGCGCCCAGCGTCGCCGCGACCTCGTACCACACCTACGCCGAGACGCTCGCCGAGATCGACCAGGTGGTGGCCAACTACCCGCAGATCGCGCGCAAGGTCGTGTTCGGCAAGAGCTACCAGGGCCGCGACATGGTCGGCGTCAAGATCAGCGACAACGTGGCGTCCGACGAGGCCGAGCCCGAGGTGCTCTACATCGGCAACATCCACGCGCGTGAACGGCTCACCAACGAGCAGGCGCTGTACTTCATCGGCATCCTCACCAAGGAGTACAACGCCACCACGCGCATCACCAACCTGGTCAACAGCCGGGAGATCTACATCCTGCCGATCACCAACCCCGACGGCCAGGTCTACGACATGACCAGCGACGTCTCGGCGGGCCGCATGTGGCGCAAGAACCGGCGCCCCAACTCGACCTCGACCGGCACCGACCTCAACCGCAACTTCGCCTACCGCTGGGGTTGCTGCGGCGGTTCGTCCGGCAGCGGGTCGAGCGAGACCTACCGCGGGCCCTCGGCCGAGTCCGAGCCGGAGACCAAGGTCGTCTCCAACTTCGTGCGCAGCCGGGTCGTCGGCGGCACCCAGCAGCTGAAGATCTTCCTGGACATCCACTCGTACGGGCCGCTGGTGTTGTGGCCGTTCGGCTACACCTACTCCAACACCGTGCCCGGCGCGATGTCGGTGGACGAGGAGGCCGCGCACCGCACCATCGGCCGCGAACTGGCCTCGACGAACGGGTACACGCCCGAACAGGCCAGCGACCTCTACATCACCGACGGGACGACCGACGACTGGACGTGGGGCAACCAGCGCATCTTCTCGTACACCTTCGAACTCGGCGGCGGCAGCTTCTACCCGGCCGTCTCCCAGATCGACACCCTCATCACCCGCAACCGTGAGGCCCTCCTGAGGCTCACCGAGTACGCCGACTGCCCGTACCGGTCCATCGGCAAGCAGCAGCAGTACTGCGGCACGCCCTAAGCCCCGCCTGGCCGTCTTCCCACCGGGCCCCGACCCGGGTCATCCGGTGGGAAGCGGTCAGGGGTGCTGCTCGGGCGGCGGATAGGGCGGCTGCTGCTGGGCCTGCTGCCCGTACGGCTGCTGCCCCGGCGGTCGCCCATAAGGATGCGGGTGAGGCGGCGGCTGTTGCGGCTGCTGTTGTTGCTGTTGCGGCGCGTACGGCCCCTGCTGCGCGTACGGAGGCTGCTGTGTGTACGGCCCCTGCGGCGGATACGGCCCCTGCGGCGGGTACGGAGGCTGCTGTTGCGGCGCCCCGCCGTACGGCGGCTGCGGAGGTGCCGCCCCATACGCAGGACGCGGCGGCTGCCCGCCGTACGGAGGTTGCTGGGCCGCCGGCCCACCAAACGCACCCGTCCCATCAGACCAGCCAGGCCCACCGGCACCACCGGGAGCGCCGGGCCAGCCGGACCCACCGGGAGCGCCGGGCCAGCCAGGCCCGCCCGGCCAGCCGGGGGCGCCGGGGCCGCCCGGAGCGCCGGGGGGAGCCGGGGTCAGGACGTCCTGGTACGGGCCTGAGCCGTAGTTGGGGGGCGGCAGGAAGGCGGGACGGCCCGGGGCGGGGGCGCTGAACGGCGGGGGAGCGGGCGGCCCCGAGGGGGTCGCCGCGACCGGAGGCGAGCCCGCCATGGCCATCGCGGGCTCCGGCGCGGGGTTGGCCGGACCCGGCCAGGCGGCGCCGAAGTGTTGTCCGGCGACGCGCATCCGGCGGGCGCGGCGTTGCGCGAGCCGCCATTCGTCCCGGCGACGCCGTTCGGCCAGGATGGCGGAGAGCAGGATCTCGGGGCGCACGCCCGCCGGGGGCGGCGGGCTCACCACGGCGGTCACCTGGTCGGCGATCCGCTGGCCCAGCGCGTCGCGCACCTCCGGCAGCAGGTCCCAGAAGCGCGCCAGGTACTGCCGAGCGGTCATCGCGAGGTCGTCCGACAGCTGCGAGATCTCGAGGTTCTGCGCCCAGCCCGCGAGCTGCGGCGGCATCACCGCGACCGGGCCGTAGATCGTGGTGCTGGTCGTCCGTTCCTGGATCACCACGGTGCCCGCGAAGAGGTCGCCGAGCCGCTTGCCGCGCCTGCTCATCAGCGACGAGATCAGCGCCGGGGCCCCGGCGAAGACCCAGAACTCCAGCCACCCGGCCAGCGCGCGGAACAGCGCCTGCCGGAACCGGACCGGCCCGCCGTCGTCCGACACCACCCGCAGCCCCAGCGCCAGCTTGCCCAGCGTCCTGCCCCGCGTGGCCGTCTCGAAGACGCAGGGGTAGCCCACCTGCACCAGGACGGTCGTCAGGATCGCGATCCCGGCCGCCCACGCGTCGTCGGCGACCAGCACCGTCATCCGCGCCAGGACCAGCGCGAAGTTGAGGATGACCAGCTGGAGCATCAGGTCGATGAGGAGCGCCAGCGCACGGCTGGCGAGCCGTGCGACCTTGACCTCGACCGCGACGGCCTCACCGGTGACGAGCTCGGCCATGTACGTCCTCCAGCGTCGGGCGTCGGGCCCGATCGGCGGGCAGGGAACGAGTCCATTTTGCCCGGTCGGTGACCCGACACGTTACTCTCCCCAGGTGGACGTCGATGCCTATGTGGCCGCCCATGACGAAGAGTGGAAGCGGCTCGAGCGGCTGATCAACAACAGCCGCAAGCTCAGCGGCGCCGAGGTCGACGAACTCGTCGAGCTCTACCAGCGCACCGCGACCCACCTGTCGGTGGTGCGTTCGAGCTCGCCCGATCCGCTGCTCGTGGGGCGGCTGACGTCGCTGGTGGCGCGCGGCAGGGCCGCCGTCGCCGGTGCCCAGGCGCCGATGTGGCGGGACGTGTCGCGCTTCTTCACCGTGTCGTTCCCGGCGACCGCCTACCGGATGCGCTGGTGGTGGATCGGCTGCGCGGTGCTGGGCAACCTGTTCTCGCTGGCCGTCGCGATCTGGATCGTCAAGAACCCCGACGTCCAGGCCTCCATCGGCACGCCGGGACAGATCCGCGAGCTGGTGGAGAAGGACTTCGCCAACTACTACACCGAGCACTCGGCGGCCTCGTTCGCGTTCAAGGTCTGGATCAACAACGCCTGGGTGTCCGCGGTCGCGATCATCTTCGGCATCCTGCTGGGCATCCCGGTGATCTGGGTGTTGTTCCAGAACCAGCTCAACCTGGGCCTCACCGGCGGCCTGATGGTCGCCCACGGCAAGGGCGACATCTTCTTCGGCCTGATCCTGCCGCACGGCCTGCTCGAGCTGACCGCCGTCTACCTGGCCTGCGCGGCCGGGCTGAGGCTCGGATGGACGATCATCGACCCGGGTCACCGGCCACGCTCGCAGGCCCTGCCCGAAGAGGGCAGATCGACGATGAACATCGCCCTGGGCCTGATCGTCGTGCTCTTCGTGTCCGGCCTGATCGAGGGCTTCGTGACCGGCTGGGTCCACACGACCTGGCTCCGCATCGGCATCGGGGTCGTCGCCGAGGTCGCGTTCCTCACCTACATCTTCGTCCTGGGCCGCCGGGCCGTCCGCGCCGGCGAGACCACCGACATCCTCGACGGCCCCGACCGGGCCCCCACCGCCGCCTGACCAGCCCCCAACGCCGCCGCCTGGTCCGACCCCCCAGGCGCGGCGGTCAGAGGCGGCCGGCGGTTTTCAGGGCCAGGTAGGCGTCGGCCAGGGCGGGGGCCAACTCGTCCGGGGGAGCGTCGACGACCTCGACTCCGTACTTGCGGAGCTCGGCGGTGAGGCGGCGGCGTTCGGCGCGGGCACGTTCGGCGGCGGACGCGTCGTACACCGAGGCCAGGTCGCCGCGGGCCGCGGCCATCTCGCCGACGCGCGGATCCGAGACGGCGGCGATCATCAGCAGGTGGCGCGAGGTGAGCTGCGGCAGCACCGGCAGCAGGCCCTCCTCGATCGCGGCGGGGTTGAGGTCGGTCAGGAGCACGACCAGGCAGCGCTGCCGGACGCGCGACATGAGCGTGGAGACCATCCCGGCGGCGTCGGACTCGATCAGCTCGGGCTCGATCGGCGCGAGGGCCTGCACCATCGCGGTCAACAGGTCGGAGCGGGAGGCGCCCTCGACCCTGGCCCGCACCTGGCGGTCGTAGGCGAGGAGGTCGACCCGGTCGCCCGCGCGGGACGCGAGCGCGCCGAGCAGCAGCGCCGCGTCCATCGAGCAGTCGAGCCGCGGGATGTCGCCGACGCGGCCGGCGGAGGTGCGGCCGGTGTCGAGGACGAGGTAGATCCGGCGGTCGCGCTCGGGCCGCCACGTGCGGACGACCACGTCGGCGCGGCGGGCGGTGGCCCGCCAGTCGATCGAGCGCACGTCGTCGCCGTCCACGTACTCGCGCAGCGAGTCGAACTCGGTGCCCTGCCCGCGGATGAGCGCCACGTGCTGGCCGGTCAGCTCGCGCAGCCTGGCCAGCTTGGCGGGCAGGTGGCGGCGGGACGGGAAGGCCGGCAGGACGCGCACGGTCCAGGGCGCGGAGCGTGAGAGCTGGCGCGCGGCCAGGCCCAGCGGGCCGACCGAACGGACCGTCACGGTCACCGCGGTGCGGTCGCCGCGCCGGGACGGCACGAGCGTCATGTCGACGCGGCGGCGTTCACCGGGCGGCACGCTGATCTTGACCGTGCGCGGGGCGGCGTGCGCGCTCGGCGGCCAGGCGTCGCGCAGCCGCGCCTTGACCCGGCGGCCGCCGAGGTTCTCCACGATGAGCCCGACGTGCGCGGTCTGGCCGAGCCGCACGTTGGTGTCGCCGGAACGGTGGAAGCGCAGCGCGCGGACGTTCCCCGCCAGCGCCAGGTCGAGCACGACGAGGAGCAGCAGGGCGCCCCAGATCGCGAACAGCGTCCACCAGCTCGGGAGCAGGAGCGGGACGGCCGCGCCGAGCAGCGCGAGCAGCCCCAGACGCCCGGTCAGCGCCATCAGCGCGGGGCGGGGACGTGGGCGAGGATGCCCTCCAGCACGCCGTCCGCGGTCGCGCCCTCGAGCTCGGCCTCGGGGCGCAGCTGCACCCGGTGGCGGAGCGTCGGGCGGGCCAGCGCCTTCACGTCGTCCGGCGTCACGTAGTCGCGGCCCGACAACCACGCCCAGGCCCGCGACGTGGCCAGCAGCGCGGTCGCCCCACGGGGGGAGACGCCGAGCTGGAGCGACGGCGACTGGCGGGTGGCCCGGCACAGGTCGACGACGTACGCGGCGACCTTCGGGTCGAGGTGCACGCCGCGCACCGCGGCCCGGCCGGCGGCCAGGTCGCCGGCGCCCGCGACCGCGACGATCTGCGACAGGTCGCGCGGGTCGAACCCGGCGGCGTGCCGCTGCAACATCGCGATCTCGTCGTCCCTGGCCGGCACCGGAACGGTCAGCTTGAGCAGGAACCGGTCGAGCTGCGCCTCGGGCAGCGGGTACGTGCCCTCGTACTCGATCGGGTTCTGGGTGGCGCAGACGATGAACGGGTCGGGCAGCGGGCGCCCGGTGCCCTCGACCGACACCTGACGTTCCTCCATCGCCTCGAGCAGGGACGCCTGGGTCTTGGGCGGCGTCCGGTTGATCTCGTCGGCGAGGAGCAGGTTGGTGAACACCGGGCCCTCGCGGAACTCGAACTCCGCGGTCCGGTTGTCGTAGATCAGCGAGCCGGTGACGTCGCCGGGCATCAGGTCGGGCGTGAACTGCACCCGCTTGAAGCCGAGATCGAGCGCCTGCGACAACGTCCGGATCATCAGCGTCTTGGCGGTGCCGGGCACGCCCTCCAGCAGCACGTGGCCGCGGCACAGCAGCGCGATGACCAGGCCGGTCACCACCGAGTCCTGGCCGACGACGGCCTTGCCCACCTCGGCGCGCAGCGCCGCCAGGGCCTTGCGCGCGGCGTCGGCCTCCGCGCCGCCGGCCGCGCCCGCGGGTGGCGTGTCCACCGCGCCGGCCGATCCGGCGCCGGGGGCGTCGGCGGGGGATTCGCCGTCCTTGGCGAGCTCCACGGGATTGTTCACGATTGCCGAACCTGCCTTTCCAGGTCGTCGAGGAAGTCGGTGAGCCCCACCAGTTGCTCGTCGTCCGCCGGCTCAGGACCGTACAGCGCCGCGTGCACCGCCGCCTCGCCGGCGTTGGTGCGGGCCGCGACCGCGGTGATGATCTCGTGCGCCGAGGCGGGGTCCTGCGCGGCGCTGCGCGGCAGCCCGAGCAGCGGTACGAGCCGTTCCAGGGCTCCGGAGCGCAGCGCGGCGGCGGCCCGGTCGCGGGCGCGGTGGGCCCGGTAGAGCCGGGCGCGGCCCTCGACGGTCTCGGCGGAACGCACGATCACCGGCAGGGTCTCGGTGACCACCGGCCCGAGCCGCCGCGTCCGCCACAACGCGATGAGGACGACCGCCACGACCAGCTGCAGGGCGAACAGGTGCACCTTCAACGGGACGAGGTCGAAGAACGACTGGTCGCCGCTGCGGGTGCCGGCCGGCGGGAGGTCGGGGATCAGCCAGACCACCGACGGCCGTGCGCCGGCGAGGTTCATCCCCAGGGCCGCGTTGCCCTCTGCGGTGAGGTTCTCGTTGGTCAGCGGGGTCGCCGACCCGAGGACGGTCACCGTACGGCCGTTGGCGAGATTGGGCGGCAACTGGACGAGGCGCGGGTGCTCTTCGGCGCGGTAGCAGCCGATCGCGCCCGCGGGGAGCTCGTAGGTCTGCGAGCGGTCGAACTCGACCCGGCCCGCGAGCGTCGCCTCTCGCAGGGAGCACTTGGGGTCCGCCGTCCGCTCGAAGCTGCCCCCGGCCGGCTGGACGCCGGGCGCGACGGCTTCGAGGAGGTCGCGGGACGGCTCCACGAGCAGGAGGTCGCCGGTCGTGCCGCGGAGCCTGGACACGTCGGCCTGCGTGAGGCGTTCCGGCCGGGTGACCACCAGCAGGGACCCGGGGGAGGCCTGCCGGACGGCGTCGTCGGCGCCGCGCGCCACCGAGACGGACGAGCCGCGCTGCTTGATGATCTCGGCGAGCGCGCGGGTGCCGCCCTCGCCGGGCGCGGTGGGGTCGAGGTACTGCGGCGTCACCGACGGCTTCAGGGCGGCCAGGACGACGGCCACGGCGATCATCGCGAGGATCACCAGGGCGATGCCGCGGGACGCGCGGAAGCGGCGTCCGGCGACCTGGCGGGCCGTCGGCTCCCCGTTGCCGCCGCCCCCGTTCGTGCCTGTGCCGCCGTTCCCGCCGGTGGGCGCGCCTCCGGACGGTGCGCCGCCCGGCGCCGGTGCGATCGTGCTGGTCATCGCCGCTCACCGCCGCTGGCGCCGCCGGTCGTGCCGTCGCTGGTGCCGTCGCCGTCGGCCGGGACGTACGGTGCGCGCCAGGGGCCGCCGGCCGCCTGGAGCACCCTGGCCTCGGCGGATTCGGGCTCGGCGTCGTCGTCGCCGCCCAGCGGGCGGGGGCGGGCGGCCCGCACCCGTTCCTCCAGGCGGGTGAGCGCGGCGTAGCCGTCGGGCGTGCCCGGCCGGTCGCCGTACCAGACGTCGTCGAAGATCCGTACGCCCGCGGCCAGCTCGTCGGCCAGGTCGGGCAGGGCGTCGCCCGCCTCCGCCGCGAGCTCGTCGGCGGTACGGCCGGGCCGGGGACCGAGGATCGCGCGTTCCTCCAGGTCGCGGGCGATCGCGCGGAGCCGTTCGCGGATGGCCTCGCGCCACCGTCCGGCGGCGGCGTGGTCCTCGGCCGCGTCGCGGTGGTCGCGGGCCCGCGTGGGGGTCTCCTCGAGCAGGGATTCCTTGCGGGACCTGGCGTTGCGGCGGCCGCGCATCACCCACAGGATCAGGGCGATCGCCGCCAGCAGGATCACCACGATGATCACGATGGAGACCCAGCCGCCGCCGTTGCCGTGCGCCTGCGGGGCGGACGACTCCTCGAAGAGCCGGCCGAGCCATTCGGTGAAGCGGTTCCAGAGCCGTTCCAGCCAGGACGGGTCGTCCTGGTGGTAGATCGGCTTCTCCAGCTCGCGGCGGGCCGCCTCGCGGGCCTCGTCCCGCCCGATCGGATCGAGGATCATGAGCTGCCCCGGGGGGTGGTCGGCCGCCCGGCGTACGGCTGGGCGATCAGCGGGCTGGGCCGCCAGAGGTCGAAGAACCCGTCATCGTCCGGCCGCGCCCCCCGCCCGCCGGCCGCCGCTCCCGCCGACCCGGGCACACCGGCGGCTACGCCTTGCGAAGCGCCCACGGCGTGCGGCCCGTCCTCGGCCTGCGGAGCGCCCTCGGGCTGCGGGGCGGGCGCGACCGGGTGGGGCGGGGCGTCGTCGTCCGGGCGGGTGCGCAGGTCGAGGTCGAGGCCCTCGCGCCGCATGCGGCGGTCGAAGTAGAGCAGGGCGATGACGCCCGCGTCGAACGGGAGGACGACCGACCAGCTGACGATCCGGCCGACCGTGTCCAGGGCGATCTTGAGGACCAGTTCGGTGCCGTGCGGATCCTCGTCGAAGAAGATCGTGTCGGCGACCAGGAACGGGATGCGCAGCGCGAAGAACCCCATGAAGAACGTGATCATCACGGTCAGCAGCAACGTTCCGCACGTTCGCCACCAGCGGCGCCTGGACAGCGCGGCGGCCCGGCCCAGCGCCCCGGTGAGGCTCTGCCGTTCGAGCACCACGGCGGGAGCGGCCGGCACCAGCAGCACGTACACCCAGATCATCAGGCCCAGCCCGGCCGGGATGCCGATCAGTCCGGCCAGCGCGATCACCGCCGGGTGCGCCTCCGCCGCGACCAGGAGCGCGAACGGCAGCACGGCCAGCGTCAGGAAGAGCAGCGGCGCCACGATGGCCACGGCCGAGACGACGAACAGGCGGCCCAGCCGGGGCCGCGTGTCGCGCCAGGCCTGGCGGAGCGAGGCGGGCCGGTCGAACATGCTGCGGCCCAGCACCGGCCCCAGGAACCCTGACAACAGGACGATCCCGAACGCCGAGAGGGTCAGGCCCATGACCGTGAGCCAGATCTGGGTGCCCAGCGAGTTCCAGAACTCGCTCTCGGTCAGGCTGCTGCTCGACTGCGGCCCGACGAGGTAGTACGCCGTCAGTGAACCGATCACCTGGATCACCGTGGTGATCACCACCGAGAGGCCCAGCGTGGCCCGGGGGTGGCGACGGATCCCGGCGATCGCGCCGTCCATGATCTCCGAGATGGACATCGGCCGGAACGGGACGTCGCCGCCCAGGAGGGTGGCCTGGTCAGGCTCCCAGCCCTTCGTTCCCGGCATGTTCGGTGTCCCCTGCTCCCCGGTGTGATCGCGGCCGTTCACGTCAGGCCGCGCGGCGTTCAGGTCATCCTGTCACGAGCCGGGTGCCCGAAATGTCGATCAGCGGCGAAGTGGCGGCCGTTCCGGCGATTCGCCAATGTTCTGGAGTTTGCTGGACACTCCCGGTCAGGCGGTGGTCGTGAGACCGTGCAAATCCCGGTCAAGCAAGGGTCAGGCCCTTGGGCGGATGTCGACGATCCGGCCTCTGAAACTGGGCGGGGGTACCGCATGTGCCGGTGACGGTGGCCAGGAGGGGTCATGTACAAGGCAAACGCGGGTAACCTTGCACCTCAAGCTGTAATTTTCACCACCCCACTCCACCGAACCCCGACTTTGTGACGATGAGGGCCATGAGAGGACGTGTACTGGTCGTCGATGACGACCTCGCGCTCGCTGAAATGCTTGGCATCGTGCTGAGGGGCGAGGGCTTCGAGCCGTCGTTCGTCCACGACGGCGACAAGGCGCTGGAGGCGTTCCGGGAGACCCGGCCCGACCTCGTACTGCTCGACCTGATGCTTCCGGGGGCGGACGGCATCGACGTGTGCCGCCAGATCCGCGCCGAGTCCGGCATCCCGATCGTCATGCTGACGGCCAAGAGCGACACCGTCGACGTGGTCCTCGGGCTCGAGTCGGGCGCCGACGACTACATAGTCAAGCCGTTCAAGCCCAAGGAGCTGGTGGCCCGGGTGCGCGCCCGGCTGCGCCGCACCGACGAGCCCGCGCCGGAGACCCTGCTGATCGGCGACATCACCATCGACGTGGCCGGCCACTCGGTCAAGCGCGGCGACAAGCACATCCCGCTCACCCCGCTGGAGTTCGACCTGCTGGTCGCCCTGGCCCGCAAGCCGCGCCAGGTGTTCACCCGCGAGGTGCTGCTGGAGCAGGTCTGGGGCTACCGGCACGCCGCCGACACCCGCCTGGTGAACGTCCACGTGCAGCGGCTCCGCGCCAAGATCGAGAAGGACCCGGAGCGGCCCGAGATCGTGGTGACCGTGCGCGGCGTCGGCTACAAGGCCGGACCGGCCTGATCGGCCGCGCTCGCCAGGAAACCTCGGACCCCCCGGTGAACGGCAGGAACCCACGGCCATGCCGGCCATGACGTCGATCAAGCGGAACGTGCGGCGCGGACTCGTCACGTTCCGCCGGATCGTGCGCGGCGCGACCCGGCGGCTCTACACGCGCTGGCGCCGGTCGATCCAGGTCCGGGTGGTCACGTCCACGCTGGTCATCTCGGTCGTCGTGGTGGCGCTCCTCGGCGTCTTCCTGCAGCTGCAGATCACCGCGGCGCTGATGGAGGCCAAGACCAACACGGCGGTCGGCCAGCTGGACGAGGGCCTCGCCGCGGTCCGCCGCGACCTGGCCAGCTCGGCCGAGACCGGCACCCGGCCGGAGACGGTGGTCAACAACCTCAAGGCGCGCAGCGGCCCCTCCGGGCTCTACGAGGTCTACATCCGCGACACGTCCAACGAGTTCGTCGACGGCTGGACCACCAACGAGCTGAGGCAGGAGAGCGTGCCGCGGCGCCTGCGCGAGGAGCTCCGGCAGGCGTCGGCCGGCGCCAGGCCCGGCACGGCGAGCACCTACGGGACGCTCTCGTACAACGACCGGCGGTCCGAGCGCGGCCTCATCGTGGGCGGCCGCGCCGGGCAGTTCGAGCTCTACTACCTGTTCCCGCTCACCCAGGAGCAGAAGACCCTGACCGACGTGCAGCGCACCCTCGTGGGCGTCGGCGTGGTGCTGGTGGTGCTGCTGGCGGCGATCGCGTCGCTGGTCACCCGGCAGGTCGTCATCCCGGTGCGGCTGGCGGCCCAGGGCGCCCAGCGGCTGGCGGCCGGACGGCTCGAGGAGCGCATGCGGGTGCGCGGTGAGGACGACCTCGCCCGGCTCGCCACCTCGTTCAACGACATGGCCGCCAACCTGCAAGACAAGATCGGCGAGCTGGAGGACCTGTCGCAGGTGCAGCGGCAGTTCGTGTCGGACGTCTCGCACGAGCTGCGCACGCCCCTCACGACCATCCGGATCGCGGCCGACATGCTCTACGAGCACCGCGACACGTTCGACGACCCGTCCGTCGGGCGGTCCGCCGAGCTGCTGCAGAGCCAGCTCGAACGTTTCGAGTCGCTGCTCGCCGACCTGCTGGAGATCAGCCGGCACGACGCCGGCGCCGCGACCCTCGACGCCGAGTCCGTCGACGTCCGCGACCTGGTGCTGCGCGCGGTGGGCGACTCGCAGACGCTGGCCGAGCGCAAGGGCAGCAAGGTCGTGCTCCAGCTGCCCGGCGAGCCCTGCATGGCCGAGGTCGACCGCCGCCGCGTCGAGCGCATCCTGCGCAACCTCCTGGTGAACGCCGTCGAGCACGGCGAGGGCGAGGAGATCGTCGTCTCCGTCGCCGCCGACCGCGACGCCGTCGCCGTGGCCGTGCGCGACCACGGCGTGGGCCTCAAGCCGGGGGAGGGCCAGATGGTGTTCGACCGGTTCTGGCGCGCCGACCCGGCCCGGGCCCGCACCACCGGCGGCACCGGCCTCGGCCTGTCGATCTCGCGCGAGGACGCCCAGCTGCACGGAGGCTGGCTCCAGGCCTGGGGCGAGCCGGGCGTCGGCTCGCAGTTCCGGCTGTCGCTGCCCCGCGTCGCCGGCGCCGAGCTGCGCGGCTCGCCGCTGCCGCTCGTCCCGCTGGGCGCGGGCAGCGCCCGCCCCCTCTTCGCCGAGCTGGAGGTGAGCGAATGAACCTCCGCAGCCCTCTCACCCACAGGAACGTCCTTCGCGGAGCCGCAGGCCGAACGGACGCGACCCACGGCCGCACGCACGACTCTCACGCGGCCGCCGACAGCCGAGCGGACGCGACCCACGGCCGCACGCACGACTCTCACGCGGCCGCCGACAGCCGAGCGGACGATGTTCGTGCGGCCGCGGGCAGGCGGGCGAACGGGCCGATCGTCCGGCTGACGGGGTGCGCGGCGGCCCTGCTGCTGGCGAGCACGGCGTGCGCGACCGTGCCCAGTGGCGGCCGGGTCGTCTCCGGCCGTTCCGCCGACCGGGCCGAGCAGGCCGACGACCCGTACGTGCGGCTCATCCCGGTGCGGCCCAAGGCGGGCTGGTCGCCGGAGCAGATCGTTTCGGGCTTCCTGTACGCGTCGGCGAGCTTCGACGACGACCACCGGGTGGCGCGCGAGTACCTGTCGGGCAACACCGGCTGGCAGCCCGGTGCCAGGCCCGCGGTGACCGTCTTCCAGGACCGCCGCTTCGCACCGCGCATCGACAAGATGAGCGAGACCCAGGCCACCGTGAAGGTCGCCGGCGACCAGCTCGGCGCGATCCTGCCGGAGGGCCAGTACACCGCCGACCCCAAGCGGGTCGAGGTCAGCTTCGAGCTGACCAAGACCCAGCAGGGCGCGTGGCGGATCACCGGCCTGCCGCCGGAGGTGCGCGCCAGCCTGCTGCTGACCAAGGCGGACGTCGACCGCGCGTTCCGCACCATGAACCTCTACTTCTTCACGCCCGACCAGCAGCAGCTCGTGCCCAACGGGATCTTCCTGCCGCTGGCCAACCGGCGGCACCTGGCCACCCACCTGGTGCGCGCGCTGCTCACCGGGCCCACGTCCTGGCTGAGCCCGGCGGTCAAGAGCGCCTTCCCGGCCGACACCAAGCTGGTCGGCGACGTCCACATCGACAAGGACATCGCCACCGTCAACCTCAGCGGCCAGGCCCGCGCCGGTGATCCCGAGCGCATGTCCGCCCAGCTCAGCTGGACGTTGCGGCAGCTGTCCGACATCAAGCAGTGGCGGCTGCGGATCGACGGCGAGGAGATCGCGCCCGAGGGCCACGACGAGACTCAGCCGATCCGGTCGTGGCAGGAGTACAACCCCGACGGCCAGCTGAGCGAGGAGAAGGAGAGCACCGAGACCCCGTACTTCATCGGGTCCAAGGGGCAGTTCAGCGGCCTGCTGTCCGGCAAGGAGAACCCGCTGTGGACCGGCCTGGCCTACCGCCTGGCCCGGCCGGCGGCGTCCCCGGACAAGCTCGAGGTCGCCGGTCTCAGCCCCGAAGGGGACAAGGTCCTCTACAGCGACAAGCTGCCCTCGGCGACGAACCTGCAGACGTTGCTGACGTCCCAGCAGCCCGGCTCGCGCTTCACCCCGCCGACCTGGGACCGCAACAACCAGCTGTGGGTCGTCGAGACCGCCAGGGACGAGTCCTGGTTGTGGGTGCGCAAGCGCGGGCAGAGGTTCCAGCGCGTCGAGCACTGGGGTCTCGGCGGCCGTGAGGTGCTCTCGCTGCGGGTCGCCCGCGACGGCGTCCGCGCCGCGGCCATCGTCAAGGTGGACGGCCGCACCCAGATCCAGATCGGCCGCATCGCCTACGACCCCTCCGGAGCCATCGACGCGGGCGCCTTCCTGCCGGTCAGCTCCGAGCTGGTCGACGCCAAGGACCTCGCCTGGCGCAGCTTCGGCACGCTGGCCGTCCTGGGACGCAAGGGCGGCGACTCCCAGGCGCTCCCGTACCTCGTCCCGGTCAGCGGCAGCGCCATCACCCCGCTGGGCATCGGCGCCCTCGGCGAGCCCGAGTCGATCGCCGCGTCCCCCGGCGCGCCCGTCTACATCGGCACCCGCAGCGGAGACCGTTCCCAGATCTGCCAGCAGCAGGCACCCCGCGACCAGTACAGCGAGTGGTCCTGCCGCATCAACGGCTCCGATCCCAACTACGCCCGCTGAGGGTTATCCACAATCGGCGGCGCCCCTTCCGCGGCGGCCCCGCGTCCGGCCAGCATCTTCCTCATGCACTTACTCCAAGTCCTGCTGGACCTCGTGCTGCCACAGCCCTGCCCCGCCTGCGGCACATCCCTCCACACCGCACGCGTCCACACCGCACGCGTCCACACCGCACGCGTCCACACCGCACGCGTCCACATCGCACCCCTCACCACCGCACGCGGTGATCCCCCAACCCCTCTCACCCCAGGCGTCTCACGCGCCTTCCTCGCCCCCCGCCCGGCCACAGGCCCCCTGTGCGGCCCCTGTGCCGCCCTCCTGGCATCCGATCCCCGCCAGGCCACTCCGACACCGGCCCCGGACGGTCTGCCCGCCACGTGGACTGTGGCGGCCTACGAGGGCCCCGTACGAGCCATGATCGTCGCCCACAAGGAACGCGGGCGCCTCGCCCTGGCCCGCCCCCTGGGCACCTGCCTGGCCCAAAGCGTCCAAGCCGCCCTGACCCACGCCCCGCCCCATGCTCTGGCCCACGCCCCGCCCCACGCCCCGCCCCACGCTCTGGCCCACGCGCCGAATCCCGCTCCAGGCGTGGTGGGGGTGGTGGCGGTGCCCTCGGCTCGGGGGGCGGTGCGGGCGCGGGGGCATGACGCCGTGCGGCGGATGGCGGGGGAGGCGGTGCGGGAGCTGCGGGCGGCGGGCGTGCCGGCGGAGAGGCTGGACGTGTTGCGGCAGGGGCGGCGGGTGGCCGACCAGGCGGGGCTGTCCGCGTCGGCGCGCTCGGTCAATCTGGCGGGGGCGTTCGAGGTGGGCGGGCGGGCGGCCGGACGGGCGGCGGGGCGGCGTGTCGTGGTGGTGGACGACGTGGTCACCAGCGGGGCGAGCCTGGCGGAGGCGGCGCGGGCCCTGCGGGCGGCCGGGGCGGT
The DNA here is from genome assembly GCF_040643285.1 of Spirillospora sp. NPDC047279. Lineage (NCBI taxonomy): Bacteria > Bacillati > Actinomycetota > Actinomycetes > Streptosporangiales > Thermomonosporaceae > Spirillospora > Spirillospora sp. NPDC047279. Next base: position 46,549 of record NZ_JBEYUA010000003.1, read on the forward strand.
GGTCATGGGTGCCGCGACTGTGGCGGCGACGCCACGGAGGTGGTGACGACCTGGGAAGGGTGACTTTCTTCACTCAGATCGGATGATGTGGCAACTAGTGACGGTGCGTCACCGAATCCCGTCCGAGATGTCGTTGATCGCCTGAATCATCGTGATATCAACAGTCACGACCAGTCATCGTGTTGGTCGGGATTCCTCAAACTCACCCGATGGCCAGATGCCTGTGACCTGGGCTGGGGCGTTTTCCTTAACCCCTGTGTGCAGGGGGATGCGCGGCGCGTGAGTGTGGCCGAGGGAACGTTCGAGAGCGCCCTCTCGGCCTCGGGTGATGACGGTCCGTGAGTTTTTCCTGCGTTCACCCCCCTGACATTCGTGGCCTGAGGGGTTAGCGTTCCTGACATGGCACCCGCCCGGGTCCGTGGTTGCGTCGGATCGCAGTGCTCTTCGAGGGCACGGAAGGCGGTCCGGCTAGCCGATGCCAGGCGCAGGCGAAACGGCCCACGTAAGGCGACTTCTCGTCGACCGATCACGGTGCGCCTTAGAGGTAAGTCCTGCCCCATCGGGGGATCCGACATCCCCCGTGCCGGGAGAAGGGCAGTAGTGGCGAAAGCGCCGCGAGCCCCTCAGCAGGCGGATGTGGGGACGAAGACCAGGTCGGCCGGGCGGGTGCGACCCACCGAGATGTGGTGTTCGGCCAGGACGATCAGGAGTTCTGGCATGAGCGCGGAGTGCAATCGGGAGAAGGGGGGTCCCGCGTGGACATCATCGTGAAGGGCCGCCGTACGGACGTCAATGACAGGTTCCGGCGGCATGTCGACAACAAGCTGGCCAAGATCGAGAAGCTCAATCAGAAGGTCATCCGCGTCGACGTGGAGGTGTCACAGGAGCGCAACCCACGCCAGGCCGACCGGCGGGAACGCGTCGAGATCACCATCAGGCACGGCGGGCCGGTCATCCGGGCCGAGGCCGCCGCGGACGATCGATATGGAGCCCTGGACCTGGCACTCGACAAGCTCGAGTCCCGGTTGCGCCGAGACAGCGACCGGCGGAAGGTCCACAAAGCCCACCACGGCAAGGCCCCGGCCAAGCTCGCCACCATGGAGTCCCTGCCGCCCGAGGCTCTGCCCGAGCCGATGACCGCCGCCACCGCCACGTCCGTCGCCGAGCCCGTTCAGGAGCTCGACGGCTACGAGGAGGCCGAGAACACGACGGACGGGCACCTCGTCCCGATCGCCATGGACGGCGACTGTCCCGTCGTCGTTCGCGAGAAGTTCCACAAGGCCGAGCCCATGGGCATCGAGCAGGCCCTTTTCGAGATGGAGCTGGTGGGCCACGACTTCTTCCTCTTCCGCGACAAGGCCACCGGACAGTCCTCCGTCGTCTACCGCCGGCGGGGCTGGGACTACGGAGTCATCCGCCTTGTCGAAGAGTGATGTGGCACTTGCGTCACGTCACCGCGCCGATCATGTCATGATCTAGAAAGGCGTCAGAAGCACAGCCGCGGACGCGGTGGTCCGGGGCCGTCCTCGAAGACGGCCCCGGACCTCCCAGCGCTCCACCACGAACCCAAGATCACGCACTGTGAAGGGGGGAAGCGGCGTCTCCTCCACGTCGCGCCTCACGTGAGCGAGAATCCCGAGACTCGCGGCGCCGCGGCGGTACCCCGTCAGGCCGCCGCCGGCGACTCCACCGGCGGTGCGGCACGCGCGTCCCGCCGGAACGACGGCGAGGCCGGAAGCGCGTCCGCCGCCGATCCGATCAGCGTGCTCATCGTCGACGACCACGCGCTGTTCCGCCGCGGCCTGGAGATGGTCCTCCAGGGAGAGGACGACATCGAGGTCATCGGCGAGGGCGGCGACGGGCACGAGGCCGTCCAGATGGCCGGCGACCTGCTCCCGGACGTCGTGCTGATGGACATCCGCATGCCCCGCCGCAGCGGCATCGAGGCCTGTACGGCCATCAAGGAGGCGGCGCCCAGCGCCAAGATCGTGATGCTGACCATCAGCGACGAGGAGGAGGACCTCTTCGAGGCGATCAAGGCCGGGGCCAGCGGCTACCTGCTCAAGGAGATCTCCATCGACGAGGTGCCGCAGGCGGTGCGCGCCGTCCACGGCGGCCAGTCGCTGATCAGCCCGTCGATGGCGTCCAAACTGATCACCGAGTTCGCCTCGCTCGCCAAGCGCAGCGAGGAGCGCACCCAGCAGGTGCCGGCGCCACGCCTGACCGAGCGCGAGATGGAGGTCCTGCGCCTGGTGGCCCGCGGTCTGGGCAACCGGGAGATCGCCAAGGAGCTGTTCATCTCCGAGAACACCGTCAAGAACCACGTGCGCAACATCCTGGAGAAGCTCCAGCTGCACTCCCGGATGGAGGCCGTGGTCTACGCGGTGCGCGAGAAGCTGCTCGAGATCACCTGAGCCCGAGCCCGAGCCCTGACCCGGCCCTCACCACCGCCGAAGCCGTTTTGTCGGTGTCGTGATTTACGATCGCGGCGTGAACGAACTGACCGCCGACGAGGCCCGCCGTATTCAGCTGCGCGCTCAGGGCCTGCTGGGCGCCGCGGGTCTCGGCCATCGCCGTGGCGGCGTTCCGGCCCTCCTGGAGCATCTGGGCGCCGTCCAGCTCGACACGATCTCCGTGCTCGCCCGCTCGCACGAGCTCGTCCCGTACGCCCGGCTCGGCCCGGTCGGCCGCGCGGCCGTCGAGGACGCCTACTGGGGCGGCGGCACGACCTTCGAATACTGGGCGCACGCCGCCAGCATCCTGCCGATCTCGGAGTGGCCCTCGTTCGCCTTCCGCCGCCGCGCGTTCCGCGCCCGCGGCGTGCGCTGGCACAAGGTGTCCGACGACGTCTGCGACGAGATCCGCAAGCGCCTCCAGACCGACGGCCCGCTCACCACCAAGGAGCTGGGCGGCGCCAAGGCCGGCGGTGACTGGTGGCAGTGGAGCGACCACAAGATCGCGATCGAGTGGCTGCTCGACATCGGCGAGGTGGTCTGCGTCCAGCGTGTGGGCTGGCGCCGCGTCTACGACCTGGCCGAACGGGCGGTGCCCGCCGAGTTGCTCGCCCAGGAGCCGGACGACGCGACCTGCCTGGCCCGCCTCGTCGCGCACACCGGCCGAGCCCTGGGCGTCGCCACCAAGGCCGATCTCGCCGACTACTACCGGCTCAAGCAGGACCAGGTCGACGCCGTCACCGAGGCCGCGGGCCTGGTCCCCGTCCGCGTCCAGGGCTGGAAGAACGGCGCCTGGGCCGACCCCGGGGCCCTCGCGACCCCGCCCCGCGGCCGTCACACCACCACGCTGCTCTCCCCGTTCGACTCCCTGGTGTGGGATCGGGCCCGCACCTCGCGGGTCTTCGGCTTCGACCATCGCCTGGAGGCCTACACGCCCAAGGCCAAGCGGGTGCACGGCTACTTCGCGATGCCCCTGCTCTCGGGCGGACGGCTGCTCGGCCGCGTCGACCCCGGCCGCGAGGGCACGACCCTCATCGCCCGCCAGGTGACCCTGGAGCCCTGGGCCGTCACCCCCGCCCGCGTCGAGTCCACCCTCGAGGCCCTGCGCACCGCCCTGTGGAACGCCGCCGCCTGGGTCGGCTGCGACGCCCTCCGCATCGACCGCCTCGACCCGTCCCACCTGACCCCGTCGATAGACCTGAGCCCACCCGCCTGAGCCCACCCGCCTGAGCCCACCCGCCTGAGCCCAACGCCGGGCGCCCCTCAGTCCGGCGGGCGGTCGTGGGAGCCGGTGGAGCAGCCGTCAGGGGCGGCCGGGGCGGGCGTGGCGCCTGGTGGGTGGGCTTCTGGAGGGGGCGACGCGGGCAGAAGAAAGCCCGTCTTGCCCCTGGTCGGGGCAGACGGGCTGGAATTCAGGCGGGTGGATCAGCCGTGCGGCGTCTGGTGCGTGTCGGTGGCGATGGGCTTGTTGAGCGTTTCGCCGGCCAGGCCGCCGCGGCGCCTGTCGGTGCGCTTGCCGAAGAGCGAGTAGTCCACGATCTCCGGGATCTCGCGCGGGGCGTCCACCACCACGTCCGAGAAGATGTGCACGGCGCCCATCAGGACCCCGCCGAGCGCGACGACCGCCGCCCCGATCCAGAAGACGATCCAGTTCGGGCCGATGCACAGGGCCACTCCACCGATCACGAAGCCGATGAAGACGACCGTGACGGCCACCCATGAACTGGGCCGTCCGGCGTGGGATCCGAGCTCATCTGACATGTTCGCGCCTCCCCTAGGTGCACTTTAGATCTTCCGCGTCGCGAGGCAGTCAAACAGAAAGCCGCCTGGATTGCGCCGTCGCGTGAGCTAGACCATCCTTGGACTCGCCTACGATGGCATCGTACGTGTGGTGTGCGTGCCGCTGGTCGCGGTCAACCACGATCTGCAAGGAGCCTCCGAGAGTGCCGCCAGTCATCGATAAGATCCTTCGCGCGGGCGAAGGCAAGACCCTGCGCAAGCTCAAGAAGCTCGCGGATCAGGTCAACTCGATCGAGGAAGACTTCCTCGAGATGAGCGACGCCGAGTTGCGCGAGCTGACCGACAAGTACCGGGAACGGATCGCCGAGGGCGAGACCCTCGACGACATCCTGCCCGAGGCGTTCGCGACCGCCCGCGAGGCGGCCAAGCGGGTGCTCGGCCAGCGCCACTACGACGTGCAGGTCATGGGCGGCGCGGCGCTGCACCTCGGCAATATCGCCGAGATGAAGACCGGTGAGGGCAAGACCCTCACCTGTGTGCTCCCCGCCTATCTGAACGCGCTGTCCGGCGACGGCGTCCACGTGGTCACGGTGAACGACTACCTGGCCAAGCGTGACGCCGAGTGGATGGGGCGCATTCACCAGTTCCTGGGGCTCGAGGTCGGTGTCATCCTCCCGCAGATGACGCCCGAAGAGCGCCAGGCCGCGTACAACGCCGACATCACCTATGGGACCAACAACGAGTTCGGTTTCGACTACCTGCGCGACAACATGGCGTGGAGCCTGGAGGAGTGCGTCCAGCGCGGCCACAACTTCGCCATCGTCGACGAGGTCGACTCGATCCTGATCGACGAGGCCCGGACGCCGCTGATCATCTCCGGCCCGGCCGAGCAGAACTCCAAGTGGTTCGGCGAGTTCGCCAAGATCACACCGCGTCTCAAGCGCGCCGAGCTGATCAGCACCGCCGGCCAGGTGGACGAGTACGGCCCCGGTGACTACGAGGTCAACGAGAAGAAGCGCACCGTCGGCATCACCGAGGCCGGTGTCGAGAAGGTCGAAGACTGGCTCGGCATCGACAACCTCTACTCGTCGGAGAACACGCCGCTGGTCTCGTTCCTCAACAACGCGCTCAAGGCCAAGGAGCTCTACAAGAAGGACAAGGACTACGTCGTCATGAACGGCGAAGTCCTGATCGTCGACGAGTTCACCGGCCGCATCCTGCACGGGCGCCGTTACAACGAGGGCATGCACCAGGCCATCGAGGCCAAGGAAGGCGTGGCGATCAAGGACGAGAACCAGACTCTCGCCACGATCACCCTCCAGAACTACTTCCGCCTCTACGGCAAGCTGTCCGGCATGACCGGCACGGCCGACACCGAGGCGGCCGAGTTCAACAAGACCTACAAGGTCAACGTCGTGCCGATCCCGACGAACAAGCCGATGATCCGCGAGGACGTGGCCGACGTCGTCTACAAGACCGAGCAGGCCAAGTTCGAGGCGGTCGTCGAGGACATCGCCGAGCGGCACGACAACGGCCAGCCGGTCCTGGTCGGCACCACCTCGGTCGAGAAGTCCGAGCGGCTCTCCAAGATGCTCAAGCGCCGCGGCATCCCGCACCAGGTGCTCAACGCCAAGCACCACGAGCAGGAGTCGGCGATCGTCGCCGAGGCCGGCCGCAAGGGCGCCGTCACGGTCGCGACCAACATGGCCGGCCGAGGCACCGACATCATGCTGGGCGGCAACCCGGACTTCCGCGCCGACCTCGAGCTGCACCAGCGCGGGCTGTCCCCGCTGGAGACGCCCGACGAGTACGAGGCCGCCTGGCCAGAGGCCCTCGACAAGGCCAAGGACGACGTCAAGGGCGAGCACGAGGAGGTCGTCGACGCCGGCGGCCTCTACGTCCTGGCCACCGAGCGGCACGAGTCGCGCCGCATCGACAACCAGCTGCGCGGCCGTTCCGGCCGTCAGGGCGACCCCGGCGAGTCCCGCTTCTACCTGTCCCTCGAGGACGACCTGATGCGGCTGTTCAACTCGGCCCGGGTCGAGTCGATCATGACGCGCCTCAACATCCCGGACGACGTGCCGATCGAGTCCAAGATCGTGTCGAACGCGATCAAGTCGGCGCAGAGCCAGGTCGAGCAGCAGAACTTCGAGATGCGCAAGAACGTCTTGAAGTACGACGAGGTGCTCAACCGGCAGCGCCAGGTCATCTACGCCGAGCGCCGCCGCGTGCTCGAGGGCGCCGACCTGCACGAGCAGGTCCGCCGGATGATCGACGAGGTCGTCAACGGCTACGTCGCGGGTGCCACCGGCGAGGGCTTCGCCGAAGAGTGGGACCTCGAGAAGTTGTGGAAGGCGTTCAAGCAGCTCTACCCGATCTCGCTCACGACCGAGGAGCTGGCCGAGGAGGTCGGCGGCGACATCTCCGGCCTCGACGCCGAGACGCTCGCCGAGAAGGTCCGCGAGGACGCCAACGGCGCGTACGACAAGCGCGAGGAGGAGCTCGGCGGCGAGGTCATGCGCGAGCTCGAGCGCCGGGTCGTCCTCTCCGTGCTCGACCGCAAGTGGCGCGAGCACCTCTACGAGATGGACTACCTCCAGGAGGGCATCGGCCTGCGGGCCATGGCGCAGCGCGACCCGCTGGTCGAGTACCAGCGCGAGGGCTACGACATGTTCAACGCGATGCTCGACGGCATCAAGGAGGAGTCGGTCGGCTACCTCTTCAACCTCGAGGTCGAGGTCGAGGACCAGGAGGAGCAGGCCCCCACGGTCGGCGCCGCCCCGGTCGAGGTCTCCAAGTCGGCCAAGCCCGACGAGACCGACGACCTGCCCGAGGACGACGCCCCGCACATCAAGGCCAAGGGCCTGGACGAGCCGAAGCGTCCCGCCAAGCTCGACTACTCCGGTCCGACCGTCGACGGCGAGGGCGGTGTCGAGCACCACTCCGAGGACGCCGCCGACGAGTACGCCGGCGTCGGGCGCAACGACCCGTGCCCCTGCGGCTCGGGCAAGAAGTTCAAGCGCTGCCACGGCGACCCGCGCAACAACTGACACACCCCGAAACGGCCTCCCGGACCTGCTCCGGGAGGCCGTTTCGTGTTCCCGCCCGAAGATCCCGATGCCCTTGAAGACGGGGATCCCGAAACCAGGCGTCCCTGCCGGCCGGCGCCAAGGCCGGCCGGCGCCAAGGCCGGCCGGACCGGGCCGGCGGGCGGTTGTATCAGCCGAAGGTGTGAACGCGGGGCCTGCCGCCGTGGTCGAGCGTCGTCTGCACGGTGGTGCACCGCCAGCGCCCTCGACGATGCTCCAGGCGGAGGGCGATGCCCTGCACGCGGCCGTGGATGACGGCGACTGCTCCCGCCTCGGCCGCGTTCGGGGCGGGTCGTTGCAGCCAGGACGTCAGGATCCGCGGCGGGACGATACGTTCGGCCGTCTCCAGGCGGCCCTGGTGCGCGGCCAGCGCGAGGCACACCTCGGGGAGCGCGCGCCGGGCCAGCTGCCGCGGCGGCAGGGTCCCCGCGAGGACCTCGGCGACCAACCGCACGGTCGCCTCCGCCATATCTCGGATGCCCGGCGGCTCCTGCGTCCCGGACATGGCGCGCAGGGTCTCGGGCCGCAGCGCGAGCGAGCCGTCGACGGCGTAGCCGGTCGTGGTGAGGGGGAACGGGCGGGACCGCGGATGGCGCATTGCCATGGATGACCTCCTTGGTGATTCCGAGCTCGTCGGAAACAGGAGGCTCAGAAGCCCGCGTTGATACGTCCTGGCCACCAGCGGACGCACCCGTAACACCAGGCCCGGCAGACGAACACGCACCAACCGCCCGCAGCTCGGACGAAGGCGGCGGTCGCAGAGCCCAACGCGTGGTCGTGGGGCTGCGGGTCGGCGGATGTGAAAGCGGCGGCGGGGCGTCCAGGACGCCCCGCCGCCGCGGGAGCGAGTCTCCTCAGGTGGATGGAGGAGACTCCGGTCGGGACCCGTGGGCTGACGGGTCCCTGGTGTCTAGCTGGCAGGCGCCGGAACCTCGTCGTCCTCGCTACGCCGCTTGCGGGTCTTCTTCTCCCCGGCCGCGACCTCGGGATCGGCGGCGGGGTCGGCCGCCACCGACTCCTCGCCGTCCGGCTCGCGGCCGGGGGTGGCGAAGTTGAACTTCGTGATCAGGAATTTGAACACGAAGTAGTAGATGAAGAAGTAGGCGACCCCCAGGCCGATGATCAATGCGAGGCCTTCGGTGTTGTCCTTGCGCGCGTTGAGGAGCATGTCGATCGCGCCCGCGGAGAATCCGAAGCCCAGCTGGGCGCCGAGGGCCTCCAGCAGGGCCATCGAGATGCCGGTCAGCACGACGTGCACGACGTACAGGACGGGGGCGACGAACATGAACGCGAACTCGATCGGCTCGGTCACGCCGGTCACGAACGCGGTGAGCGCGGCGGAGATCATGATGCCGCCGACCGCGGGACGCCGGTGCGCCGGAGCGGCGCGCCACATGGCCAGGGCCGCGCCCGGCAGGCCGAACATCAGGACCGGGAAGTAGCCGGCCAGGAAGCCGCCCGCGTTGGGGTCGCCGGCCAGGTAGCGGTTGATCTCGCCGTGCACGACGCCGTCGGCGCCCTGGTAGTCACCGAAGACGAACCAGATCAGGGAGTTGGGGATGTGGTGCAGGCCGAACGGGAGGAGCAGGCGGTTGACCACGCCGTACACGCCCGCGCCCGCGGCACCCGCCCCGGTGACCCAGTTGCCGAAGTCGTTCAGCCAGCCGCCGAAGACCGGCCAGATGAAGCCGATGGCCACGCCCAGGAACAGGGCCGTCACCGCGGTGATGATCGGCACGAACCGGCGCCCGCCGAAGAAGGCCAGGTAGGTCGGCAGCTTGATGCGGTAGTACCGCTGGTAGAGCAGCGCGGTCACGATGCCGATCAGGATGCCGCCGATGACGTCGGTGGGGTTCTTGGCCGCCCAGTCGATCACCGCCGTGGGGGTGCCGTCCTGCACCTTGTCGATCATGACGCGCGACTTCAGGTCGTCGCTGTGCGAGAACATGATCTTGGAGACCCGGTCGAAGACCAGGTAGCCCACGACGGCTGCCAGGGCGGTGGAGCCGTCGGCCTTCTTGGCGAAGCCGATCGCGACGCCGACCGCGAACAGCAGTGGCAGGGCCTGGAAGAGGGCGTCGCCGGCGCTGCCGACGACCTCGGCGATGCGCACCCAGCCGAGCCCGTCCTTGCCGAGCATGTCGGGCTGGCCGAGGCGCAGCAGCAGTGCGGCGGCGGGCAGCACGGCGATCGGCAGCATGAGGCTGCGGCCGATCCGCTGCAGGACCGCGAGGGCCTTGGAGTTTCCGCCGGGCACGGTGCCCACGGCGGTCGTGGAACTCATCAGGGGGTTTCCTCCTCGATTACCGGGGGTGCGCTACGAGCGCGTAGGGGGATTTCCGAGGGCCGTGTGGATCTGGTAGCGGTCGGCGCGGTAGGTCGACACGCCCAGCTCCGCGCAGACGCCCCCGGCGTAGGAGCGCCGTTGCAGGAGCAGCACGGCGCTGCCCCGGGGGATGTGGAGTTGTTTGGCCTCCGTCGCGTCGGCGAGGGCGGCGTCGATGGTCTGGTCTCCGGCGTCGAAGACCAGGCCGTACACCGCCTCGAGCACTCCGTAGAGGGAGCGGTCGGCGAGGCGGCGGTCCAGGAGGTCGGGAGCGAGGGAGGCGAGGATGTGCGAACGTTCCAGCGCCATCGGCTCGCCGTCGGCGGTCCGGAGACGTTCGATCACGTGGATGGCGGTGCCTGCCTCGACCTCGAAGAGGCGGGCCAGCCGCGCGTCGGCCGCGACGGTGCGCCGGGCCAGGTCGATCGCGCCCGGCCGCAGCCCGCGGCTGAGCATGTCCTCGGTGAACGAGACGAGCCGCAGCGGCATCTCGATCTTTGGCCGGGCGACGAACGTGCCCTTGCCGGGCACCCGGTAGAGACGTCCCTCGGTCACCAGCTGGTCGACGCCCTGGCGCACGGTCATCCGGGACAGGCCGTACTCGGCGCACAGTTCCCGCTCGGACGGGATCGGGGCGTCGACGGGCAGTTCCGCGGTCTCGATCAGGTCCAGGAGGATGGCGCGGAGCTGGAAGTACTTCGGTACGGGGCTGTGTGGGTCGATGGCAGTCACGGGAATCCTCGGGGCCGGGGAGTCCGGTCGGGACGTACTGGTCAAGTCATGTCAGTACTGGTCTAGGCCGGACTAGACCACACAAAATTAACGCCTGTCAATGCACAGATGAATAACGGCCGCATCACGTCACGGTGAGCAAACCCGCAGGTCAGCAGGTTGTGAGCGCGGAGACGCCCGGGATGGGGCCGCTGTCGCCGGCCGCCGCCCCGGGCGCTCTCCGCCGCTCCCGCGAACGTCCCGGTCTAGGTCAGGGCCTAGACCAGTGGTAAACCCCGCTAGCCGGAGCCGGACGTCTTGTCCGCGGGCTTGTCCGCGGGTTTGTCCGCGGGTTTGTCCATGGGCTGGTCGATGATGCCGCCCAGGGTGCCGTCGTCGGCCGCGGCGCCCTCCGGCTCGCGCCCCGGCGTGGGCAGGTCGAACTTCTTGATCACGAAATAGAAGATCGCGAAGTACAGGAAGAAATAGACCACGCCCAGGGCGATGATGGCCCCGAGATGCCGGGTGTTGCTCTTCGTCGCGTTGAGCAGCATGTCGATCAGGCCAGCCGAGAACGAGAACCCGAGCTGCGCGTCGATCGCCGCCAGCACGAACATCGAGACGCCGGTCAGCACCACGTGGATCGCGTACAGGATCGGCGCCACGAACATGAACGAGAACTCGATCGGCTCGGTCACGCCGCAGACGAACGCGGTGAGCGCGGCCGAGATCATCAGGCCGCCGACCGGGCCGCGGCGGTGTTTGGGCGCCGCCATCCAGATCGCCATCGCGGCGCCGGGCAGGCCGAACATCAGCACCGGGAAGAACCCGGCCAGGAACGTGCCGGCCGTCGGGTCGCCCGCCAGGTAGCGGTTGATCTCGCCGTGCGACACCACGCCGTCCGGCCCGGTGTAGGTGCCGAACGTGAACCAGACGAGCGTGTTGAGGATGTGGTGGAGGCCGAACGGCAGCAGCAGCCGGTTGGAGATGCCGTAGATGCCCGCGCCGGTCGCGCCGAGCCCGGTGATCCAGTCGCCGAAGTCGTCGATCCAGCCGCCGAGCGTGGGCCAGGCGAACCCGAACAGCACGCCGAGCAGCAGCGCGGCGGCGGCGCTGATGATGGGCACGAACCGCCGTCCGCCGAAGAACGCCAGCCACGTCGGTAGCTTGATCCTGTAGAAGCGCTGGTAGAGCAGCGCCACCATGATGCCGACGACGATGCCGCCGAGGACCTGGGTCGGGTTCTTGGCGCCGTAGTCGATCGACTCCTTGGCCGCGCCGTCCTGCATCACCGTCCGGACGACCGAGTCCTTCAGCGTGTCGCTGTGCGCGAACATCACCTTCGAGACCCGGTCGAAGACCAGGTAGGCGACGACGGCCGACAGCGCGGTCGAGCCGTCGGCCTTCTTGGCGAAGCCGATCGCGACGCCGACGGCGAAGAGGATCGCCAGGTTGTCGAGCAGCGCGCCACCGGCGGCGGCGAAGACCTCGGCGACGCGGTTCCAGCCGAGGCCGTCCGCGCCGAGCAGGTCGTCCTGGCCGAGGCGGAGCAGGATGCCGGCCGCGGGCAGGACCGCGATCGGCAACATCAGGCTCCGGCCGATGCGCTGGAGCACCGCGAACGTGGACGACCAGGCGCCGCGCGCCCCGCCGCCGCTCGTGGCAGCCATGGAACTCATGAGCGGATGACCTCCCCCGAGTGGGCCTCTCGCATGAAGTTCGGCCCGACATCTTCGCTCTGTCTGATGTGTGGAGTATGGTTCGTACTGGTCTAGTCCGGACTAGACCAGTAGTCATATGACAGCAAAGAGCGGCTCAAGCATCACGGAGAGTACGCAGCGCATGGCAGCACTTCTGATCACCGCGAACCGCTTGGTCTCGACCCCCGTCGACGGTGGTCCTACCCGCGTCCTCTCTCCGGGATTCGTCCGCGCCGAGAACGGGACGATCGTCGAGGTCGGCGAGGGCCGCCCCGGCCGGGCCCCTGACCTGGACCTTCCCGACGGCGTGCTCGCCCCCGGACTGGTCGATCTCCAGGTGAACGGCTTCTACGGCCACGACATGGTCGACGCCGACGAGGCCGCCTGGCACACCGTGGTGAGCCGCCTGCCCGAGACCGGCGTCACCGCGTTCCTCCCGACGTTCATCACCGCTCCGGTCGACGTCCAGGCCAAGGCGCTGCGCTTCGCGCGGGAGCTGCTGCCCCGCCTCCCCGAGCGCGGCACCAAGGTCCTCGGCGTCCACCTCGAAGGGCCGTTCCTCGCCGAGAAGCGCAAGGGGGCGCACAACGCCGGCTTCCTCACCTACCCGGCGCCCGGCGCGATCGCGACGCTGCTGGAGACCGGCCTGGTCAAGCTGGTGACGCTGGCGCCCGAACGCGACGGCGCGACGGCGGCGATCCGCGCCCTCACCGAGGCCGGCGTCCTGGTCAGCGTCGGCCACAGCGACGCCACCGCCGAGCAGGCCGAACGCGCCGCCGACGCGGGCGCCCGCATGGTCACCCACATCTTCAACGCGCAGAGCGGGATCGACCACCGCGCGCCCGGCGTCGCCGCGCAGGCGCTCGTCGACCACCGGCTGCACCCCGGGCTCATCGTCGACCTGCACCATGCCGCGCCGCTGGTCTGCCGGCTGGTGTTCCAGGCCGCGCCCGGCCGCGTCGTGCTCGTCACCGACGCCGCCGCGTCCGCCGGCATGCCGCCCGGCACCTACGAGCTGGGCGGCGAGCCGATCGAGATGCCCGCGTCCGGCCCGCCGCTGCGCGCCGACGGCACGATCGCCGGGTCCGGCCTGCGGCTGGACGAGGCGATCGGCAACGCGGTGCGCATCGGCGTCGACCTGGTCGCCGCCGTGGACGCCGCCACGCGCGTCCCGGCCGACCTCATCGCACGTACGGATCTCGGCCGCATCGCCCCCGGCGCCGCCGCCGACCTGGTCTGGCTCGGAGATGACCTCCGGGCGCGTACGACGTGGATCAACGGGCAGAAAGCCTTCTGAGGGGGATCATGAGCACCAGCCGAATGCGGGCTGAGATCGGCGAGCAGCCCGAGGCGCTGCGCCGCACTCTCGAGGCCCTGCTGCCGCGGACGGCCGATGTCGCACAGCTGGCGCGCGAGACGCGCCAGGTGCTGTTCATCGCGCGCGGCTCGTCCGACAACGCCGCCGTGTACGGCCGCTACCTGGTCGAGTCGCACGCCGGGCGGCTCGCCACGCTGGCCGCGCCGTCCATCGCGACGACCTACAAGCGCAGGCTCGACCTCGACGGCGTGCTCGCCGTCGCGATCAGCCAGTCCGGCAAGACCGAGGAGATCGTCGAGACGCTCGACTGGGCCGCCGCCAACGGCGCCCGCACGGTCGCGATCACCAACGGCGCCGGCTCGCCGCTCGCCGAGGCGGCCGAGGTCGCGCTGGTCACGCAGGCGGGCGACGAGCTCGCGGTGCCGGCCACCAAGACCTACACCACCCAGCTGGCCGCGCTGTCGGTGCTGGGCCTCGGCCTCGGCGCCGACGTCGAGCTGGACGACCTGCGCCGGGTGCCCGACGAGGTACAGCGGCTCATCGCGGTCACCGAGGCCGCCGAGGCGCTGCCCGCCATCGTCGAGGAGCTCGCGCAGGTCCCGGGCGCCGTGGTGTCCGGCCGCGGCATCGCGTTCGGCACCGCGCTGGAGCTGGCACTGAAGATCAAGGAAGCCTGCTACCTGCACGCCATGGGCCTGTCGTACGCCGACCTGCTGCACGGCCCGATCGCGGTGGTGGACGGGCAGACGCCCGCGCTGCTGGTCGCCGCCGACGACGGCCCGACGTTGCCCGGCACGATCGCGCTGGCCCGCCGCGTGCAGGGCGCCGGCGCCCGCGCGTACGGCATCGGCGGCGGCAGCGGGCTCGCCGCGGCCTCGTCGCTGGCGCTGCCCGGCCCGGCGCTGCCGGAGTGGATCGCGCCGCTGGGCCTCATCGTGCCCGGCCAGATCCTGGTGGAGCGCCTGGCGCGCCGGCTGGGCCTCGACCCGGACGTGCCGCGCGGCCTCAACAAGGTCACCCAGACAGACTGACTCTCCGCATCCCGGCGCGACGGCGCGCCGGGCACGACCATCCGAAAGCAGGAACGACCATGGACAAGGCCGAGGCCATCATCGCGGCGCTGGGCGGCGCCGACAACATCATCGAGATCGAGCCGTGCGCGACCCGGCTGCGGACCGAGGTCAACGACGGCGGCAAGGTCGACGACGCCGCCCTCAAGGCCGCCGGCGCCTTCGGCGTGATGCGCAGCGGCACCGTCGTCCAGGTGGTCGTGGGCCCGGAGGCCGACACCATCGCCAGCGACATCGAGGACATCCTCGAGTAACGCCCGACCGGCTCGGCAAGGAGTGTTGTCATGACGCGAGTTCTGTCGCCCGTGAGCGGGCGGGCCGTCGGCCTGGCGGGCGTTCCCGACCCGGTGTTCGCCCAGGCCATGGTCGGCCCGGGCACCGCGGTCGATCCCGAGCGCGCCCCGGGGCAGGCGCTGGCCCCGGTCAGCGGCAAGATCGTCAAGATGCATCCGCACGCGTTCGTGGTCGTCGACTCCGAGGGCCACGGCGTGCTGGTGCACCTGGGCATCGACACCGTCCAGCTCAAGGGCGAGGGCTTCGAGCTCCTGGCCGCCGAGGGCGACGCGGTGACGGCCGGGCAGGCGCTCGTCGGCTGGGACCCGTCCGCGATCGAGGCGGGCGGCCGTTCGCCGATCTGCGCGGTGGTGGCGCTGGACGCCAACGGGGACGCGCTGGCGGACGTCGTGGAGTCCGGCGAGGTGGAGAAGGGGGCCGAGCTCTTCACATGGAGTTGAAGGCCGCCATCGGGGACCTCAGGGCAGCCGTCTTCGACCTCGACGGAACACTGATCGACACCGAGCCGCGCAACCGCGAGATGTGGGCGCGCATGTTCGACGCTAACGGCGTGCCGTACGACGAGGCGCTGATCGCGTCGTTCGCGGGACGGCGCGGCCGGGAGGTGCTCGCCGAGCTGGCGCACCTCTTTCCCGGCCGCACCGTCGAGGACCTCTTCCACGAGGTCGTCTCGTACGAGACGGGCCCGGACATGCCGCCCGTCCAGGAGGTGCCGGGCGCGGTCGTGCTCGTCCGGTCGCTGCACGCGGCCGGCGTGCCGCTGGCCGTGGTGACCTCCGGCGTCCGGGTGTACGCCGAGGGGCTGCTCGACGGGCTCGGCATCAAGCACCTGCTGGACGTGCTGGTCACGGCCGACGACGTGGCCAACGGCAAGCCCGACCCGGAGGGTTTCCTTGCCGCCTGCGACGCCCTCGGGGTCGAGCCGGCGCACGCCCTCGGCTTCGAGGACGCTCCCGCCGGGGTGGCCGCGGTCAAGGCCGCGGGTATGACCTGCGTGGGGATCACCACCACCCAGCCGGCCGCGGCGCTCGCCGCGGCGGACCGGGTGGTGTCCGACATGACGGAAGTCGACCTGAGCTTCTGGGGCCTCCCGGACGCCGGGTGAATATGAGGAGTTGTTTTCCAGTGACGCAGCGGAACGTCAAGATCGAATCCAAGGTGGGCCTGCACGCGCGGCCGGCCGCCCTGTTCGTCCAGGCCGCCGCCAAGGCCGGCGGCGAGGTCACGGTGGCCAAGCGCGGCGGTGACCCGGTGAACGCCAAGAGCATCCTGTCGGTGCTCGGCCTCGACGCCCGGCACGGCGAGGAGGTCGTGCTGTCGGCCGACGGCGACGGCGCCGACGCGTTGCTCGACGAGCTCGAGGCGATCCTGTCCGAGGTGGAGCCCGCCTGAGCGGCTTGGCGCTTGAACGCCCGGGCGCCCGGTGGCGGCGGGCCGCCGACGTCCTGACCTGATTTCGATCGCCGGAGGTTGCGTGAGATGAGTCCCAGCGTGTTGCGGGGTGCCGGGGTCAGCCCGGGTGTGGGTGCCGGGCCGGTACGCGCCGTCGCGGGCGCCGTGCCCGAGCCCGAACGGGGTTCCCGGCACGCTGGGGACGCGGCGGCCGAGACCGAGCGGGCCCTCGGGGCGCTCGCCGCGGTGGCCGACGACCTCGAGTCGCGCGGCGTCCGGGCCGCCGAGGCGGGCAACAAGGAGGGCCAGGACGTGCTCAACGCCCAGGCCCTCATGGCGCGCGACCCCGGCCTGGCCGACGGCGTCAAGGCCAAGGTCGCCGAGGGGGCCGCCGCGGCCCGCGCGGTGTTCGAGGCGTTCGGCGTCTACCGCGAGATGCTGGCCGGCGCCGGCGAATACCTGGCCGCCCGGGTGACCGACCTCGACGACATCCGCGACCGCACCGTCGCGCGCCTCCTCGACCTGCCGATGCCCGGCGTGCCGGAGTCGGACGAGCCGTTCGTGCTGGTCGCCCGCGACCTGGCGCCCGCCGACACCGCCGTCCTCGACCCGGCCCTGGTGGTGGCGTTCGTGACCGAGGAGGGCGGCCCGACCAGCCACACCGCGATCATCGCCCGCACCATGGGCGTCCCGGCCGTCGTCGCCCTGCCCGGCGCGACCGATCTGGCCGACGGCACCACCGTCCTCGTGGACGGCGCCGCCGGCACCGTCCAGGTCGACCCGTCCGAGTCGGAGGTCGCCTCCGCACGTTCCGCCGCGTCCGCGCAGGCCGCCGTGCTCGCCGAGGCCACTGGGCCGGGCGCGACCAAGGACGGCCACAAGGTCCCGCTCCTGGCCAACATCGGCGGCCCCAAGGACGTGGAGGCCGCCCTGGCCAACGGCGCCGAGGGCGTCGGGCTCTACCGCACCGAGTTCCTCTTCCTCGACCGTTCCGACCCGCCCTCCGCCGCCGAGCAGGAGGACGCCTACCGCAGGGTCCTGGAGGCGTTCCCGGACGGCCGGGTCGTCGTCCGCACCCTCGACGCGGGCGCCGACAAGCCGCTGGCGTTCCTGCCGCCGCCCGGCGACGAGCCCAACCCGGCCCTCGGCGAACGCGGCCTGCGGCTGATGCGCGTCCACCCCGACGTCCAGGCCGCCCAGCTTTCCGCCCTCGCCCGCGCCGCCGCCGGCCAGACCGCCAAGCTCGAGGTCATGGCCCCGATGGTCACCGACGCCGACGAGGCCGCCGCGTTCGCCCGGGCCTGCCGCGCCGCCGGCATCGAGCACCCCGGGATCATGGTCGAGGTCCCCGCCGCCGCCCTGCGGGCCCGTGACCTGGCGCCGGAGGTCGAGTTCTTCAGCCTGGGCACCAACGACCTCACCCAGTACGCCTGCGCCGCCGACCGCCAGATCGGCGGCCTGGCCCACCTCCAGGACCCGTGGCAGCCCGCCGTCCTCGACCTGATCGCCATCACCGCGCAGGCCGCCGCCGACGCGGGCAAGAGTTGCGGCGTCTGCGGCGAGGCCGGCGGCGACCCGGCCCTGGCCTGCGTCCTGATCGGCCTGGGCGTCACGTCCCTGTCGATGAGCGCGCCGTCGCTGCCCCTCGTACGGGCCGCCCTCGCCCGGCACACCCTGGTCGAATGCCGCCACGCCGCCGAGGCCGCCCGCGCCGCCCGCACCGCCGCGCAGGCCCGCAAGGCCGCCCGAGCCGCCCTCCCCGCCCTCGCCGAGCTGGGCCTCTGACCTGAGATCACCCGACCCGATCGGCTAACCCGAGATCACCCAGCCGCTCCCGGTCCGCCGGAGGGTGAAACGCGCGGCCAGCACACCACCTGGCCGCGCGGGCTCGCCCTTCCACCGCAGGTCCTCGAACCGCACGGTGTACTCGTCCGCACCCGGTCCGGGCTTGCCCTTGGGCACGACCACCTTCCGCAGCGCCGCGACGTCCTTGGGCCGCAGCCTCTGCCGTGCCGCCCCGAAACCCGTCCGGCAACCCGTCGGCGTCCCGAAGACCGAACGCTGGTAGACGGGCGCCAGCAACGAGCAGACCTTCGCGTCGCCGCCCGCGATCCCGCGCAGGAACCGGTACACCACCGTCCGGGCCGCCAGGTCCTGGGCCGGTGCGAGCGCCGGCAGGCTCTCCCGCACGACGGGCGTCGCGGCCGGGGGTCTCCCACCCCCGTCGTCACCGCTGCAAGCGGCCGACGACAGGACGACGATCACGGCAACCAAGCAAACGTTCGGGCGCACAAAGAGGGATCTTTGCAGCCCGGCCCCGCCCCGGCCAAGCCCTCCGCGTCAGCCCCCCGCGTCAGCCTTCCGCGTCAGCCTTCCGCGTCAGCCTTCCGCGTCAGTAGGTGAGGCCGGTGCCCACCGGCTCGCCGCCCGCCGGCACCGGGAGCCTGCCGGTCGGCTTGATGGTCCCCGCCAGCGCCCTGGCCAGGGCCGCGACCGCGGGCGAGCCGGACGAATAGGTGGCCACGGCGGCCTTGGCCTGGCCGGCCTTGTCGAGGTCGTACGGGCGCCCGAGGGCGGCCAGGATGACCGGCTTGGAGCTGAAGGCCTTCACCTGCGCGGCAGCGCCGGCGGCTCCGGCGTTCAACGTGGTCAGGACGACGGCGTCGGCGTTCCTGATGGCCGGGACGGTGCGGACGCCCTCCTCGCGCAGGGCCGCGGCCAGGTCACCACCCCGCGGGCCTGACACGTACACCGACTTGCCCTTGAGCGGGAGGATCTTCTCGTTGCGCACGACGGTGACCGCGTGCTCGGCGACCCGCCGGACCGTGGCCCTGCTCTCCTTGGACCCGACGACCTCGGCCGCCCGCGCCGGATCGACGCGGGTGCCGCGGAACAGGCCGCGCTGCTCCTTCAGCCGCAGTATGCGCGAGACCGCGTCGTCCAGCCGCTTCTCGGAGATCTTGCCGCTCCTGACGGCCGCCATCACCGCCCGGTGGGCGCGCGGCAGGTTCATCGGCATGAGCAGTTGGTCGGCGCCCGCGTTGAGCGCCCGGACGGCCACGTCGCCGTCGTCGTACTTCTTGCGAGCCCCCGCCATCTGGAGCGAGTCGGTGACGATGACCCCCTGGTACCCGAGGCCTTCGCGCAGCAGCCCGGTCAGCACCTTCCGCGACAACGTGGACGGTTCGCCCGAGCCGTCCAGCTTGGGCACCACGATGTGCGCCGACATGATCGCGTCGACGTTGCTCCTGATCGCCGCCTTGAACGGGGGAGCGTCGAGCTTCTCCCACTCCGCCCGGGTGTGGTTGATCACCGGCAGGCCCGTGTGGCTGTCGGTCGCGGTGTCCCCGTGCCCGGGGAAGTGCTTGGCCGTCGCCGCCACGCCCGCGGCCTGGTAACCCTCGATGGCGGCGTCGAGCATCGTCGACACCAGCGCCGGGTCCGAGCCGAACGACCGGACGCCGATCACCGGGTTGGCCGGGTTGACGTTCACGTCCGCGACCGGCGCGTAGTTCTGGTTGATCCCCACCGCCCGCAGCTCGGCCCCGGTGATCCGCGCCGCGTCGCGGGCGTCGGCGGTCCGCCGGGTGGCGCCGAGCGCCATGTTGCCCGGGAACGAGGTGATGAACGGGGTGCGCGACACGATGCCCTGCTCCTCGTCCACGCCCAGCAGCAGCGGGATCTTGGACGCCTTCTGCATCGTGTTCGACTGGGCCGCGGTCTGCGCGGGGGTGCGCATGTTCTGCGGGAAGTAGATCAGCCCGCCGACCCGGTACCGCTTGATGATCGACTCCGCCGCGGCCTGGCTCGAGAACGTGGGCACGAACACCTGCCCGACCTTCTCGGCCACCGACATGTCGGCCACGAACGCCGGGATCCACGAGGCGGGGGAGGCCGGAGCGGCGGGGGCCGATCCCGTCGCCCTGCCGTCCGGCGACGCGCCGGACGTGGTGCCGTCGCCGTCGCACCCGGCCGCCAGCGGTACGGCGAGCACCGCCGCGGCGGCCAGCACGACGACCGATGAACGTGGAGCACGCACTGGACCAGGCCCCCCGACGGGGTCTCTCGTTACGGTCTTGTGATCTGACCCAGCGACGTTAGCCGCTCCCCGGCCACCTGTCGACTCAGCCACCACTCCTATGCACGCCCGATGCGAACCCCCGCCCGGCCCGTTGCGGCAGAGGCGTCGCGTACAGGTTCCGAGAGGTGTGGCACAGGTGGCGTTCTGTGCTCGTACATGGGGTACATATCCGCATGTGCCCTACACCTGCGCATGCGGATACGCACACCGTGCGGCATAACGCACGAGACCACCCCGAGCGGCGTGACACGGCCGAGCACCAGCCGTTCCACCGATTCAGGGCAGCACGAACGTACTCACCGCACCACGCACGCGAGCGCGCTATCGGGTCGTGGGGCGAGCCGAGGCCGCAGGGCCTACAAGCACAGCCTGCGGAGGGCCATGCTCGCCGCGCCGACGGCGCCGTCGCCGGCCCGGGCCGGATCGCAGGCGAACCGGTCGCGCAGCCCGTCCCGGACGGCCTCGGCGACCGGCCCGTCCCGCAGGACGGAGCCGTGCATGACGACCGGGGCGTACGGGTCCGACAGCGCGGGCCGGACCGCGTCGACGTCCCGCAGCAGCCACTGGGCGGCCTCCTCGGTGATCCGGCGCGCGACCGGGTCGCCGGCGGCCGCGGCGGCCGCGACGACCGGGCCGAGCCGGCCCAGCGCGGCGGGCGGCCGGCCGTACACCTCCTTGATGATCGCCTGGGCGAGCTGTGGATTGGGCGTCGCCGGCGGCGGATCGGGTGGAGGCGGCTCGGGTTCGAGGGTCACCGTCCCGGGACCGGCTTGTCTCGGGACGGTGCCAGGAGCGCTGCGGGCAGCGGGTCTGGAGGCGAGAGCGGGTGCGCCGGCCAGCATCAGGGGCCGTTCGTGCCGCGGCCGAGGGCGACTGGCATCGATCTCCGTGACGACCGACACGCCGAGCAGGGCGCGCGGCACCGAATCGGTGAGCAGGGTGGGGGACCCCCTGCCGTCATAGGCCGCCAGTGCGGCCCGGACCGCTTCCCTTCCCAGCCATACGGCGGAGCCCTCGTCGCCGACCAGCCAGCCGTAGCCGTCGGCGCGCTGGAGAATCGCGCCGTCGCTGATCACCGCGGCTCCGGCACCGGTGCCGGAGAAGACCACGATGCCCTTGGTGGCTGTGGTGCCGGCGGCGAAGGCCACCGCGATGTCGGTCACGACGGCGGGCGAGCCGCGCAGACCGACGGCCTGCCAGGCTCGGCGCGCCGCGCTGACCGCGGCGGGCCGGCCGGCCGACCCGGCACCGGCGATTCCGAAGACGCCGGCGAGGATGTGAGAACGGTCCAGGTCACCGAGAGCCGCTTGGAGAGCGGTGGTGAGCGCACCCGCGGTATCGCCGCCGGAATTGGGGTTCGCCCCGGGACCGGTTCCGGAACCGGCCAGGGCGCCCCCGAGCGTGAGTACGACACAGCGGGTCTTCGTGCCACCCGCGTCTATACCGATCACGTATGGACCGGCCAAATGGGTCAACACATGGCGACCGTAGCCTTTTCTACCGTTGACGTGACATCCGGGGAGTAAGAAAATTTCTTCCATGAGGAAACCCACCGGCTCAGAGCCAGGGGGCATAGGGGAGACCGGGGCACCCAAGGTCGACGCGGCGGTCAAGGAGTCGACGCCGCTGAGCACCGTGGTGCGGGTGCGATCTTTGCTTCCTTCGCTACCCCCAGCAGAAAGGCGCGTCGCGCAACGCGTCATCGACGACCCCGAAGGGGTCGCCAACTCCACCATCACCGAACTCGCCCAGACCTGTGGCACCTCCGAGACCACCGTCATCAGGTTCTGCCGGGCGATCGGGTTTCATGGATACCCAGAGCTGCGGTTGACCCTGGCGACGGAGGCGGGGCGGGCACAGAGCGCGTCCGGCGGCCGGGTCATCGGCAGCGACATCAGTCCTGACGACTCTCTCGAACAGATCGTGGAGAAGGTGACCTTCGCCGACGCCCGGGCCGTGGAAGAGACCGCGGCCCAGCTCGACATCAAGATGCTCGAGCAGGTCGTCGACGCGATCGTGGGCGCGGAACGGGTCGACGTCTACGGCGTCGGTGCCAGCGCCTTCGTCGCCAAGGACTTCCAGCAGAAGATGCATCGCATCGGAAGAGTCTGCTACGCCTGGTCGGACGCCCACATCATGCTGACCAGCGCCGCGGTGCTGGGCAGCGGGGACGTCGCGATCGGGATCTCGCACACGGGCGCGACGGTGGAGACCATCGACGCGCTGGAGGTAGCAAAGAGCAAGGGGGTGACGACGGTAGCCCTGACCAATTTCCCCAAGTCCCCGATCGCCGAGGTGGCGGACCTGATCCTGACCACGGCGGCACGGGAGACCACGTTCCGAGCGGGCGCGACCGCCAGCCGGCTGGCGCAGCTGACTGTGGTCGACTGCGTCTTCGTCGGAGTGGCCCAGCGGACCTTCGGGCAGACCCGCAAGGCCCTGGAGGCCACGTACGAGGCGGTCCGTGGGCGGACCGTGCGACCCGACCGGAGGCGTCGGTGATCGACTGCGAACTCCCCACCGAGGGGCGGAACCCACGGACCATTGACGTCGACACGCTGCCCACCCTCGAGGTGCTTCGCCGCATCAACACCGAGGACGCCACCGTCCCGCGCGTGGTGGCCGCCGTGCTGCCCGAGCTGGCATGCCTGGTGGACCTCGCGGTGGACTCCCTGCGGGCGGGCGGCAGAGTGCACTACTTCGGCGCCGGAACGTCCGGACGGCTCGCCGCGCTCGACGCGGCCGAGCTTCCCCCGACGTTCGGCATCTGGGGCCGGGTCGTCGCACACCACGCGGGCGGACCGCGCGCGTTGTCCCAGGCGGTCTCGGAGGTCGAGGACGACCACGAGCAGGGCGCCCGGGACGCCGCCGAGGTCCAGCCCG
This sequence comes from Spirillospora sp. NPDC047279, assembly GCF_040643285.1. Classification (NCBI taxonomy): domain Bacteria; kingdom Bacillati; phylum Actinomycetota; class Actinomycetes; order Streptosporangiales; family Thermomonosporaceae; genus Spirillospora; species Spirillospora sp. NPDC047279. The sequence continues at coordinate 69,606 of NZ_JBEYUA010000003.1, forward strand.
GCGATGTCGCCATCGGCATCGCCGCCAGCGGCCGCACCCCCTACGTGGTGGGCGCGCTGCGCGCCGCCACGGCGGCCGGCGCGCACACCGCGCTCATCAGCTGCAATCCGAGCACACCGTACGGCGACGAGGTCGACGTGCACATCGGGCTCGCCACCGGACCAGAGGTGATCAGCGGCTCCACCCGGATGAAGGCCGGCACCGCCACGAAGCTGGTGCTGAACTCCTTCTCCACCACACTGATGATCAGGCTGGGTAGGACCTACTCCAACCTGATGGTCAGCGTCAACGCTCTCAACGCGAAGTTGCGCACGCGGCTGGTGCGGATCCTCACCGAGGCGACCGGACTGGACGCCCTCACCTGTGAGAACGCGCTCGCCGAGGCCGGCGGGGACACCCGCGTGGCCCTGGTCTCGCTACTCGGCGAGGTGCCCGCCGCACGTGCGACGGTCGCGCTGGAGGAGTCCCACGGCGGAGTCAGAGAGGCTCTCCAGAGATTGGCTTAGCGGCGGTGTCGATCCGGCCTCGTGAAGCCGCGCCTTCGGCCGACTTCACGACCCGGTCGCGCGCTCGCGTGACGGCCGAGGTCGCCGGTCACGGCGATCGCGCGCCGTCATGTCCCTGGCCCCTGTGAGCATGGTCGCTCCCGACGCCCGAACGTCCCCCGACCCGAACGTCCTCCGACTTCGAACGCCCTCACCGGACGTCCTCCGCCCCGGACGTCTCCGATCTCGAACGCAGCCGACTCCGAACGCAGCCGACTCCGAATGCTCCCGACTTCGAAACGCTCCCGACTTCGAACGCACCCGAACCCCGCTCCCGAGCTCGGTGATCATGCGATCGGCGACGCGTCGCCGATCGCATGATCACGCCGGGCTCGCCGTCAGGTCAGGTAGGGCCTGAGCTCCTGCCGGGCGACGGTGCGGACGTGCACCTCGTCCGGCCCGTCGAAGATGCGCATGGCGCGGACCCAGGCGTACATCGCCGCGAGCGGCGTGTCGTCGGAGACGCCGGCGCCGCCGTGCACCTGGATCGCGCGGTCGAGCACCTCGTGGGTGATGCGCGGCACGACCACCTTGATCGTCGCGATCTCGGTGCGGGCGCCTTTGGCGCCGTGCTTGTCGATCAGCCAGGCGGTCTTGAGCGTCAGCAGGCGCGCCTGCTCGATCGCCATGCGCGACTCGGCGATCTGCTGCTGGACCACGCCCTGCTTGGCGAGCGGCTGCCCGAACGCGACACGGTCGACGGCGCGGCGGCACATCAGCTCCAGCGCCCTCTCGGCCATGCCGAGCGCCCGCATGCAGTGGTGGATGCGGCCGGGGCCCAGCCGGGCCTGGGCGATCATGAATCCGTCGCCCTCGCTCGCGATGATGTTGCCCGCCGGGACGCGCACGTTCTCGAAGAGGATCTCCGAGTGGCCGTGCTGGTCCTGGTAGCCGAAGACCGGCAGGTGCCGCAGCACCTGGACGCCCGGGGCGTCGCGCGGCACCAGGATCTGCGACTGCTGCCGGTGGACGGGCCCGTCCGGGTCGGTCTTGCCCATCACGATGAAGATCTTGCAGCGTTCGTCGGCGGCGCCGGTGATGAACCACTTGCGCCCGTTGATCACGTACTCGTCGCCGTCCCGCACGATCGAGGTGGTGATGTTGGTGGCGTCGGACGAGGCGACCTCCGGCTCGGTCATCGCGAACGCGGACCGGATCTCGCCGTTCAGCAGCGGCTCCAGCCACCGCTTCTTCTGCTCGTCGGTGCCGAACATGTGCAGGACTTCCATGTTCCCGGTGTCCGGCGCCGCGCAGTTGACCGCCTCGGGGGCCAGGTCGGGGGACCGCCCGGTCAGCTCGGCCAGCGTCGCGTACTCCAGGTTCGACAGCCCGGAGACGTCCGGCAGGAAGAGGTTCCACAGGCCGCGCCTGCGCGCCTCGGCCTTGAGCGTCTCGACGACAGGGGGAAGGGCGTGCGGGTCGTTCTCCGCTCGCCAGGCCGTGTAGACCGGCTCGGCCGGGTACACGTGCTCGTCCATGAACTCCTGCAGTTTCGCCTGGTAATCCTGAGCCTTCGGGCTGAGTTCGAAGTCCATGGCGGCCAGTCTGGCAGAACGCCGTTCGGTAGCTTCGGGCGGGATGTCCTACCATCTGCCCGTGACCGTCAAAGCTGTGATCACCGACTGGGGCGGCGTGCTGACCTCGCCGCTGAACGACGCCATCGCCACCTGGCTGACCGCCGACCGCATCGACGCCGCGCACTACAGGACGGTGATGCGCGCCTGGGTGAAGCAGGCCTACGACGGTGAGGGCGTCAACCCGATCCACGGGCTGGAGGACGGCACGCTCGAACCGGCCGAGTTCGAACGCCTGCTGGCGGCCGAGCTGATCACCGTGGACGGTGGCGCGGTGGTGGCCGAGGGCCTGATCGCTCGCATGTTCACCGCGTTCGCGCCGGTCGAGCCCATGTACGACGCGCTGCGGACCCTCCGCGCGGGCGGCACCCGGACCGCGCTGCTGTCCAACTCGTGGGGGAACGACTACCCGCGCGACCTCTTCGCCGACCTGTTCGACGCGGTCGTCATCTCGTGCGAGGTCGGGCTGCGCAAGCCGGACGAGGCGATCTTCCAGCACGCCGTCGGGCTCCTCGGCCTGGAGCCCGCCGACTGCGTGTTCATCGACGACATCGACCACAACATCACCGCCGCCGAGGCCATGGGCATGCGCGGCATCCTTCACACCGACCCCGCCGAGACCGTGGCCGCCCTCCGCGCCCTGGGCCTGCCCGCCTGACCCCCTGCCCGCCCAATCCCCTGCCCGCCTGCCCGCCTGACCTCCGGGCCGCCTGGCGCCCGGCTGCCGAGGGGCTCGCGGTGGTCGCGGGCCTGTCGGACTGACCGGCCGCCGGGTGGTCTGGCAGACTCTGATCGTCATGCGCGTCTACCTGCCGTCCACGCTCACCGATCTCGCCCGCCTGGTGAAGGCCCGCGAGACCGGTCCCGCGCCGGTCGCCGCCTACGCCGTGACCCCGGCGCTGCGCGAGTGGTACGCCGGTGGCGACCTCGAGGAGCTGGAGTACGCGGCGATGACCGCCGCGGCCAGGGCCTCGCTCAGGCTGCTGGCCGCCGATCCCGCGACCCCGCCGCGGCGGGTGGTGCTGGCGGCCGAGGTGCCCGACAAAACGGTGGAGTGGGCCCGCGGCGTCATCCCGGCCGACGACGCCCGCGCGCTCGTCCAGGTGACGAGCGTGGTGCCGTGGAGCACGATCGCCTCCGGCCACGTCGACGACCCGGACGCCGCGGACGACGTGCGCGCGGCCGTGGCCGCCCTGGCGGCCGCCGACGCCGGAGACGAGGACGCCCAGTTCACGGTCGACGGCGCGGAAGGCCACGAACTCCTGTGGTACGCGACACAGGAGCTGGCCCACCTCGTCCCCTGAGCACGCGCCGGGCCGCCCGCGGGGGCGGCCGATGCGGCAGGTCGCACCGCTGGTCTCCGCTCGTTTCCGCTGGTCGCCTACGAGGGCGGGCGAGCGCCAACGAGGGCGGACAATTGGTGCTTTGGACTCCAAATCGGGTCGATTGGGCATGATCTCGTAGGCTGCTGGTAGGTGCTTCGTTCCAGCGGGTAGATCCCGATGAGCGGGAGCCGGCGGTCCGCCGCCCGTCCCCTGGACCACGCCTGTTGTCGACAACGATGTCGGATTTTCTGGGAGCGATCAGATGGATGCCGTCACCAACGTGCCCACGCCGGTGAACGAGCCGGTCAAGGGCTATGCGCCGGGCAGCGGCGAGCGGGCCGCGCTCGAAGCCAAGATCAAGGAACTCGGCGGCGAGCAGATCGACCTGACCATGACGATCGGCGGCGAGAAGCGCCTCGGCGGCGGCTCGCCCATCGACGTGGTGGAGCCGCACAACCACCGGCACGTGCTCGGCCAGCTCAGGAACGCCACCGACGACGACGTGAGCGCCGCGGTCGACGCCGCCCGCGACGCCGCCCCCGGCTGGCGGGCGATGTCGTTCGACGACCGGGCCGCGATCCTGCTCAGGGCCGCCGACCTGCTGTCGGGCCCGTGGCGGTCCACGATCAACGCCGCGACCATCCTCGGCCAGTCCAAGTCGGTGCAGCAGGCGGAGATCGACTCGGCCTGCGAGCTGATCGACTTCTGGCGCTTCAACGTCGACTACGCGCGCCAGCTGTACACCCACCAGCCGATCTCGTCGCCGGGCGTGTGGAACCGCATGGAGTACCGCCCGCTCGAGGGCTTCGTGGTGGCGATCACGCCGTTCAACTTCAGCGCCATCGCCGGCAACCTGCCGACGTCCGCCGCCCTGATGGGCAACGTGGTCCTCTGGAAGCCGTCGCCCACCCAGCAGTTCGCCGCGCACTTCACCATGCGGCTGCTGGAGGAGGCCGGCCTGCCGCCCGGCGTGATCAACCTGGTCACGGGTGACGGCCAGGCGGTGTCGAACGTGGCGCTGCCGCACCCGGAGCTCGCCGGGATCCACTTCACCGGCAGCACCGGCACGTTCCAGCACCTCTGGCGGACCGTCGGCGACAACATCACCGGCTACAAGAGCTACCCGCGGCTCGTCGGCGAGACCGGCGGCAAGGACTTCGTCGTCGCGCACCCGTCGGCCGACCCCGCCGTGCTCAAGACCGCGCTGGTCCGCGGCGCGTTCGAATACCAGGGCCAGAAGTGCTCCGCCGCCTCGCGCGCCTACGTGCCGCGGTCGGTCTGGAGCCGCATGCGCGACGAGTTCTGCGACGAGGTCGAGGCGCTCACCATGGGCAACGTCGCCGACGACCTGTCGGCGTTCATGGGCGCGGTGATCGACGAACGTGCGTTCGCCAAGCACAGGCAGGCCATCGAGCGGGCCCAGGGCCTCGACTCGATCAAGGTGCTGGCGGGCGGCATCCTCGACGACGGCGAGGGCTACTTCGTCCGCCCGACCGTGCTGGAGTCGGCCGACCCGACCGACGAGATCTTCACCAAGGAGTACTTCGGGCCGATCCTCGGCGTGCACGTGTACGAGGACTCCGACTACGACGCGATGCTCACCCAGATGGAGGGCGCCGCCGAGTACGGGCTCACCGGCGCCGTGATCGCCCAGGACCGGGCCGCCGTCGCCGACGCCGCCGAGAAGTTGCGGTTCGCGGCCGGCAACTTCTACGTCAACGACAAGCCCACCGGCGCGGTCGTCGGCCAGCAGCCGTTCGGCGGCGCGCGGGCCAGCGGCACCAACGACAAGGCGGGCTCGATCTTCAACCTGATCCGCTGGACGAACGTGCGGTCGATCAAGGAGACGCTGGCGCCGCCGACCGACTACCGCTACCCCCACATGGGGTGATCGACCCCCCTCCATGGGCCCGTTGACTCGGCACTTGACTGGCAGTTGGGAATAGCCCGTACGGCTCGCACCGTTCTTTACCTGCGAAGACGTAGTCGACGAAGGGTGACGCCGGATGCGCCGGATCCTGGTCGTGGGGAGCGTGCTCGCCGTGGCCACCGCGGGGGCGGTGGTCGCGGCCGCACGGTTCTCCGACGTCCGTGCCGAGCCGGTGGAGGCGTCGGCCGCCCAGCACCAGCTCTCGCTGAAGGCCGACACCGGGATCACGCCGGTGGGGGCGGCGAGCCTGCTGCCGGGCGGGCAGTTCGAGTTCGCCTTCCAGATCACCAACCACGGCCCGGCGGCGGTCGAGCGCCTGATCGTCCGCACGGAGAAGGTCGCCGGCGCCCGAGGTGGCCAGGACCTGAAGATCGTTTCGCTGAGCGGCGGCACCTGCCGGATCGAACGCGGCGTGAGCTGCCACTTCGAGGAGCTGCCCGCGGGGGAGACCCGTACCGTCCGGGTCCGGGCGCAGGCCGAGACGACACGGGCCGCGGGCGAGAAGCTCAAGCTCCGCACCTTCATGGCCACCTACATCCCGGGCCTCGGCGACCAGATCAGCTGCGGCGTCCTGGGCCGGACCGCCACCACCGAAGGCACCTTCGCCGCCCCCCGCTGACCCGAGCCCGCGGTCGCCCGAGCCCGCGCGGGTCGGCGTCCATACGTGCCTCCGGCACCCGGGCCGAGCTCCGCGCGGCCGCCAGTGGCGAGCACGGCCTTTACGGAGGTCTGTCCGGGTCTCGGCTTGCGGGGACCGGGGCCGAGGGCCGACGATTGAGCCGCCCGCCACGACGGCGGGCGGCTCGCGTGCCGACGCGCACGCGGATCCCCCCGACGTCGAGCAAGGAACGGGATGGCAGCTCTGAACCGCCTGGTGTTGTGGAACATCGATCACACTCTGGTGGACGTGGGGCGGGTCACCCGGGAGGCCTACGCCGAAGCGTTCCGGCACACCACCGGCAGGCCGCTGGTCAGGCTCGCCCCGACGCCGGGACGTACCGAGTCGGAGATCATCTTCGAGACCCTCGCGTTCAACGACATCGTCACCACCGACGATCACCTGCCCGCGTTCATGCCCGCGCTCGCCCGGGCGTTCGAGGCCCGCCGCGCCGACCTCAAGGCGCACGGCCGCGTCCTGCCCGGCGCCCGCGAGGCCGTCGCCGCCCTCTCCCGCGTCTCCGGCACCGTCCAGTCCGTGCTGACCGGCTCCATCCAGGCCGGCGCCGTGCTCAAGCTGACCGAGCTGGGCCTGGCCGGCGGCCTCGACCTGGAGGTCGGCGGCTACGAGAACGGCGTCTACAGCAAGGCGGCGCTGCTGGAGCTGGCCCGTTCCCGCGCGGGGGAGAAGTACCGGACCCGCTTCACCGAGTCGTCCACCGTCTACATCGCCGACTCGCCCCGCGACGTCCAGGCCGCCCACATCGCCGGGTCGCCGATCATCGCCGTCGCCACGGGCAGCGCCACCGAGGCCGAGCTCCGTTCCGCCGGCGCCGAGGTCGTGCTCCCCACCCTGGCCGACACCGACGCCGTCCTCCGCTCCGTAGCCTCCCTGGCCCACGGCTGACCCCGGCCCGGTGGTGCCGGGCTCGGGGTTGCGGCCCACCCCGCCGTCGCGTCGGGTTGCGGGGTTGTGCATGCTGGCTCGAAGCTGGGGAATCCGTGCGGCGCGGCGCGGGTACGCGAGAGGAGACCAGGGCGATGGCACAGGACGATCCGACCGTTGGGAGCGCCCCGCTCTGGGAGCCGTCCGAGGAGATCGTCGCCAACGCCAAGGTGACGCACTACCTGCACTGGCTCTGGGACCGCGGCGTGCTGGCCGACACCTACGACGAGCTGTGGCGCTGGTCGGTCACCGAGGTCGACGCCTTCTGGGACTCGATCTGGGACTACTTCAAGGTCGTCGGCCACCGCGGCGACGGCCCCGTCCGGTCCGGGGGGCACATGCCGGTGGACGGGCTGCGCTGGTTCGACGGGGCGACCGTCAACTACGCCGCCAACGCGCTGCGCCGTGCCGAGGAGACCCCGGACGAGACCGCGGTGATCTTCCGGTCCGAGGCGGGCGGGCATCGCCTCCTCACGTACCGCGAGCTGGCCCTGCACGTGGCCGAGGTACGCGCGGGCCTGGCCGCCCTCGGCGTCGGCCGCGGCGACCGGGTCGCCGCCTACCTGCCCAACATCCCCGAGGCCCTCGTCTGCTTCCTCGCCACGGCCTCCCTGGGCGCCATCTGGTCGTCCTGCTCGCCCGACTTCGGCTCGTCCAGCGTCATCGACCGGTTCGCGCAGATCGAGCCCAAGGTGCTGATCGCCGTCGACGGCTACGCCTACAACGGCAAGCACTTCAGCCGCCTCGACACCGTGCGCGAGATCGAGGAGTCGCTCCCGACCCTCGCCGCCACCGTCCTCATCCCGTACCTGGACCCGGCCTCCACGCCCGAGGGCCTCCGCGTCGGCATGCCCTACGGCGACCTGCCCCGCGACGGCCACCCCCTGGAGTTCGAGGACGTCCCGTTCGACCACCCGCTCTGGGTCGTCTACTCGTCGGGCACCACCGGCCTGCCCAAGCCGATCGTGCACGGCCACGGCGGCGTCGTCCTGGAGCACCTCAAGGCGCTCTCGTTCCACCAGGACATCGGCCACGGCGACGTCTTCTTCTGGTACACCACGACCGGCTGGATGATGTGGAACTACCTCATCGGCGGTCTCCTGGTCGGCTCGACCGTCGTCATGTACGACGGCGCGCCCATCGACCTCTGGAAGCTCGCGGCCGACGCCAACGTCACCTACTTCGGCGTCGGCGCCCCGTACATCCTGGCCTCGCTCAAGGCGGGCGAGGAGCCGGGCAAGGACCTCGACCTGTCCGCCCTGCGCGGCATCGGCTCCACCGGTTCGCCGCTGACGCCCGAAGGCTTCACCTGGGTGTACGAGGCGGTCGGCGAGGACCCCCTCCTCGGCTCGTTCTCCGGCGGCACGGACGTCTGCACGGGCTTCGTCGGCCCGTCCGTCCTCCTGCCGCTGCGCCCCGGCGTCATCCAGTGCCGCGGCCTGGGCGCCAAGGTCGAGTCGTTCACCGAGGACGGCAGGCCCGCCCTCAACGAGGTCGGCGAACTCGTCCTCACCGAGCCCATGCCGTCCATGCCGGTCTTCTTCTGGAACGACGAGGACGGCAGCCGCTACCGCGAGTCGTACTTCGACATGTACCCCGGCACCTGGCGGCACGGCGACTGGATCAAGGTCCTGGACGACGGCGGCTGCGTCATCTACGGCCGTTCCGACTCGACCCTCAACCGCGGCGGCATCCGGATGGGCACCGCAGACTTCTACCGCGTCGTCGAGGCGTTCACCGAGATCGCCGACAGCCTCGTCATCGACACCGGCCGCCTGGGCCAGGAGGGCCGCCTGATCCTCTACGTCCAGCTCACGCCCGGCTCGTCCCTGTCGGACGACCTGACCAAGCGCCTCAAGTCGTCCCTGCGCGCCTCCCTCTCACCCCGCCACGTCCCGGACGAGATCCACGAGGTCCCCGGCATCCCGCGCACCCTCTCCGGCAAGAAACTGGAGATCCCGGTCCGCAAGATCCTGCTGGGCACCCCGATCGAGCAGGCCGCCAACCCCGACTCCATGGCCAACCCCGAAGTCCTCCAGCACTTCACCCCCGACAACTGAGGGCGTCCTCGTCCGCCGTCCTCGACCGGGCGCCGAGCCCCTCGGCGCAGCACCGCGCCGCGCCCACCGATGGCCTCATCGGAGCACCTCGCTGCGCGCGCTGATGGCGTCGGCGACGGCCTGCGGGTGCGTCAGCTGAGGGTGGTGACCGGCGCCGGGAACGATCGTCACGGCGGCGTCCGGAAGCCCTTCGACGAACGCCCTGCCCGCCGGGGACAGCGGATCTTCGGAGCCCACGATGACGTGGACGTGCCCGGGATGACGTCGCAGCTTCGCCATGAGGTCGTCGCGCCACGGCGACGCGGTCTCGGCCAGCAGCCGGGCGGCCGTGGCCGCGACGGTGCCACGCCGCAGATCCGCCACGACGCCGCCGAGCGCGGCCGCCGCCTCGGTGGTCCCGGTGAGCCGCTCGGCGAGCTTCTCGCGGCCGACACGCTTGAGGTACGCCCGCGTGAGGAACGTCCATCGAGCGGAGCGGGACGGGTACGCCTGAAGGAAGAACGGCGCCACGAGCGTGAGCTGCTCGACCGAGCCGGGGTGAGAGGCGGCGGCCTCGACGGCGGCCGCGGCGCCGATGGAATGTCCCACCAGGTGGTGGGCGTCGGCCACGAGCCCCGCCAGCCAGGACGGCCAGTCGTCCCGTCCTCCCGCGCTCATCCCCAGCCCCGGCAGATCGACGGCACGCGCCCCTCCAAGCCCGGCCACGACCGGAGCCCAGGTGTCGGCATTCACCGGCAACCCCGGCAGCACCACCGTCGGTGCCCCCGAGACACCCACCTCGAACGTCCGCACCCCACCCACCGCGCTGAACCGCCTGCCACCCGCACGGCCATCAACCCGCCCACCACCCACGGGGACGTGCAGCCGCTCGCTGCTCGAAAGAGGTGTCACACGATCGCGCCGTCTGGGTTGCCGCGTGGTGGAGGCAGCTGACGGTATGCCTCACTCAGCTCGGCCGCCTCCGGAAGCCTGAGTGCTTCTACGGCTGTGATGACCTCGGCGACACGCCAGTAGTTCGACGGAACCAGGCGTCCGCTGTTGAGGGCCTCCATAGCGGTGTGGGCGGCCTCGTCGGGTTGGTGCGAGGCAAGGAGGGCAAGAGCGAGATCAAGCCTCGCGGAGGCGGCCCGACGCGGCCGTGCGGGACCGCTGACCGGCTTCTCCAGGCGGCCCAGGACACCACGCGCGTACTGTTCGGCGGCCGGATCCCCCAGCCATGAGAGCGTGGTCGCGGTGTACGCGTCGCTTTTGGCCGGGTCGTACCTGAAGTGGTGCTCGGGGCGTTCCGGCATCCGCAGGGGCGACACGAGGCGCTCGACTCGGGTCAGAGCTGCGCGAGTCTCTGGGGCGGCGCCAAGCCGGGCCCAGGCGCGCCCTTCTTGCGCGGTCGCCTGGATGAACGCGGAGCCGGTCTTGGGCGCGACCTCTTGAGCGCTTCGGGCAAGTGACACGGCCCGCCGGTAGTCGCCATCGGTGAGGAACTGCCACGCCTGGATTTCGAGAGCCCACGCAAGGATCTCGGTATGGCCAGAATGATCAGCGAGTTGTGAAGCGGTCCGGAGGCGTGCGGCCGCAGCCGGGCGCTTGCCCAGGTCGATGTCGCATGTGGCCGCCAGCAAGGACAGCCACGCCCCCACGACGATGAGGCGACGGCGCTGAGCCAGGGTCATGCGAGCGTCCATCAGGTGCGACACGTAGGCGAGATGTTGCCGGGTGCGGACCAGTAGGTCCGCCGGGGCCGAACGTGGGTAGGCGGACGCCAGGTCGTCCACCACTAGCTCCAATGTCACGAGCGTGTCGTCGCCGACGTCGCTCGCCGCAACGCGGCGTGCCAGCTCGAGAGCTTGAAATTCGTCGGAAGCGGCGTCGGCAACGGGGTGCTTCTGCGTCGCACGTTCCGGCTCGATCTCGCCTCCGCCTCTCCATTCTCCCCTTCAACTGCGCTGTGTGACGCGGTTTGACTGAGAGTGCGGAGCGTGCCGTCGACTTCCCATGGGGCCAACGATAGGCGCCGGTGCGTGCCCCGCCTCGAAAACGAAAGCGACCCCGGCCCGGTGCGCGAACACCAGGGATCCCGGGGCCTGACCGGACAACGGAGGTCCGGCTATGGGCAAAGTACAGGTGAGCCTGCGCAGCATGGTGTTCACCCGCGACGGGTCCGCCTTCGTCCACTCGCAGGAATGGTCGGCCCCGGACAAAGGAACGGACCTGGGTGCCTACGTGGCCGGAGACCTGCTTCGCAAAGGCGCCCGCGACCTCATCGACGGCATCCCCCACTGAACGGGAGCCCGGAGCCGCGACGCCGACGGCGGGGATTCTCGGCGAAGTGGTCGTGCCGGTCTATGCCGGATCGGCAGGGCCAGGGCGTCGCCCACGCGCTCCACGACGAGTTGCTTCGGGGGGAGGCGAGGAACGGGCGGTGCTGCTGGTCTGGGAGGACAACGACTCGGCCCAGAACGCGTATGCGCGGTGGGGGTGGAAGAAGGTCAGGAAGCTGTGGCCGTTCCCGGACGCGCCGGATTTCGGCTCGCTGGTCATCGAGTTGCCGATCTGACCTTGGGTCCAGGCCCCCGGGAGCCGGGGTCCGCGCTCCCGGGGACGTCGTGGCTAGGGGACCCACTCGCCGGACGTGTAGCAGTGGTCGCTGGAGAACGGGTTGTTCTCGCAGAACGGCCTTGGCCTGATGGCCAGGTTCTGGGCGTCGACCCAGATGTAATCGATCTTGGAGTGGGGGGTCCGCCGGACGGGGTTGTCGTTGGAGTCGGGCTCCCAGTTCGGGTAGGTGTTGCCCGACACCAGGTCCCACAGCCCTTGGTTGTAGGAGTCCGGCAGTTCGTCCACCTCGAGCTGCCCGTCACGGTTGTTGGGCACCAGGTTGAGGTCGCCGGCGAGCACCCTCTTGCGTCCGGCGGCGTAGCCGGTGGCGATCCAGAGGTACTCGTTGGCCTGCGCCTGGCCGATGGTGAGGTCGCTGCCCGGCGCTCGTTCGGTACCGGTCTCCAGATGCGCGGTGCACACCGACATCGGGCCGGCGTAGGTTCCGAGCCTGAGACAGAGCATGGCCCGGCACTCCTCGTCGCCGCAGTCGCCGACCCTCGCCGCCTCCTGGGTGGGGAAGAAGAGCGCTTCGCCGCCTTCGCGGATCCCTCCCGGATGAAGGATCGCGCTTCCGTACGGGCCATCGCAGTCAGAGCTGTCGTTGAGGGCGTAGACCATCGTCCCGGCGGAATTGAGGCGCTTGGCGAGGTCGTCGAAGTCGCTCTTGCACACCTCGTTGAGGGAGAGGAACCAGCCGCCGTCGACCGTCATGAAGTAGGCGGCCAGGTTCCGCGCGTGGTCGACGAGCTCCGGATGCGCGACGCAGGCGTCGTTGCCCGCGCAGAGGTTGTAGTGGTGGATCTTGACGCCGACCTGCTGGGATGACAGCGCCCCCGGAGGGGCCGTCCGCTGACGGCCGGGAGGAGCCGGCACCGAGTGGACCTTCGGCGTCGGATGGGGGGTGGTCACGATCTGCGACATCCGTGGAACGGCGCTCGTCTCGCTCGCGGACGCGACGCCGAAGACTCCGAGCCAGGCCACCATCCCTGCCAGCATCGCGATCGCGACAGATCTTCGTCGCACCGGGCACCTCCTGGGTCGACCCATCACTGGGCGGCTGAGCCCCTGAGGCGAGGAACGTCACGATGACCCGGCTGCGACCGGCACCGTCACAGGCGCCACGAGGGACCTTCACAGCGAATGCTGGACCGATGCCGCGGACGCGTATAGAACGAACGCGCAATGGCCCGAAGCGGTCACCAGGAAGCCGCGATGCGCGGCGGGTTCAGCGTGGGCGGGATCTGTAGGTCTCTATGTCGCGGCGGCGGTAGAGGCGGCGGACCCGGCCGCCTCCCAGGGGTTCTTCTTCGGCGGGCTGGGGCCAGCCGGCGGGTGGGCGTTTGGCGTAGACGGTGGCGCTGGACTGGGCCAGGCCCAGGATGCGGGCCGCTTCGGCGAGGGTGACGAGGTCGTCGGGGGATACCTCGGGGGCGGCGGACCCGTGAGCCTCGTACCAGGTGAGCCACTCGGACTCGTTCCAGTAGAGGGTCCGGCCCGACTGGTGTGCGGGGGCGGGGTGGCCGTTGTCGGCGCGTTCCGACCAGAGCTTCTTGAGGGTGTGGCGGGAGATGCCGTGCCTGGCGGTCAGGTCGTCCCGGGTGACCAGGCCGGGAGGTGGCGCGGCGGGGGTGGCGCGGGCGGTGTGCCAGCGGTCCCAGGCGTCGGCGTCCCAGGCGAGCTGGCCGCCGACGGTGCCCGCGGGTTCGGGGTGGCCGTTGGCGGAACGTTCGCGGTACCACTTCTCCAGGGTGCTGCGGCCGACGCCGTGGGTCTCCATGAGGTCGGCGCGGGTGTAGACGCGGCGCCCGTCGAGTGTGGTCATGCGGGTCATTGTGGCGAACGCGCGCCGGGCGGGTGGTGTTCGCCCGGCGCGCGTCCCGGCTCAGCTCAGGACGTGGTGTCCCGGCTCAGCTCAGTAGAGGCTCGTCGGGATCGCCGGGAGCCGCTTCCAGCCGGGGCGGACGGCCCCGACGTAGTTGGTGCGGTAGTAGCCGCTCAGCCGCTCGACGCTCACCCGGCGGCCGGTGCGCGGCGCGTGGATGAAGCGCGACTTGCCGACGTACATGCCGACGTGGCCGAGGCCGTTGAAGAAGACCAGGTCGCCGGGCCTCAGGTTCTTGCGTGACACCCGGTTGCGGATCTTCCTGTACTGCGTCGCGGCGACGCGCGGCACCGGAACCCCGGCGCGGCGCCAGGACTGCTGGGTCAGGCCCGAGCAGTCGAAGCCGCCACCGCCGGTGCCGCCGTACACGTACGGGCGGCCGCGTTGCGCCAGTGCGAAGCGGAGCGCGCGGTCGGCGCGGCGCTGCCACTGGGCCTCCATGCGCGCCCGCTGCTTGCGCACCGCTTGTTGCAGTGCGGCCAGCCGCTTGGCGTTGGTGTTGCGCATGCCGTTCTGCCGCTTGCCCGCGGAACGGACCGGCGCGGCCTGGCGGACGGCGGCGACCTTCCCGTTGGCGTACGTGACGGAGACCTTGCCGCCCGCACGGGCGAGCTCCATCCGGCTGGACGCCGTCGCGGTGTGCGACCGGCTGGACGTCGCGGCGCTGTGCCCCTGGTGAGGGGCGGCGGCCACCTGTGCCTGGTCAGGAGCTGCGGCCGCTTGCGGCTGCGCCTGAGCTGCGGCGGGTCCCTGGTCGGGCGCCGCTGCCGCCTGCGCCTGGTCTGGCGTCGCGGCGGCGCGGGCTTGTGACCGGTCCCGTGTCGCGGCCGCGCGCGCCTGGTGAGGCGCTGCGGCGTCGTGCGTCTGGTCGGGAGCCGTGGCGGTGTGCGCCCGGCTCGTCGCCTGGTTGACCGCCTGGGTGTCGATCGCTTCGGCCGGGCTGTTCGCCTGGGCGGTCGCGATCGGGTCCTGGGCATCGGACGAGGCCTGGATCTTGTCAGGTTGAGAGAGCTCGGCGGCCTCGGCGACCCCGGGGACCATGGCCAGCGCGACGGTCGTCGCGCAGCACGCGGTCTTTAACGGAATGGACATGCCTGTCAAACCTCCTAACGACGAAGATCGTCAGGCGGCGGTCTACCCGGGGCATGCGCGTGACACGCCTGGAAGTTGCCGAAAAACCCACTCTGGCCTGCGCTTTCGTGGGCATTGCGCAATTGGTGGTGGTATCGCGGATGGGGTGTTCGGGGCTAGGCTGGCCGTTCGCGTCAAATGTGGCCGGAGAGGGAGCGGATCGGGCAGATCACGCCGTAGGGTCGCAGGGCCGGGTCAACTTTCCCTGGGACTGGGGCGTCCCACCACGGAAGGCTGGTCTGTGCTGATTCGGCTACGGTCCGGTTCGGCGCGAGCAAGTCGAGAGAGGGGCTGTGCCACGCATGGAGGTTGGGGCACTGCGATCCGGTGATCCGGAGCAACTGGGGTCGTACGCTCTGATCGGCCGGGTCGGCGAGGGTGGCCAGGGCACCGTCTTCCTCGGCACCGCGGAGGACGGCCGCAGGGTCGCCATCAAGCTGCTGCACGCGGAGCTCACCTCGGACGACAAGGCGCGGGCGCGGTTCCTGCGCGAGCTCGAGGTCGCCAAGCGGGTCGCGCCGTTCTGCACCGCCCAGGTGATCGACGCCGACGCGGACGGCGAGCGTCCCTACATCGTCAGCGAGTACGTGCCGGGGCCGTCGCTCAACCAGCTGGTGCTGGCGGAGGGACCGCTGCGCGGCGCCGCGCTGGAACGGCTGGCGGTGGGCACGGCGACGGCGCTGTCCGCCATCCACCAGGCCAAGATCATTCACCGCGACTTCAAGCCGCACAACGTGCTCATCGGCCCGGACGGGCCGCGCGTCATCGACTTCGGCGTGGCCCGGGCGATCAGCGGCTCCACCACATTGACCAGCAAGGTCATCGGCACCCCCTCCTACATGGCGCCCGAGCAGTTGCAGGGCGACGAGATCGGCACCCCGGCGGACGTGTTCTGCTGGGCGGCGACCCTGGTGTTCGCGGCGATCGGCGAGGCGCCGTTCGGCCAGGACACCATCCCGGCCGTGATCAACCGGATCCTGCACCACGAGCCCAATCTCGGCGACCTCGAAGGGCCGCTGCGCGGCCTGGTCTCCGACTGCCTCAACAAGGAGCCGGACGAGCGTCCGCAGGCCCGCCAGGTGCTGATGCGGCTGCTCGGCCACGAGGAGATCACCGTCGCGGCCCCGGTGGTCGTGGCGCCGGCCGCCGACGAGGACGGCACCGCGATCCTGGCGGCGGGCAGCGAGGTCGCGGCCGAGTTCGGCGACGACCTCGACGACCTCGACGACCTCGACGAGTTCGGCGAGGCCGGCGAGGCCGGCGAGTTCGAGCAGGCCGCCGGCTACCACGGCGACGCTGACGGCGACGTTCACGGCGAGGCCACAGACGAGGACGAGGGCGAGCCCGCGGACGAGACGAGGGTCGTCGCGGCCGTCACGCCGTCCGGCGACGACCCCACCGCCGGACGTCGTGAACGCCTGCCCAGCCCCGCCGAGTTCATCGCGGAGAACGCCGATTCCCTCGGAGAGAGCACCATCCCAGGTGCCCGGGGCGGCGACCAGGCGGCCAAGCCGGGCGGCGGCGGGCTCCGGACGGTCTCCAACCGGACGGCGCTGCTCACCGCGGCCGCGGTCGTCCTGATCGTGGTGGCGGTGACGTCGGTGGCGCTCGCGCTGGGCGGCGGCCAGAGCCCGGCCAACCCGGCGAGCAACCCGGGGCAGAACGTGCCGGCCGACATCTCGGGCGACTCCGGTTCGCCGGACGACGAGCCGGCCTCGACTCCGACCCGGCGCCAGCAGCCGCTGCGGTCGACCAGCCCGACGCCCACCGTGTCGCCGTCGGCGACGCCGACGGACACGCCCACGAGCACGCCGCCGACCGGCACGCCGACCGACACTCCGACGGGCACCCCGACCGATCCGCCCACCGACCCCCCGACCGATCCGCCCACCGATCCGCCCACCGACCCGCCCACCGGAGAGCCGGCGGGCACCGAGGGCGGCCCGGCCGCCGACGGCGATCCCGCGTCGTCCCTCACCCGGTACGGGTCGGACGCCGCGTTCCCCCGGCGCGCGGGCTAGAAATCTGGTGTCATCGGGGCGAACTGATCGGTCAGGTGGCGGGGCGGGCGACGGCACGAACGAGTCGCGGCCCCGCCGGTCGGCTTTGCGCCGATTCCTGGCTACGCTGACGCAGTGAGCGGCGCCACAACGTTGTGGCGGAGGGCCTCAAGGGGAGTTGTTGATGGGCGGCAAGCTCGACCAGGCTAAGGACGACCTGCTCAGGCGGGCGGCTGAGACGTGGGCCCAGGGGGCCGGCGCGCGCCGGGGCGGAGATCTGGAGGAGTCGGTCGCGTACCTCCGGCTGTACTACCGGCACGTGGACCCCGAAGATCTGCTCTCCCGCGACCCCGCCGACATCTGCGGGCCGGCCATGGCGCACCGGGCGCTCGGCGAGGAACGGCCCCAGGGCCGCGCCAAGGTGCGGGTCTTCACCCCCACCATCGAGGAGAACGGCTGGGACCCGGGGCACACCGTCGTCCAGGTGGTCACCGACGACATGCCGTTCCTGGTCGACAGCGTGTCGATGGAGATCGCCCGGCACGAGCTGACCGCCCATCTGATCGTGCACCCGCTGCTCGGCGTCGACCGGGACGTCGCGGGCCACATGAAGGCGTTCCGCGGCAAGCTCGACAGCGACACCGACATCGACGAGTCGTGGATCCACGTCGAGGTCGACCGCACGAGTGACCGCGCCCGGCTCGAACAGGTCGAACGCGACCTGCTGCGGGTCCTCCAGGACGTGCGGGTCTCGGTCGAGGACGAGCCCAAGATGCGCTCCCGCGCCGGCGAGATCGCCCTCGAGATCCGGGAGAACGCGCCGCCGCTGCCCGAGAAGGAGCTGGCGGAGGGCGTCGAGCTGCTCGACTGGCTCGCCAACGGACATTTCACGTTCCTGGGCTACCGCGACTACACGCTCACCGACGACGGCACCGCGCTCCGCCCCGAGCCGGGCAGCGGCCTGGGCATCCTGCGCAGCGACAAGCCGGAGTCGGAGGGGTTCGCCTCGCTGCCGCCCGAGGTGCGGGAGAAGGCCACCGAGAAGCACCTGCTGGTGATCACCAAGGCCAACTCGCGGTCCACGGTGCACCGGCCGCTCTACCTCGACTACATCGGGGTGAAGAAGTTCGACGAGAACGGCGAGGTCAGCGGCGAGCGCCGGTTCCTCGGCCTGTTCACGCACGTCGCCTACAGCGAGTCGATCTCGCACGTCCCGGTGCTCAAGCGCAAGCTGGACGAGGTGCTGGAGCTCGCCGGCTTCACCCCGGACAGCTACGACGGCCAGGACCTCATCGAGATACTGGAGAGTTACCCGCGCGACGAGCTGTTCCAGATCTCGGTCGAGGACCTGCTGCCGATAGCGCTCGGCGTGCTGCGGCTGCGCGAGCGCCGCCAGCTCAAGCTGTTCCTGCGCAAGGACCTCTACGGCCGCTACATGTCGTGCATGGTCTACCTGCCGCGCGACCGTTACACCACCAAGGTCCGGCTGCGCATCCAGGAGATCCTGCGGCACGCGTTCCACGGCGTGAGCGTCGACTACAGCGCCAACGTGACCGAGTCGACCCTGGCCCGCCTGCACGTGGTCGTCCGCGGCGAGCGCGGCCGGCCGCTGCCCGACGTCGACGCCGACGACCTGGAGGCGCGCCTCGCCGCCGCCACCCGGTCCTGGGCCGACGACCTCAGCGACGCGATCCTGGAGCAGTGCGGCGAAGAACGGTCGAGCACCCTGTCGCGCCGCTACGGCGACGCCTTCCCGGAGGGCTACAAGGCCGACTTCCCGGCCCGTACGGCGGTGGCCGACCTCAAGCGGCTCGAGGAGCTCGGCGCCGAGGGCGAGATCTCGATCAACCTGTACGAGCCGTTCGGCGCCGGGCCGGGGGAGCGCCGCCTCAAGATCTACCGGCTGGGCCCGCCCATCTCGCTGTCGCGCGTCCTGCCGCTGCTGACCAACATGGGCGTCGAGGTCGTCGACGAGCGCCCGTACGAGATCAACCCCCACGAGGGCGACCGCGGCTACTGGATCTACGACCTGGGCCTGCGCTACGAGCCGCGCGCGGACGTCGACGAGGACGACGTCAAGCGGCTGTTCCAGGACGCCTACAACGCGCTGTGGCGCGGTGACATCGAGAACGACGGCTTCAACGCCCTGGTGCTCCACGTCGGCCTCGACTGGCGGCAGGCGATGGTGCTCCGCGCGTACGCCCTCTACCTGCGGCAGACCGGCACGCCGTTCACCAAGCGCTACATCGAGCAGGTGCTGCTCGGCAACCCGTCGATCACCCGGCTGCTGATCCGGCTGTGGCAGAGCCGCCTCGACCCGGCGCTGGCCGGCGGCGAGGAGGAGCGCAGCGCCGGGATCGCCGAGGAGCTGTCCGGCAAGCTGGACGAGGTCGCCAGCCTCGACGAGGACCGCATCCTGCGGTCCTACCTGGCGATGATCATGGCGACGCTGCGGACGAACCACTACCAGGCCAAGCCCTACCTGGCACTGAAGTTCGACCCGGAGGCGATCCCCGACCTGCCGCAGCCGCGGCCCAAGTTCGAGATCTTCGTGTACTCGCCGAAGGTCGAGGGCGTGCACCTGCGCTACGGCAAGGTGGCCCGCGGCGGCCTGCGCTGGTCCGACCGGCGCGAGGACTTCCGCACCGAGATCCTCGGCCTGGTCAAGGCGCAGGCGGTCAAGAACACCGTGATCGTCCCCGCCGGGGCCAAGGGCGGCTTCGTCGGCAAGCAGCTGCCCGACCCGGCCGCCGACCGCGAGGCGTTCATGCAGGCCGGCATCGCCTGCTACAAGGACTTCATCTCCGGCCTGCTCGACGTCACCGACAACCTGGTGGACGGCAAGGTCGTGCCGCCGCCCAACGTGGTGCGCCACGATGACGACGACACCTACCTGGTGGTCGCCGCCGACAAGGGCACCGCCACGTTCTCCGACATCGCCAACGAGGTGGCCGCCTCGTACGGCTTCTGGCTCGGCGACGCGTTCGCCTCCGGCGGCTCGGTCGGCTACGACCACAAGGCGATGGGGATCACCGCGCGGGGCGCCTGGGAGTCGGTGAAATACCACTTCAGGTCGCTCGGCAAGGACATCCAGCACGAGGACTTCACGGTCGTCGGCATCGGCGACATGAGCGGCGACGTCTTCGGCAACGGGATGTTGCTCAGCGAGCACACCAGGCTGGTCGCCGCGTTCGACCACCGGCACATCTTCATCGACCCCGACCCGGACCCGGCGGTGTCGTTCGAGGAGCGCAAGCGCATGTTCGCGCTGCCGCGCAGCTCGTGGGCCGACTACAACACCGAGCTGCTGTCCAGGGGCGGCGGGATCTTCCCGCGCACCAAGAAGTCGATCAAGCTGAGCCCGGAGATCCGCGCCGCCCTCGGCATCGCCGACGACGTGCTGGCGATGACCCCGTTCGAGCTGATCCGCGCCGCCCTGCTGGCGCCGGTCGACCTGCTGTGGAACGGCGGCATCGGCACCTACGTCAAGGCGTCGGTCGAGAACAACGCCGACGTCGGTGACAAGGCCAACGACCTGGTGCGCGTCGACGGGTCCGAGCTGCGCTGCAAGGTGATCGGCGAGGGCGGCAACCTCGGCCTCACCCAGCTCGGCCGCATCGAGTTCGCGCGTGAGGGCGGCCTGGTCAACACCGACTTCATCGACAACTCGGCGGGCGTCGACACCTCCGACCACGAGGTCAACATCAAGATCCTGCTCGACCAGGTCGTGCGCGACGGCGAGCTGACCCGCAAGCAGCGCGACCACCTGCTGTACGAGATGACCGGCGAGGTCGCCGAGCTCGTCCTGCGCGACAACTACGCGCAGAACGTCACGCTGGCCGCCGCCCGCGCCCAGGCCCCGGCGATGTTGCACGTGCACGCCCGGATGTTGCGCAAGATGGAGCGCGCCGGGCGGCTCAAGCGGCGGCTGGAGTTCCTGCCCGACGACAAGGCGCTGGCCGAACGGCGCCAGTCCGGCCGCGGCCTGACCGGACCGGAGTTCTCGGTGCTGCTGGCCTACGCCAAGCTCACCCTCGACGAGGACCTGGTCGTCTCCGACCTGCCCGACGACCCCTACCTGCGGTCCTGGCTGGTCGACTACTTCCCGACGCCGCTGCGCGACCGGTTCCAGGACTACATGGAACGGCACCCGCTGCGCCGCGAGATCATCAACACCGCGGTCGTGAACGACCTGGTCAACAACAGCGGCATCACGTTCATGTTCCGCATGAACGAGGAGACCGGCGCCTCGCCCGGCGACATCGCCCGCGCCTACCTGGTCGCCCGCGAGGTCTTCGACATGCCGCGCTTCTGGGAGTCGGTCGAGGGCCTGGCGCACCAGGTGGACGAGTCGACGCAGGTCGCGATGTTGCTGGAGGCGCGCAAGCTCACCGAACGCGGCGCCCGCTGGCTGCTGCACAACCGGCGGCCCCCGTTCGACATCCAGGACACCATCGACTTCTTCGCGTCCGGCGCCTACACGCTCGGCGCCCAGCTGCCCAAGCTGCTGGTGGGGCTCGACCTGGCCGGGTTCGAGCAGCGCCGCGACGGTTTCGCCGAACGCGGCGTGCCCGACGAGCTGGCCGAGCAGACCGCCATGATGGTGCCCGCCTACTCCACGTTCGACCTGGTGAGCGTCGCGCACGACATCGGCCGGCCGGTGGAGGAGGTCGCCGAGGTCTACTTCGACCTGGCCGACCGGCTCCAGCTCACCCGCCTGCGCGAGCGCATCATCGCCCTGCCGCGCGACGACCGCTGGCGTTCGATGGCCCGCAGCGCGCTCCGCGACGACCTGTACGTGGCGCACGCCGCCCTCTCCCGCGATGTCCTGGTCGCCAGCGCGTCCGGGGCGCAGCCGGAGGCGCGCCTGGCCAACTGGGCCGACAAGAACGAGACCGCGGTGCTCCGCGCCCAGCAGACCCTGACCGAGATCTGGGAGAGCGACAGCTTCGACCTGGCCACCCTCTCGGTGGCCCTCGGCGCGATCCGCACCCTCGTCAACGCCAGCGGGCTGTAGTCACCGGCTTTCGCGGCCTCGGGATATCTTCCCCGGGGCCGCGAGGCGTTTCGGGGGGTCCGGCCGGGGCGCGGGGCTAGTAGGCGGTGGTGAGGGAGACGGACTCGCCCAGGACGGTGCCCTTGCCGGAGGCGGGGGAGTAGCCGATGGCGAGCCACTGCCAGCCCGCCTGGATGGCGCCGGACGGCTTGGTCTTGGTCCTGGTGAGCTGGTTGCGGATGTCGGCGGGCAGGTTGCCGGTGCTGCCGCCGCTGAGCGCGGTCTTGTGGGTGAGGCCGTACCAGACGAGCGAGCCGCCGTCCTTGGTGCGGAGGGCGTAGGACGGGCCCGGACCGGGCGTGTAGCGGGCCCGGGAGGGCTTCCAGCCGCCGTAGGAGGGCGTGCGGGCCTTGGCGGTGTAGGCGTCCGGTGTGAACGCGGTCTGGTCGCCTGAGGTCAGATAGGCGGCGTGCGCGGCCGGGAGGCCCCGGTCGGCCGCCGGTATGGCGTACCCCTCGCTGTCGTAGGCCAGCTCCGGCGGCTTGCCCTTGAACGTGAGCCAGTGCGCGGCCCGCCAGGAGTCCTTGGGGCCGGCACGGACGAAGAGCGCGAGGACCTGCTGCTCCCTGCCGCCGGACCGCTGGAGGGCCGCGGCCGCGAACCAGGAGGTCTTGCCGCCGCCGTTGCGCGGTACGTACAGGACGGGGTTGAGCAGGGCGATCCGGGTGGTGGCCGGGAGTCGCCCGTACGCGCGGACGCGGGCGCTGACCGGGGCCTCGAGGCCGCCGGTGACCGCGGCCCGCCACTGGCGTTCGTCGCCCGAGGTGACCGCCTTGTTGTGGCGGGCGGTCCAGTCCTTGAGGACCTTGTCGGCCTCGGCCGCGGTGACCGCGGGCTTCTCGCTGGGGGAGCCGGCCTTGACCGCCGGGGACGCGGGGCCGTCCGAGCAGGCGGCGGTGAGGAACAGCAGCAGCGCGCCGCCGGTGAGCACCGGGACCGACTGTCGGAGCAATTCCCCACCTCAGCGGACGATTCGGAAGTATGCCGCGTCAGTGTAGAAGACTGGGAAGGTCCGAAGGGTGCCGATGCCGCCCCGCTGCAGCGGTCAGGAAGAGCAGGGCGGCACCGGCACCCGACGGAGATCAGGAACCCGCGGCCTGGACGGCCTTGCGGTACATCCCGGTGACGGTCGTCTGGCCCTCGCGCGGCACCGCCGCCAGGTACTGCACCAGGACGGTGGTGTCCAGGCGCTTCCTGGCGGAGGCCGGCGGGGCGAGCCCGACGAGATCACCGGTCACTGCCAGCTTGCCCTTCTTGCGGCTGGAGTACGCCTCGTTCTGCCGGACGACGTACCAGACCAGCGCGCCGCCGTCCGTGGTGCGCAGGGCGCGGACGGGGCCGGGCTCGGCGGTGAAGCTCGAGGTCAGCGTCACGCCGCCGGGCTTGAGCTGGCGCTGGGCCTGGCGCAGGGCGTCGTACGCCTGGGTGGTCGTGGGCCCGGCCGCCAGCCCGGCCGCGCCGGGGGCCTGCGGGCCGCCGGTCAGGAGCGCGGCGTGCGCGTCCGGGACCTTGGCGGGCTGGAGCGCGGGCGCGTTGTCGTCGGGCCGCACCGGAGTGGCGTAGCCCTCCTTGTCGAGGGCGACCTTGGCGAACGCGGCCTCCGAGAGGTAGGGATCGGCGGCGAGCAGCCACGGGCCGCCGGGCTTGGCCTGCGTGAACAGCAGCGCGTGCCGCAGGGAGTCTTTGCCCGTCTCGGTGGTGACGTCGGCCGCGAACCAGCGCGGGTGGCCGTCCATGCGCGGGATGTAGAACGCGGGCTTGGTGAACTTGGCGACGGTGGCCGTGCGCTGCCCGATCGCCTTGCGGAGCTTGAACTGCGCGGTGTCCATGGCCAGTTGCGGCCCGGTCTCGACGGCGGCCAGGGCCTTCGCGTCGAGGGTCGCGGCGGCCTTGTTGGCGGCCGCGCCGTAGGCGTCGATGACCTTCGCGGCCTCCGCCTTGGTCAGCGCCGGCGTGGCGGCCGTGTCCTTGGCCGACGAGCTGTCGCCGCAGGCCGCCGCGGTGCCGAGCAGCAGGGCCGGCAGGGTGAGCGGCAGGACGAGCGGGACGGCGAGTCGTGGCAGCGGACGGATGGCGCGGTCACGAACGAGCATGGTGGAACCCCGAAGGTCAGGCGAAGAAACGATCCACCCTCATCATCACAGAGTGACCGACAGGTCACGCAGCGAATCCGGAATGAGTGCTATGCCCGGCTTTTCGGTGATCAGGAGCTTGCCGACTCCTGCTGGCGCATCCAGCGGATCTCGGCCTCGATGAACTCGTCGATGTCGCCGTCCAGCACCGAGGTCGGGTTGCCGACCTCGACGCCCGTGCGCAGGTCCTTGACGATCTGGTACGGGTGGAGGACGTAGTTGCGGATCTGCGTGCCCCAGCTGCTGGTGCCCTCGCCGCGCAGCGCGGACATCGCCTCCGCCTCCTCCTGCCGCTTGCGCTCCAGCAGCTTGGCCTGCAGCACGTTCATGGCCGTCGCCTTGTTCTGCAGCTGGGAGCGCTCGTTCTGGCAGGAGACCACGATGCCGGTGGGGATGTGGGTGATCCGCACCGCCGAGTCGGTGGTGTTGACGCCCTGCCCGCCGGGGCCGGACGACCGGTAGACGTCGATGCGCAGTTCGCTCTCGTCGATGTCGACGTGGTCGCTCTGCTCGACGACCGGCACCACGTCCAGGCCGGCGAACGAGGTCTGCCGGCGGCCCTGGTTGTCGAACGGCGAGATGCGGACCAGGCGGTGCGTGCCGTGCTCGCCGCGCAGCGTGCCGTAGGCGTAGGGGGCCTTGACCGTGAAGGTGGTCGACTTGATCCCGGCCTCTTCGGCGTAGGACGTGTCGTAGACCTCGGTGGGGTAGCCGTGGCGTTCGGCCCAGCGGAGGTACATGCGCTGCAGCTGCTCGGCCCAATCGGCCGCGTCGACCCCGCCCGCCTGGGCGTTGATGGTGACGAGCGCCTCGCGGGCGTCGTACTCGCCCGACATCAGCGTGCGGACCTCGAGCTGCTGGACGGACTTGTGCAGCAACTCCAGCTGCTCGTCGGCCTCCTTGCGGGTCTCCTCGTCGTCGAACTCCGCGGCGAGCTCGTAGGCGGCGCCCACGTCCTCGTGATGCTTGCGCAGGCCCTCGACCTTGCTGAGCTCGCTCTCCAGGTACGACAGGCGGCGCGTCACCGACTGGGCGCGCTCCTGGTCGTTCCACAGGTCAGGGTCGGCCGACTGCTCCCGCAGCTCGGCGATGTCACGCCGCATGCCGTCGAGATCCAGCACCTGCTCGATGCCGGCGAGGGTCGAGCCGAGCTCCTTGAGCTGTTCTTCGGGTTCGATGCCTGCCACAGGTCGAGCTTATCGCCGCCGGGGTAGTGCCCGAGCGCCCGGCCATACCCCGGCTGATGGCAGAATCACGGGTCAGCGTAGTGATTTCGGAAAAGATCCAGGGGGCGAGGGCGGGTGCTGAGGGTCTCGCGGACGGTGGTGGCGCTGCTGCTGACCGTGCCGTTCGCCGTCAGCGGCTGTGCCGGTGACGGGCGGCCCGCGGCGCGTACGTCCAGGACCGTGATCGCGACCGCGACGCCGACCCCCGAGCCGCTGACGCCCGAGGTCGCCGAACGCCAGTTCAGGACGTTCATCATCGACGAGGACGTCGCGCGGGCGGCCGGCGACGAGCGGCTGGCGCTCAGCTGGGTCACCGACGGCCAGTCCCCGCTGACCGCGGCCGAATACCGCAAGGCGGCCTTCGAGGGCGATCCGGTCCGGCGCTACGACTACGGCGAGCCCAAGCTGCTCGTGCCCAAGCTGGTCGACTATCCCCACTGGTTCGTGGCCCAGGTGCCCCGGACCGTCAAGGGCGACGCCGAGAGCACCCGCGAGACCTACCTGGCGTTCGTGCGGCGCAGCCCGGCCGACACCTGGAAGCTGAGCCTGAGCACGACGCTGGCGCCGAAGGCCCGGGCGCCCAAGGTGACGGTCGACGCCGACGGCTACGCGACACCGCTGGCGACCACCGACGCCTCCGTGCTGATCCAGCCGCGGGCGCTGCCCGGCATCCAGGCCACGCTGGCCGCCGAGGGCCCCGACAGCGTCGCCGCCAAGGTGATGAAGGCCGGGCGCTACACCACGGGCTACTACTCGCAGACCCGCAAGGACAGGAAGAAGGCCAAGGAGAACGGCCTGGAGCTGGAGGCCGTCTTCGTGGCGACGTCCTTCCCCTTCTTCCCGCTGCGCACCGACAACGGCAGCGGCCTGGTGCTCTACGCGCTCACGCGCAACAGCGTCATGAAATCCAAGGACAAGGACAAGGGCAAGCCGCCGATCTCCCCGGACGTGGCCCACCTCCTGGACGGCACCGTCGAGGGCGCCGAGATCCACACCACCGACATCTTCCAGTTCGGCGCGTACGACCCGGTCAAGGTGAACGGGGACGGGCGGGACGGCAAGGTCCAGGGCAAGGCCGACGTGATCGCCGAGGCGGGCGCGCTCGCCCGCGCCACCACCCCGGCCCCCAAATAACGAAGGTCCGGCGTGGCGTATCTCTCAGCCGGCGGCGCGCTGGACGACGAGCGCCACGAACAGCAGCGCCACCAGCCCGGCCAGGATCAGGACCGGCGGGATGGACGGTCCGTGGCGGTGCATCTCGTCACGGGCGATCCGGCAGGTCGGGCACCTTCCCTCGACCACCGGACCCGAGCACCGAGCGCAGATCAGGTGTTCGCAGCTCATGTCGTGGGCCCCTATCTCCGTGCAATTCGCCATCATCCAGCGTAGCCGGACTGTATGGTCGTTCCGGCAAGTCCGAGAGCTCAAAGGGCACGAACCGGCGTACGTCGGGAGTCAGCGGTATGGCAGGCACTCGTTTTCCCGGGGCCGACACGCCGCGCCCAACGGCCGTCCCGGCACCCCCTCGCCGCCTCGTACGGGCCGAGGCAGTTGACTCTCCCCTCTATAGTGCTCGGAAGCCACCTGGTCACCCGGCCGGGCGGCGCAGCGGAGTCGCTCCCATCCCGGATCCGTCCGGGGTTCCCGGCGTCACCGTTCTCAGACCCCTAGACTGAACCGCCGTGATGCAGCCGTGATCCATTTCGACAACGTCACCAAGGTCTACAAGAGCCAGAACCGGCCGGCCCTCCAGCACGTGAACGTCGCCATCGAAAAGGGCGAGTTCCTGTTCCTGGTCGGTCCGTCGGGCTCTGGCAAGTCGACCTTCCTGCGCCTCGTCCTCAAGGAGGAGCGTCCTACCCAGGGTCACGTGCACGTGGCGGGCAAGGACCTCAGCCGGTTGACCAACTGGAAGGTGCCGCACCTGCGGCGCCGTATCGGTTGTGTCTTCCAGGACTTCCGGCTCCTCCCCAACAAGAACGTCTTCGAGAACGTCGCGTTCGCCCTCGAGGTGATCGGCAAGCCCCGGCGTTTCATCAGCAAGGTGGTCCCCGAGGTCATCGACCTCGTCGGACTCGAAGGCAAGGCCAACCGGATGCCGGACGAGCTGTCCGGCGGTGAGCAGCAGCGCGTCGCCATCGCCCGGGCCTTCGTCAACCGGCCCATGATCCTCCTGGCCGACGAGCCCACCGGGAACATCGACCCGGCCACGTCCATCGGCATCATGAAGGTGCTCGACCGGATCAACCGGACCGGTACGACCGTGGTGATGGCCACCCACGACGCCGCGATCGTCGACGCCTTCCGCAAGCGCGTCGTCGAGCTGGAGGACGGCCGGGTCGTCCGCGACCAGTCGCGAGGCGTCTACGGCCAGGCCTACTAGGCCCGGCGCCCCCCAGTTCTCACGCTCCTTCCCGGGGCCCAGGCGATCAAGGACAGCGAGGCATGCGCGCACAGTTCGTTTTCCAGGAGATCTGGATCGGTCTCCGACGGAACCTCACGATGACGATCTCGCTCATCATCACCGTCGCCATCGCCATGGCGCTCTTGGGCACCGGTCTCCTTCTCAGGCAGCAGGTCGAGTCGTCCAAGAGCTACTGGTACGACAAGATCGAGGTCTCGGTCTTCCTGTGCGCCAAGACGAGTTCCAACACCAGTTGCGGCAAGAAGGACATCACCCCGCAGCAGCGCGACGCCCTCCGCACCGACCTTGAGAAGCTGCCCCAGGTGGCCAAGGTCGAGTACGAGAGCAAGGAGCAGGCGTACGCCCGGTTCAAGGACCGCTTCTCCAGCACGCCCGGCTTCGTGCAGAGCGCCAAGGAAGGCGACATCCCCGACTCGTTCCGCATCCGGCTGAAGGACCCCGCCGAATACAAGCAGGTCGCGCAGGCCGTGCTGGGCCGGCAGGGCGTCGACCAGGTGATCAACGAGCAGGAGATCCTGAAGAAGTTCTTCAAGATCCTCGGTGGCCTCCAGTGGGCCGCCCTGATGATCGCGCTGATCCAGGTCATCGCCGCCGTGCTGCTGGTCGCCAACACCGTCCGCCTGTCGGCGTTCAACCGGCGCCGGGAGACCGGGATCATGCGCCTGGTCGGTGCGTCCAACACCTATATCCAGATGCCCTTCATCATGGAGGGCGCGATCGCGGGCCTGATCGGCGGCCTGTTCTCGGCCGTCCTCCTGGTGGGCAGCAAGATATTGCTCGTAGACCGGCTGGCGGGCAACGTCGGGTTCGCCAGCCAGCTGTCGTGGAGCGTGGTCCTGCTGGTGATCATCGCCACGGTGTGCTTCGGCGTGCTGCTCTGCGCGTTCGCCTCGTTCCTCACCCTGCGCCGCTACCTGCGCATCTAGCGACCGGCCGCGGCGCCCGGCGAACGGGTTCCGGCTGCGGTCTCATGGCCATCCGGGGTCGGGCACGCACAGCGCGTGCCCGGCCCCGCGGCTTTGTCCACAGGGCGCCACGTCCGCGGCGTCCGCGGGGGCCGCGGTGTCTACACTTGGCCGCATGTTCCGGTTCAGCGGCCGTGCGCTGCGCGCGGCAGCCCTGGCCGTCGCGGTCATCTGCGCGTACGCGGCCGGAGTGGTCACCGGGGGCACGCCCGAACGGGCGGCGGCGCCCGCCGGCCGGTCCCTCCTCGACGAGGCGGCCGCCAAGATCGGCAACGAGGCAGCCGAGCCGGTGTCCCGCGGCGAGCTCGAGCACGCCGCGATCGACGGCATGCTCAAGCGCCTGGGCGACAAGTGGGCGCGCTACTACTCGGCACGGGAGTTCGACGACTTCCGCGGCCGTCTCAACGGCCGCTACAGCGGCGTCGGGGTGTGGCTGGGCGTCGTCGACGACGGCGGAGGCGGACCCGCCGACGGCGACACCGGCGGCTCGGGCGCCACGAGCGAAGGCGGCGGTGCGGGCAAGCGGGTCAGGGTGGCCAGCGTCCAGCCCGGGTCCGCCGCCGAGCGGGCCGGCGTCCGGGTGGGCGACGTGATCAGCAGGGTGGGCGACCGGGCCGTCACCGGGTGGGACGTGACGCGGGTCGCCACGGCGCTGCGCGGCACGCCGTCCAGCGACGTCGTGCTGACCGTCGACCGGGCCGGCCGCGAGCACCGCTTCACGCTCGTCCGCACGGCCGTGTCCAGCGGAGACGTGACCGTGTCGGCGCTCGACCAGCACATGCAGATCATCCGTGTCGGCGCGTTCACCCGCGGGGTGGGCCGCCAGGTGCGCGGAGCCCTCTCCGACTCGCCCGACCGCCACCGCGGCGGCGTCCTGCTCGACCTGCGCGGCAACCCCGGCGGCCTGCTGACCGAGGCGGTCGAGACCGCCTCAGCGTTCCTCGCCGACGGCCTGGTGGTCACCTACGAGCGGCAGGGGCGCCCGGCCGAGCGCATGAACGTCACCCAGCCGGGCGACAAGGCCACGCCGCTCGTCGTCCTGGTCGACGCGGGCACCGCCAGCGCCGCCGAGGTGGTCGCGGGCTCGCTGCGCGATCGCGACCGCGCGGTGATCGTCGGATCGCGTACCTTTGGGAAGGGCTCGGTCCAGGAGCCGGTCCGGCTGGCCGACGGTTCGGCGATCGAGCTGACCGTCGGTCGCTACCGCACCCCCAGCGGCCGTAATCTCGACGGTGTCGGGATCGACCCGGATGTGGCGGTCTCCGCCGACCGGCCGCCCCGCGAGGCCGAGCAGCGCGCACAGGCCGTGCTGCGAGGCCTGCTAGCGACACTGCCGAACAAGGACCGAGGCTGAGGCTGATCCCGTGCCACGTGAGACAGGGCGCAAGAACATCGCCCAGAACAAACGCGCCCGCTACGACTACCACATCGACGACACGTGGGAGGCGGGCATGGTGCTGCTCGGCACCGAGGTCAAGGCGCTGCGCGCCGGCCGCGCGTCGCTCGTGGACGGCTACGCGACCGTGCGCGACGGCGAGGTGTGGCTCGACAACGTGCACATCCCGCAGTACGTGCAGGGCACCTGGACCAACCACGCGGAGAAGCGCCCCCGCAAGCTGCTCCTCCACAAGCGCGAGATCCAGCGGATCGTCGCCAAGTCGCAGGAGCCGGGCTGGACGCTGATCCCGCTCGCCCTGTACTTCAAGGACGGGAAGGCCAAGGTCGAGATCGGCCTGGCCCGTGGTAAGAAGGCCTACGACAAGCGGCAGGCGATCGCGAAACGGGAAGCCGACCGGGAGATGCAGCGTGCGAGCGCGGCCCGCTTCCGGCGACGGTGAGCGGTGAGCGGGGACGTGCGTTCACACGAGGCGCGTACGGTCGAGCCGGCCGGCCAGGCCGGCTCGGGAGACGGTGAAGGGTGTCCATGAACGGCGTGACGACGGTGCGCCGCCGGGTGGTCTCGGTGGCGGCCTGCGGGATCCTCGTCGCGGCGGGGACCTCCGGCTGCTTCGCCGAGCAGTCGGCGATGCCCACCGTGCGCGACTTCCTGGTGGCCTGGCAGGTCGAGAACTACGAGGCCGCCGCCAAGCACACCACGGGCGCCGAGCGGGCGCTGGTCGCGCGTTCCCTGGCGGGGCTGCGCAACCAGCTCGACGCCGCCTCGATGAAGCTCGCCCTGGGCCAGCCGGTGCCCGCCGGCAAGAAGCCGGGCCGGGCCATCGTCAAGAACGGCGAGACCGCCGAGGCCCGCTTCGCGGTCAAGATCGACCTCGGTGAGAACGGCGAGCCCTGGACCTACACCGGCGTGATGAGGCTCAAGCGCCTCAAGGGCAAGTGGAAGGTCGTCTGGGACCCGTCCATCATCCACCCGCAGCTGAAGGCCGGGCAGCGCCTCGCCGTGATCTCCGAGACGCCCAAGCGCGGGATCATCCAGGACAACAACGGCGGCTCCCTGCTGCGGATCGTCCAGGCGGACATCATCGGCGTCGTGCCCGGCCAGCTCGCCGACCCGTCCAAGACCGTCCAGGGCATGGTCAAGGCCCTGCGCTTCAGCGGCAACCGCACCCTCGACACCGAACGGCTCCTCGGGCGCATCAGGTCCGCCCCGCCGGAGAAGTTCCTGCCCCTGCTGACGGTCGAACGGCCGGCCGTAGGCGGCATCGCCCAGCAGCTCGGCCAGGTCCCGGGCCTCCAGGTGAAGCCCGTGCACGCGCCGATCGACCCGACCCAGGCCACCGAGTTCATCGGCCGGCTCGGGCCCGCCACCAACGACCGCCTCCAGCAGGTCGGCGCCCCCTACCAGCCCGGTGACACGATCGGCGTCAGCGGCCTCCAGCTCCTCATGCAGCGCCGCCTGGCCGGCACCCCGACCGTCCGCGTGATCGCGCAGGACGACGCCGGCCGCAACGTCGAGGAGCTGCGGGCATGGCCGGGCAGCGAGCCGCAGCCCGTCAAGACCACCATCAGCAGCATGGTCCAGAAGCGCGCCGACTACGCCCTCGCCGGCCTGCCCCACCCCGCCTCGATGGCCGTCGTGCAGCCCGCCAGCGGCGCCGTGCTCGCCGTGGCCAACCACCAGACCAACGGCCAGAACCGCGCCCTCGAAGGCCGTTTCCCGCCCGGCCTCACGTTCGGCATCGTCGGCGCCGAGGCACTCCTCAACAGCGGCCTCGGCCGGGAGGAGAAGACCAACTGCCCCCCCACCGTCAACGTCGGCGGCAAGACGTTCACCAACCCGGGCCCGGCCCGCGGCGAGCGCACCTTCGAGGCCAACTTCGCGCTCTCCTGCGCCACCACCCTCGCCGACCTGAGCACCAGGGTCGACGCCGCGGCGCTCATGGCGGCCGCCAACCGGTTCGGGCTGGGCAAGGACTGGGGCATGACCGTGCCCGCGTTCACCGGAACGGTCCCCACCCCCGCCAACGACGCCGCCAAGGCCTCCCTCATGATCGGTGAGGGCGTGGAGGTCAGCCCGCTCGCGATGGCCCTGGTGGCCGCCGCCGCCGCGAACGGCACCTGGCGGCCCGCGTTCATGCTGAAGGACCCGCGCGACGCCCAGGCGGGCCTGGTGGGCCAGCCGCTGGCCGCCGCGGCGACCCTCGACCTGAAGTCCCTGACGCAGGCCTCGGTCCGGCGCGGCACGGCCAAGAGCGCCAACGTCGCCAGCGTCTCCGGAGTCGCCGCCACGGCCCAGGTGAACGGCAAGACCGTCTCGTGGTTCGTCGGCTCCCGCACCGACTACGCCTTCGCGATCGCCGTCGAGGGCAAGGTCGACGCCGCCGCCCTGGTCAAGCGCTTCCTGGCCCCCAAGATCCCCACCACGCCCGCCAGCAACGCCCGCTGACCACCGGTCGCGCTGGGGCGCCGCGATCGCGAGCAGGACAGCTCGCGTTACAGAACGTTGCAGCTTTGTTATCTCTTTACGCTCGGGTCGCAACCTTCCCGGGGGTCCCGAGCGTCTTTATGGGTGACTGAGATACCGCTTGGGGGGTTGCGGACTCAGTCGCCGTGATGAGACCAGAGCCTCGTCTCGGGGGAGGCTCTGCCGTCCGGACCGGCCCGACCCTGCCGGTCGGCCCCGGTGGGTGCGCGACTTGATCGCCACCCACCGGGGCGTCACTTTTCCGGCCCCCGGGAATCCCGTTGGCATCACCGCTGTTATCCATGTAGCGTCATCTGTACGGACGTCCCCGGACGTCCGTTTGACAACTCAACATGGGGGTGACCGGCTTCGACTTCGGTAGGTCGAGCCAGGGGAAGCGGGTCGAGGGTTGCTGTCGTGACCTCGAAAATCCTGTGACAGCAAACCAATAACTGCCAACAAGAAGCAGTCCGAGTTCGCTCTCGCCGCCTGAGGCGAGTAGCGACTCTGTCAGCCCGGGTGAGTCTCCGCCCCGGGGTCTGGCATCGCTAGGAGACTCCACCTGTAATCCCGGCCGCGGGGATCACAGGAACATCTAACAGTGGCTGAGCCCGTCGGCAACTTGCCTGCGTGAGTGCCGGGGCTGAGAAAACGACTAGCAGGCTGCGCCCGGAGAAGCCCTGACTCATCATCGAAGGACGCGGGTTCGATTCCCGCCACCTCCACTCGTGGGACAACTGTGCCCGCAAGCCTTTGGCTTGCGGGCCGTTCTCGTTTCGTCCTTCCTCCCAGGGGGACGACCCCCTGGAACCCCCGATGTGGGGGCTCCGCCCCCACGCCCCCTGCCCTTCGCTTCGCTCGGGGCCTTTGCTTCGCTCGGCTCCGAGGGGCTCGCTTCGCTCGGGGCCTTTGCTTCGCTCGGCTCCGAGGGGCTCGCTTCGCTCGGGGCCTTTGCTTCGCTCGGTTCCGAGGGGCTCGCTTCGTTCGGGGCTCGCTTCGTTCCTTGGCGTCGGTGATCCGATCGACTGCGGGCCCGAGTGTTGTGGTGTCGGGGCGGCGGTGCAGAGGCACGGCGAACGGGTTCGTTGGCGGCTGATCGGAGACCGCTGGAACCGCGAGCTGCTGTCGGCGGAGCTGGAGTTCGATCGTGAGGAGTACCTGTTCACGGTCGAATGGGCGCGTGACGCCTGGCGCGCCGCTGCGGGGTGATCTGGCTCACGGGCTGTCACAAAGGTCGATCGCGCGGTGTCTTGAGGCCGAACTCGCACAACGGAGGAGACCTCATGAACCTCGCACTGTGGATCGCCGCCGGTCTGCTGGCCGCGGTCGCGCTCGTCGGCGGCATCACCAAGACGTTCGTTCCCAAGGAGAAGCTGGCCGCGCACAGTGGTGGCGAGTGGACCGCGCAGGCCGGTGCCGG
Source organism: Spirillospora sp. NPDC047279 (assembly GCF_040643285.1). Classification (NCBI taxonomy): domain Bacteria; kingdom Bacillati; phylum Actinomycetota; class Actinomycetes; order Streptosporangiales; family Thermomonosporaceae; genus Spirillospora; species Spirillospora sp. NPDC047279. The sequence goes on from NZ_JBEYUA010000003.1 coordinate 103,340, forward strand.
CTTCGTCAAGACGCTCGGGGTCCTTGAGCTGCTGGCGGCGGTGGGGCTGGTCCTGCCCGCCGTGCTCGGCATCGCGCCGGTCATGGTGCCGGTGACCGCCGTGTGCTGGGTCCTGCTGATGGTGGGTGCGATGATCACCCATGGCCGCCTGGGGCAGTACGCGCTCGTGATGGTGAACCTCGTCTACCTCGCGCTTGCGGTCTTCATCGCGTGGGGACGGTTCGGCCTGGAGCCCTTCGTCGGCTGACGAGGAGGAAGGGATCGAGAGATGAGCGAGAACGACACCGACCCGGCGACCGGGGCTTTCGTCGAATACCGCAACCTGCTCTTCACCGTGGCGTACGAGATGCTCGGATCGGCGGCGGATGCCGAGGACGTCCTCCAGGAGACCTGGCTGCGGTGGGTCAAGGCCGATCTGGAGGAGGTGCGCGACCAGCGCGCCTATCTGGTGCGGATCACGACCCGGCAGGCGCTCAACCGGCTGCGTTCGATGTCGCGGCGCAAGGAGGCGTACGTCGGGCCCTGGCTGCCCGAACCGATGCTCACCACGCCGGACGTGGCCGAGGACGTCGAGCTCGCCGAGAGTGTTTCGATGGCGCTGATGCTCGTTCTGGAGACGTTGTCGCCGACCGAGCGCGCCGTGTTCGTGCTGCGCGAGGTCTTCGACGTCGGGTACGAGGAGATCGCGGACGCCGTCGACAAGAGTCCGGCGGCCGTTCGCCAGATCGCGCACCGGGCCCGCCGGCACGTCGACGCGCGCCGCCCTCGCGAGGCGGCCTCCCCGGGCGAGACCCGGGCGGCTCTGGCGTCGTTCCAGCGTGCCGTCGAGACCGGGGATCTGCAGGGCCTCCTCGACGTGCTCGCCCCCGACGTCGTCCTCATGGGCGACGGCGGCGGCGTCAAGCAGGCCGCGCCGCGGCCGGTCACCGGCGCCGGCAAGGTGGCACGCTTCATGCTCGGTGGCCTGGGCAAGGTCGACGGCGCACTCACCGCCTCGGCCACCGTGGTCAACGGCAACCCGGCGCTCGTGGTGCACCTGGACGGAGAGCTGGACGGCATCATGGCGTTCCGTGTGGAGAACGCCCGCATCACCGGCCTCTACTACGTCCGCAACCCGGAGAAGCTCACTCGGGTGGAGTCCGAGACGCCGCTCACCCTGCGCTGATGATCGGTCGTGTGGTGGTTCACAGGTCGGGGTGGAAGGACTGGAGGGTGTTGTCGTCTCCGCTGGTGAGGATGGTGGGGCCGTCGTGGTCCAGGTAGGTGAGGGGGAACGCGCGGTTGGCGGAGGTGGTCCCGGCGGTGAGGGGGTCGCTGAGCTCCTGGCGGGTCACCAGGTCGAAGACGCGGATGTAGCGGTCGGCGGCGGCGGTGATGAGGAGCGGAGAGCCCTGGTGGGTGCCGAAAGTGACCGCGGTGACGGCGCTCAGGTGGGGGACGGAGGCGATCTCGCGGCGGGCGGTGAGGTCCCAGACGCGGGCGGTGCGGTCGTAACTGCCCGTCAGGGCGATGGGCTTGCCGTCCAGGTCGCCGCACGCGATGGACGTCACCTTGTTGGTGTGGCCGGTCAGGGGCGGGCCGACGAAACGGAGGGTGGCCAGGTCGACGATCCTGAGGGCCTGGTCCCAGGCGCCGCCGGTGACCGCGACCGTCTGGGCGCCGAGCTCGCAGCAGGCCGCGGACATGACGTGGTTGTTGTGGAGGAGGAGCTTGGAGCGGGACGTCGTCAGGTCCCACTGGAGGGTGCGGTCGTTGCTGATGCTGATCGCCGTCCGGCCGTGGACGGTGAGGGACAGGACGGGGCCACGGTGGCCGTGGAGGGGGTCGCCCAGGCGGTCGCCGGTGGTGAGGTCCCAGAGGTTGATGGTGTGGTCCTGGCAGCCGGTGAGCAGGACGTCGGAGGCGCAGGCCACGGAGAGGACGGGGGAGTCGTGTTTGAGCGGGGCGCCTAGCTGGCGGTCGGTGGTGAGGTCCCAGACGCGTGCCGTCAGGTCCTGGGAGCCGGTGACGGCGATCCGGGCGTTGGTGGCGATGGACGTGATCGGGCGGGTGTGGCCGGCGAGCGTGGTGGGGGCGCGAGGCTTCTGGGGTGGAATTCGGGGGCGGAGCAGCGTGGTCAGGTCGCGGGCGGAGGGGCGCTTCGCGGGGTCCTCGCTGAGGCAGGCCTCGATGATCCTGCGGAGGGTCGGGGGGACGTCGTCCAGGGCGGGGGCGTCGTTGGTGATGCGGAGCAGGACGCCGTTGTCGTGGTCGTCGCCGAACGGGGGCACGCCGGTCGAGGCGAAGACCATCGTCGAGCCCCAGGCGAACACGTCGGTGTGCTGACCGACGGGACCGCCGGTGATCTGCTCGGGGGCCATGTAGGCGGGGGTGCCGCGCAGTTCGTGGTCGCGCAGCGCGATCGTGTCGAGGGCGCGGACCACGCCGAAGTCGATGACGCGGGGGCCGTCGGCGCTCACGAGGATGTTGGCGGGCTTGAAGTCGCAGTGGACCAGGCCGGCGTCGTGGATCGCGGTGAGGGCGGACGCGGTGCCCGAGGCGAGGGCCAGGAGATCGTTCCCCCGGTAGGGGCCCTGGTCGTCGACGCGGCTCTGGACGGACTCGCCGGCGATGTACTCGCTGACGATGAACGGGCGGCCGCCCTGCTCGCCGGAGGCCAGGACGTCGGCGGTGTAGCCGTGGACGCGGCCGGCGGCCTCGATCTCGCGGGCGAAGAGGCGGCGTCCCTCCTCGGTTCCGGAGAAGCGGCGGTGCAGCAGCTTGACCGCGACCTTCCGGGGGCCGGAGGTGCACAGGTAGACGATGCCCTGGCCGCCCTCGCCCAGCCGGGCGGTCACCAGGTATTCGCCGATCCACTGCGGATCGCCGGCGCGTACGGGCCGCGGGCCCGGCACTTACGCCGATCCCATCGTCTCGACCGCGCGGGTGAGCTCGCGCATCTGCGGTGAGTCGCCGACGAACTGCCGGACGGCGCGCAGGAACTCCTGGAGGCCCCGGGGTTGCTCGCGGCAGGCCGTGACGATCACCGTCAGGTCGGCCCAGTCGTCGTCGGAACGCCGCGTCCTGATCGTGGTGGTGAGCGCGAGGGGCAGCTCGGCGACGATCTGGTCCCGGATGCGCCGGTGGCGGAGCCGCGGGATGTCGAGGGCGCGGTCGACCGCGATGTCGGCCTCCGAGGGTTCGTCGATGATGGTGACGGCGACCGGCGGGTCGGGGGTCGTCGGTGGGCTCGCGGTGAGGGCGGGCCGTGCCGGGACGGCCTGCTGGTATGCCGGTACGGCGCGTACGGCGGCGAAGCCTCCGGGTACGCGCAACCACGCGGAGCCGGCGGTCTCCTTCACCGTGATCGTGAGCCTGAAGTACTCGCCGGGGTCCACCAGGCCGAGGCCGTGCCGGATCACCCCCTGATAGACGTCGTCGGACGCGATCATCGCCAGGTCGGCCCCGGTGCGCTGGAGGACCTGTTTGAGCTGGGAGGCCTCCAGCAGGCGGAAGACGTGGTTGACCGCGACGCCGACCAGGCCGTGCTCGTCGGTGTGCACGTATCCCGCGTGGACGGCCAGCCGCAGTTGCATCCGCGCCTCTCCGGCGGAGAGGTCGTTGTGCCTGCGCACCTCGGCCCGCAGCCGTTCGATCAGGGACGTCAGCAGGACCGCGGTGTCGATCCACGGCGGAACGGCCACGAGCGCGCCGTCGCCGCGGTCCTCGCGGTAGCAGGAGTCGAACGCGACGTCCTCACCGTCGAAGGCCTTCCGCAACGAGGTGTAGAGGGCGTCGCGGAGCCTGTGGTGGTGGGCCTCGTTCCTGTCGGGGTGGCCGAACGAGGCGATGTCACAGACGAACAGGGAGCACAGGCCGTTCGGGGACCACTCGTGAGAGGGGACAGGCATGCTGCGCCTTCCGTCCGGAGGGGCGTTCCTCTGAAGCTCTACCGGATGGTGCGCAATCCGACTAGGTCAGATGACGCACTCGCTAGACCGCGACCGGTGTACGGGCCGGGACGGGCTCGGGGGCGGGGGCGGGCTCGGGCAGGCCGGGCCCCAGGGGCGGGACGGCACCGCGGCGCGGGGCGGGCTTGAGGAGGCCGGCGCACCGCCGCGGGCGCAGGAGGACGGGGGTCAGCAGCGTCACCGCGAGGATCATGAAGAAGACCAGCCAGGCCGCCGCGTGCGGCTGGAGCCGGACGACGATGTAGCCCGCGGCCAGCGCGCCCAGCGGCACGGCGCCGCTGGTGAGGAACCGGTTGATGCTCAGGACGCGGCCGAGCATGCGGTCGGGCACCTCGCGGGTCAGGTACATCATGATCGCCACGTTGAGGTGACCGCCCATGAGGCTCAGCAGGCCCCAGGAGACGAGGCCGATGACCGGCTGCGCGGAGACCGCGATCACGAAGGTCAGCCCCGTCCAGGCCACCGCGCAGGTCACGATGATCGCCTGCTCGTCGCGGAAGCGGCGGCGCACCAGGGGGGAGAGGGCCGACCCGGCCAGCCCGCCGACTCCCGAGGCGGCGAGCAGCAGGCCGATGTCGGTCTCGGACATGCCGGTGTCCTTGGCGAGGACGACGAGCAGCAGGACCACGGTCTGGAAGAAGAAGTTGGCCACGCCGCAGACGACGATGACGGTGCGCAGAAAAGGGCTGCGCATCACCAGGCGCAGCGCGGCGCGCAGGGAATCACCGGACGCGCGATCGTTTTCGTGTGACGCCGGATCGTCACTGGGGCGCGGTTGATAGTCCTTTTCCTTCATCAACCGCAGCGCGATCATCGACCAGACACTGGCGACCAGGGTGACAACATAAGGCGCGAAATTGCTCAGAGTGAACAGAAAACCACCGAGTGGGCGGCCCATCAACTGGGCCAGGTGATTGCGGCTTTCGTTCACCGCCAGCGCGGACGGCAATTTCTCCGGGTCGACCACGTGCCGGACGGCGGTCAGTTCGGCGGCGGCGTAGAGCACCAGCAGCGTGCCGTCGAGGAAGGTCAGGACGATCAGCCACCAGCGCGGCTCGTTCACCAGGATGAGCGCGCCGGCCAGGATCAGGCAGAGCACGAGCCGCCCCCACAGGCTGAGGACCATCAGCCTGCGCCGGTTGAACCGGTCGACGCACCAGCCCGCCGGCAGGTGCATGAGCAGGCTCGGGGCCAGGCTCGCCGCGGCCACCCAGCCGGCGAACACCGCGGAGTCGGTGAGCAGCAGGGCCAGGAGCGGGTTGGCGCCCGCGGAGCAGGTGCTGCCCAGCTTGGAGCTCGCCATGGCGCTCCACAGCAACGTGAAGTCGAGGTGACTTCCTACTGCGGACTTTCCCCTGGCGGCCACCCAGCGCCGCATATGTGCCACACCAGCCATGAACCAGATGCCCTGAACGTGAAGGAGGAAAAGACGGCAAATCTGCCCCTGTTTATGTCGCCCTTGTGGCAAGTGTCCGATTGCCACTTTCCCCGAAGCCAGTGGGTCGAACGGTATCAGCACGGGCTGGAGAGATGGCAGAAAGCCGCGCTTTCCCACCTGTCCCGTCAGCGCCCCGTCAGCGCGCCATCAGCCTGCTGGCCTCTTTGTGGAGATGCGGCGGGAGCGGCGGGCGCCGCGCCTTGACCGCCCGTTCCGCCAGCCCGGCCGCGGCGTCCGCGTCGCCCTCGAGCCTGAGCGTCCGGGCCACCCGGAGCAGGACGGGGCCGCTGTCGCCCGCGTCGGCGACGATCTCGAGGTCCCCGTCGTTCGCCGTCCGGCTGGTCGCGCTGGTGTGCACGGCCAGCATCCAGGCGGCCCGGCTGGAGGGCCGGTCGGAGTAGTCGACCCGGTCGAGGTCGCGGAGGGCCGATTCCGGACGATCAAGGTCCGCCAGCAGCTCGCCGCGCAGCCGCAGGGCCTCGGGGGTGCCGCCGTCCCTGGCCAGCGCGTCGTCCAGGATGGCGATGGCCGCCTGGGCGCGGCCCGCGTACCAGAACGCCAGCGCGAGCGCGATCTTGATGTGCAGGTCGCCCGGCAGCTGGGTCAGTGCCGCGCGCAGGTGGTTGACGGCGTCGGGCGTGCCGTCGCCGATCTTGAGCCGGCCGACCGCCGCGAGCAGCACGCCGACGTGCGCCGAGTCGCCGAGGGCGCCGAACGACCTGGTCGCCGCCTCGTAGTGGGCGATCGCCTCGGCGTCGTCGCCGCGTTTCCAGGCGACGGTGCCGAGCAGGCACTCGGCGGACGCGCGGATCCGGGTGTCACCGGCGTGCCGCAGCAGCGTCATGGCGTGGTGCTCGGCCAGTTCGAGCTCGCCGGTGGTGTTGGCCGCCTCCGCCGCCGCGAGATCGGCGTGCTCGGTGGTGGCCAGGGGCGGCGCCCCGACCTCCAGCCTTGCGATGATCGGCTGGAGGCGCGGGTGGCTCAGCCGGACCGGGTCTCCGACGTGGAGCAGGTGAACGTCCTCCAGGGCGCGCAGGACGGCGCCGGAGGGGACCGCGGCGGGGGCCCTGGTCGGGGCGGGCGAGCGGGTCGAAGCGAGCATCCGGGTCACGGCGGGCGTCCTGGCCGTGATGGGCGTGCCGCCCGTCGCGGCGGATGCCTCCGTCGCGTCGTCGCCGAAGGTCTGCCGCAGCCAGCGGAGGAGCAGGCTCTGCCCGATGTTGTGGTCGGCCGCGACGCGCGCCACCGCCTGCCGGTAGTGCTCGGTGAGGATCTGGTCGACCGTCGCGTTCAGCTCGTTGATCCTGCCGTCGCCCGCCGGGAGCTCGCGCCAGAGCCGGTCGCACACGATCTGCAGCAGCGCGGGGCTGACGCCGGGCGCGCCCGCCCGCAGGTCGTCGATCAGCGCCTCGGCGCTGGCCGCCAGCGGGTGGCGACCGGCCGACACGGGCCCGGCGACGGCCCGGCGCGCGCCGTCGGAGGTGAGGGGGCGCAGCGGGAAGTCGGCCATCAGGCGGTCGGGGACGCCGGCTTTGACCAGCAGGGCCGCCAGCTCGTCGCGGTGGCGGGTGCGGACGGCGAGGAGCAGGTGCAGCCCCGGGTGGGCGGCGACCGCCGCGGCCAGCTCCGCGGCGAACCGGCGGCCGCGTTCGGCGGGCGGCTGCTCCCCGGGCGCCTGGAACAGCAGGTCGGCCCGGTCGACGGCGGCGAAGACCGGCAGGGGCGCGCCGAACCGGTCGGTGCGCAGGTGGCGCCGGATCAGGCCGTGGACGGAGGCGCCGGCCACCCGGCTCAGGTCCTCGCTGGGGAACCAGGAGGTCAGCAGCGCCAGCACGAACGGGTCGAGCCCCGGCCACAGGGCCAGCGGGAAACCGGCGGGGCAGGCGAGGTCACCGGCGGGCGGAACGTCGGCGTCGCGGGCCGCTCCGAACTCGTCCAGGACACCGGCCTGGAGCAGGGAGGTCTTGCCCACCCCCGGTGGCCCGTGCAGGATCACCACCCGGTGCCGCCGCCAGAGCCTCGACAGCGCCACCGTCTCGTCGGCCCTGCCGTGGAAGATCGTGTTGTCCGTCGCGCTGAAGGAGCGGGGGCCGACGAAGAGGTGACGGGTGCTCATCACAGGTCACGTCAGATGGACGAAGGGTCGGCCGCCCGGCCGGGCCGGGGCCTGGTCGGACGGCGGCCGATCGTTCAGCTCACGCCGACACTGTCGAAGCGCGCGCCGTCGACGGCGGGGACCGGTGGCGTGACCGCCGCCTGCACCGCGTCCGTGAGCGCCGGGAGATCGCCGGGTTCCAGGAGATCGAGGATGTTCTCGTGCAACTCGATCGCAAGAGGTGCCATGGATGTCTCCCTGGTCGATCGGCTGGTGCGGCCCGGCTCGCGTGCTCCGCCCTCAGATCAATATAACCCGCGACCGGCCCGCGTCTAAGAGCCAGAGAGAAAACCTTGATTATGGGGGGCCGAATTCCAAGTCCGTGTCGTGTGACACAGACTCCAATTGTGGAGTGCCACATCTTGCGCCTATAGAGGAAATTGTCTCGCCCGAATAGTGTGGAGGCGACGACTGTTGCTGGGCGGGTGACCGGAGGCGGATCGGATGGCTGGTAGAGAGACGGTCGGCGGGACGCCCGGGGCGCGGAGGCCCCAGGTGTGGGGACAGATTCCACCTCGCAACCGGAATTTCACCGGCCGTGAAGAGCTGCTGGCCAGGCTGCGTGAGGGCATCGCCGGCAAGGTGACGGCCGTCGTCCCCCAGCCGCACGCCCTGCACGGCCTGGGCGGAGTGGGCAAGACACAAATGGCGGTGGAGTATGTGCACCGCTACCAGTACGACTATGACCTCATTTGGTGGGTGCCCTCTGACCAGCCGGTTCTGGTGAAGACCACGCTCGCCGAACTCGCTCCTTTTCTCGGTCTTCCCTCCGCGGCGGTCAGCGGTATCGACGACGCCACCCGCGATGTGCTCGACGCGCTGCGCCGGGGCGAGCCGTACGCCAAGTGGCTCCTGGTATTCGACAATGCCGACCAGCCTGAGGACCTTTTCGACATCATTCCGCAGGACGTCGGGCACGTTCTGATCACCTCGCGCAACCACCGCTGGGCCAGCCAGGTGGAGACGGTCCCGGTGGACGTGTTCCGCCGGGACGAGAGCATCGAGTTCCTCTCCAAGCGGGTCCGCGACGCGATCTCCGTCCAGGACGCCGACCTCCTCGCCGAGGAGCTGGGCGACCTGCCGCTGGCGCTCGAGCAGGCGGGCGCCCTGCTGTTCGAACGGGGCATGACCGCCGCCGAGTACCTCCAGCAGCTGAGCGAGCGCACCAGCCAGCTGCTGTCGCAGGGCAGGCCGGTCGAGTACCCGGTGCCGATGACGGCGGCCTGGAGCCTGTCGGTGACCAACCTCAGCGAGACGTTCCCCGAGGCCGTCGATCTGCTCCAGCTGTGCGCCTTCTTCGGGTCCGAGCCCATCCCGCGGGACGTGTTCGGCCAGGCGCCGGAGGGCCTGTCGCCCAACCTGTCCGAACTCTTCTCCGACCCGATCCGGCTCGGCCGGGCCGTCGGCGAGCTCGGCCGCTACGCCCTGGCGCGCCTGGACGTCACCAACCGCACCGTCCACGTGCACCGGCTGGTCCAGCGGCTGGTGCAGGACGAGCTGTCCATCGACGAACAGCGCAGGATCCGGCACGAGGCGCATCTGCTGCTGGCCGCGTTCGAGGCGGGCGATCCCGACGACTCGGCCAACTGGCCGCGCTACGGCAGCCTGCTGGGACATGTGACGCCGTCGCTGGTCGCCGAGTGTTCGGACGCCAAGGTGCGGGCGTTCGCCGTCAACGTCCTGCGCTACCTGTTCCGGTCCGGTGACTACCGGTCGGCCCAGTCCGTGGCCACCGACTTCACCGAACGCTGGAGCAGGGACTCGGGTCCCGAGCACGCCGACGTCATCCGGGCCCAGCTCGAACACGCCAACATCCTGCGCGAGCTGGGCGAGTACGAGGCGGCGACGGAGCTCAACCAGCAGGTGCTGGCGACGGCGGAGCGGGTGCTGGGCCTCGAACACGACATCAGCCTCTGGTCGCTGCGCGGCTCGGCCGCCGACATGCGCGCCGCGGGCGACTTCCGCGCGGCCCTCCAGCGCGACGCCGAGGCGCTGCGCCGCTGCGAGGAACGTTACGGCGAGCATCACGGCTCCACGCTGCGCGCCGTCAACAACCTGGCCATCAACCACGGCCTGCTGAGCGACTACGAGCGGGCCAAGGAGCTGCACCAGCGGGCCTACGCGGGCTGGCGGCGGCCGGAGAGCAGGCTCGTCCAGGCGAGCATGATCAACGCGTTGAACGGGCTCGCGCGGGCGCTCCGCCTGTCCGGGGAGTTCTCCGAGTCCTTCGACATCGGCGAGGACGCGTACGCGCTGGGGCAGCAGATGCTCGGCGCGGACCACAACTGGACCATGCGGACCGGCCGGGACCAGTCGATCACGCTCAGGCGGCTGGGGGAGCTGGAGGAGGCCGAGGAACTGGTCCTCCAGATCCACGACCGGTGCGTTCGCATCCTCGGGCTGAAGCACCCCGACACGCTCGGGACCGCGATCACCCTGTCCAACGTGATGCGGGCGAGGGGCCGGCTGGACGAGGCCTTCCGGCTGGTGGGAGACACCGCCGCCAAATACCCGGACGTGTTCGGCGACGAGCATCCGTTCACCCAGGGATGCCGTACCGACCTCGCCGTCCTGTACCGGGTCCGCGGCAACCCGGAGGAGGCGCGCAGGCTGAACGAGCGGGCGCTGGAGACGCTCGAACGCAAGCTCGGGCGCGACCACGACTACACGCTGACCGCCGCCCTCAACCTGGCCAGCGACCTGGCCGCGCTCGGCGAGCTCGACGCCGCCTGCAAGCTCGGTGCCGACTCCCACTCCCGCCTGCTCGCGCTCTTCGGCGACCGGCACCCGCTCACGCTGACGGCGGCGGCCAACCTCTCCGCCGACCTGACGGCGTCAGGCATGCCCGAGGAGGCCGAGCCGCTGATCGAGCGGACCCGGGAGACCTACCGGCGCGGCCCCGGCCTCGGCCTCGATCACCCGGACGCCAAGGTCTTCCTCGAAGGCCGGCATCTCGACGCGGACTTCGACCCACCGCCCGTGTGATCATTGCGCGCGGTGATCGCCTCCAGGTCGGCGGAGACGGCGGCGTGGATGTGGGTGATGAGCCGCTGGAGGTCGTGGCAGTAGACGCTGGGATTGCGGAAGCCGGTGCCGCTCTTGTAGCGGTGCGCGTAGTGGCCGCCTCCGCAGACCTCCCGCAGCCGGCAGCGTCCGCACTCGTCGGCGAGCGCCAGTTCGCCGATCTGCCGGGCCGCGATCGACGGCAGCAGCAGCACGTTCTCGAACGGGTCGCGCGAGATGTGCAGGCGCGTGCCCGAGGCGCCGTCGAACGCGGACTTGAGACTGTCGACCTGCTCGATCTCGCCGTTGGTCTCCACGACCACGACCGCCACCGGCGACAGGCCGACCGCCTCGCACGTGGACGGGCGGCCGAACAGCAGGCCCATGATCTGCTCGAAGAGCAGGACCTGGGTGCGCTTGACGGGTGACCGGTACCACCGGTCGAACACCGCTGCCAGCCAGTCGCCGTAGGGCGTGGACGTGTCGGCGCGGCGTCCCGGCGGGGGAGCGTCCCAGTTGCCGTGCGGGAGCAGGAAGTTGACGCGGGGAGGTTCGAACTCCAGCAGGGCCTCGTAGGTCCGGACCGGATCGTTGTCCAGGTCCACGGTGCTCAGCAGGCCGCCGAACAGATGCCGGTACGCGGGTGCGCCGAGCCGCTGGAGCCCTTCCCGGACGGCCTGGAAACTGCCGTCGCCGTTCCGCTTCCTGCGGTGCCGGTCGTTGTCCTCCTCGTCGCCGTCGAGGCTCACGCCCACCCGGACGCCGTGCTCGCGGAACAGTTCCAGCACCGGCGAATCGAGCAGCACGCCGTTGGTCTGGATCTGGAAGCGGACCTCGACGTCGGGCTCGCACGCCGCCCGGACCGTCTCGATCGTGTAGCGCAGATGCTCGACGCCGGCGAGCAGCGGTTCGCCGCCGTGCAGGGTGACGTCCACGTGGCGCAGGAGCCGGGCCCGCGCGTGCTCGGCGATCCGCACCGCCACCTGGTCGACGATCGGCCTGGCCATCCGCCGGGGCTGGCGCCGCCAGCCCTGGTCGGCCATCTCGTAGATGTAGCAGTAGTCGCAGGCGAGGTTGCAGCGACTGTGCATCTTGAGGACGAACTCCTGGAACGGGACGGGCCGCCAGCCCTGTCCCAGCAGGGCCGTGATGTCGAGGTTCCGTGGCCACTCCGCCGCGTGCGCGGGCAGTCCGGGGTCATCGGCCAAGCTGATCGCCCCCTGGGGCAGGGTCCGGGCGGCGCGTCGCGCCGTGTCCGTTCCGAGTCGGCGCTGACTCGATGTGTCGGTATGTTCCCTAAATGTCGGTCAATCGACCGCCGTCAGCCATAATCGCCCAGCGTTCGTGATCGCGCCACTCTCCGCCGACGCGGATGCGGACGCGCTCGGACCCCTCGTCCGGCGGCCGGAAGCCGGCCCGGACGACGACCTGCCGGGAGGCGACGTTCCCCGGCTGAACATCGGCCTCCAGCCGATCGAGCCCGAGTTCTCCGAACGCGTAGCGGACCACGAGCAGAACGCCTTCCTCGACGTACCGGTGCCCGGACGTCTCCTCGAAGCCGCCGAACCCGATCGAGGCGCACGCCAGGGAGCGCCGCTCGACCCGCGTGATGTTGATGAAGCCCGCCAGCTCGCCGGTCCGGTGCAGCGTCAGGACGAGGCCGATCGCCGCCACGCCGTCGAACCGCCCGAGGTACCGGTGGAAGCCCGCCGCCGTCGTCGGCATCGAGACGAAGCCCTCGTACATGGCCGCGCTGGCTCCCGCCCGCGCGACGAACACGTCCAGGTCCGCGGCGGTCACCGGCCGCAGCCCGACGCGCGGGCCCGCAGGCAAGCTCACGGCGGCGATTTTACCGGGCTGGGAACGTGCGGGGTTCTCCCGGATTCGGTGGGTTTCCCCGTGCAACAGTTCCGGGGGCGGCGGCGTCATGGTCACGAAGGGAGAGATGCCACTGTGGACGAGGCGTACGAAGACTTCGTGAACAGCCGGGCACAGGCGCTCCTGCGGTACGGCTACGTGCTCAGCGGCAACCCGCACGACGCCGCGGACCTGGTCCAGGACGCACTGATCAAGCTCCGCGGGGCCTGGCCGCGCGTACGGAACCGGGCCAACCCGGAGAGCTACGTCCGGACGACGATGGCCCGGCAGCACGTGTCGGTGTGGCGGCGGCGCCGTCGCGAGACCCTCACCGACGCCGTGCCCGAGGGGTCCTACGATGATCCGTCTCCACCCGACGACGTGCTCTGGCACGCCCTGGCCGCGCTCCCGCGCCGGCAGCGCGCCGTGATCGTGCTGCGCTACTACGAGTCCCTCTCCGACGAGGAGATCGCCGCCCACCTCGGCATCTCGCGCGTCACGGTGCGGTCCCAGGCCTCCCGCGCCCTGGAGAAGCTTCGCCTCGCCTGGAGCCCCACCGACGTCTTCGAAGGGAGCGCGCAGTGAGCGACGTCGACCTGGAAGAGGCCCTCGCCTCGACCCTCAAGCGGCACGCGGGCCGGGCCCCCGAACCGCACGCCGACCTGCCCGGCCGGGTCGAGGCGGGGCTCCGGCGCCGCCGGATCACCCGGACGCGAACCGGCGTGACCGCCGCCGCGCTGGCCGTCGCCATGGTGATCGTCGGCGGCCAGATGCTGCGCCCCGACGAGAAGCCACCGCCGACCATCGAGCCCGTGCCGGTGACCGTGACCCCGACCTCACGTCCGATCGAGAAGCAGTGGCCGCGGGCGATCGAGCGCATCCCCCGAACCCTGCCGGACGGCACCCGGTTCACTCCCGAGGTGCACCTGGACGAACGCACCCTGCTGATCGCCACCTGGCGTTCCCCGGGGGTGGCGTCCGCGCTGTACACCTACGACGTGCCGACCGGCCGCACCGTCAGGCTCGGCTTTCCCGCCCAGCCCGCCGGGGTCGAGTCCACGCTGGGCTTCACGCCGGGCGCCGGGCGGATCGGCTGGGTGACCCGGACCAAGCGAACGGCGGAGATCTGGACCGTCCCGCTGTCGGGCGGCCCGGCGACCAGGCTGTACTCCATGGCGACCGGCCGCTCCGAGGAGATCTATCCGCTGGCGCTCACCGAGGGGTCCGCCTTCTGGTCGGTGACCAAGGGCGGGATCTTCCAGGCTCCGCTCCGCGGGGGGCCCGCCACGCGGCTTCCCGGCACCGACGGGCTGTGGTTGCTGTCCTGGCCCTGGGCGGGAGGTCCGCGTTACTCCGACGGCGGCAGCGCCCTGGCGGACGACGCCCCCCAGCAGCAGATCGTGAACAGGAACCTCCTCAACCTCGCCACCGGCGAGCGGCGCTCGGTGACCGGTACGGGGCTCAAGGGGCGCTGGGCCTGTTCCGCCACGTGGTGCGCGTCGGCCGGCGAGATCCGGTCCCGCGACGGCCGGCGCGCCGTCCGGCCGGCGCCCGGTCAGGACTTCCCGGAGCTCGGGCAGAGGCCGGTCGGCGACCGGTTCGTCCTGATGACCCCCGCGGCCACCATGAGCGACACCTACAAGGTGACGCTGGTCGACCTGGAGACCGGCAAGGGCGGCACCTACGGCTCGAGCAGGGGCAAGAACGGCGGGTTCCACCACTCGCCGGAGGACGGCCGCGTCCTCTACATCGAGGAGAAGGAGTCCTACGTGCTCATCGACCTGGCCAAGATCTCCTGACCGTACGGGCGATGCCGGATCTTCTGGTGCGCGGTCGCGCCCGGCAGGGGGAGACTGGGCCCGTGGGACTGGAGATCGAGAGCCGGGCGTCGGGGTCGCCGTTCGTCGCGCGGGTGTGGCGGAGCCGCAGCGCGCGCGACGACCGGATGACGTCGGTCGCGAACGCGAGCTGGGACCTGGTCTTCTGGGAACGGCACGGCCGGGTCAGGGCGGCCGTGCACGGGCCGGAGTCGGTGGTGAGCCCCGCGCCGGTGCCCACGGACGCCACGTTCTTCGGGATCAACTTCGCGCTGGGCACGTCCATGCCGCATCTCGCGGCCGACCGGCTGGTCGACGGTCACGTCGAGATCCCCGGTGTGACGCGCCGGTCCTTCTGGCTGAAAGGCTCCGCGTGGCACCTGCCCGGCTATGAGGACGCGGAGGCGTTCGTCGAACGGCTGGTGCGGGAGGAGATCCTGGTCCGCGATCCCGTCGTGGCGGCCGTCGCGCGCGGTGAGCCGGCGGGGTTGTCGGAACGGACCGTTCAGCGGCGGTTCGTGGCGGTGACCGGGCTGACCCAGGGGGCGGCGCGCCAGATCGCGCGGGCCAGGCGGGCGGCGGTGCTGCTCAGGGAGGGCGTTCCGGCCGGCGAGGTCGTGCACCGGCTCGGGTACTTCGACCAGCCGCATCTGGCGAGGTCCCTGAGCCGCTACATCGGGCGGACGGCCGGGGAACTGGGCGCCGGTGAGCCGCCGGAGCCGCTGTCGCTTCTGTACAAGACCGGAGACGGCCCGGACGTTAGCCTCCTCGGGACGTCAACGAGGAAGGCCGTCCATCATGCGTAAAGTCGTTTCGGGTCTGTTCATCTCGCTCGACGGTGTCGTCGAGTCGCCGGACCAGTGGCAGTTCGCCTTCGACGAGCAGATGGGCGAGTCGCTGGCCGAGGTCCTGGAGACGAGCGACACGATCCTGCTCGGCCGGGTGACCTACACCGACTGGGCCGGCTACTGGCCGGGCGTGACCAGCGGCGAGGACGCCGGGTTCGCGAACTGGATCAACACGTCGCCCAAGCACGTCGCCTCGACCACGCTGGCGGGCACCGACGAGTGGGCCAACAGCACGCTGATCAAGGGCGACCTGGCCGACGCCGTACGGGAGCTCAAGGCCGGCGAGGGCAAGAACATCGCGGTCGCGGGCAGTCCCACCCTGGTCAGGTCGCTGCTGGAGCAGGACCTGCTCGACGAGCTGGTGCTGCTGATCCACCCGGTGATCGCCGGGGAGGGCCGCCAGAAGTTGTTCGCCGACGACGCGGCGTTGAGGAAGCTGGAGCTGGTGAGCGCCCAGCCGACCAGCAGCGGCGTCGTGATCGTCACCTACCGTCCCGTGCGCTGAGGCGCCGGCGCGCGGCGGTCAGGGCTTGCGGCCGACGCCGCAGAGACCGGGGACGTCGGGCTCCCCGACCCACGGGCTGGTCGCCTCGGGGCGCCAGCGGGTGAACGAGACCAGGCCGGGTTCCACGAGTTCGAGCCCTTCGAAGAACGAGGCGATGCCCTCGGGGCTGCGCAGGTTGTAGGGGATCGCGCCGCTCTCGTTGTACCGGCGGTGCGCCTCGACCGACGCCTCGTCGGTGTCGGTGCCGTCCGACAGGGACAGGTAGCTGCCCGGCGGGAGCGGGGCCAGCAGATCCGACACGATGCCGCGCGCCTTGCCGGTGTCGGCGACGTGCCCCATCACGCCGTTCAGGATCAGCGCGACGGGCCGCGAGAGGTCCAGCAGCTCGGCGGCCTCCCGCAGGATGAGCTCCGGGTCGCCCAGATCGGCGTCGACGTACCGGGTGGCGCCCTCGGGCGTGCTCGTCAGCAGCGCGCGGGCATGGGTGAGCACCAGCGGATCGTTGTCGACGTACACGATCCGGGCTTCCGGGGCGACGCGCTGCGCGACCTCGTGGGTGTTGCCGACGGTGGGCAGACCCGTGCCGACGTCCAGGAACTGGCGGATCCCCGCCTCACCGGCCAGGAAGCGCACGCTGCGGCCCAGGAAGCGGCGCGAGGTCTTGGCCGCCGTGACGATCCCGGGAAAGGCCTCCTCCACCTGGTCGCCGACCGCGCGATCGACGGGGTAGTTGTCCTTCCCGCCCAGCCAGTGGTTCCAGACCCTGGCGGAGTGCGGGATCGACGTGTCGATCGACTCCAGGCCCATAGCGGCTCCCTCCGGACGTCGTCCTGTCCGTCCTCATCCTGACCGGCGGGCCGGTGCTGGGGAAGGGATTCGCCGTTGCCGCAGGGTCAGGCGGCGGGCCGCTGGTTGAAGCGCAGCAGGTTGCCCGACGGGTCGCGGAACGCGCAGTCGCGCACGCCGTAGGGCTGGTCCATCGGCTCCTGGAGCACGTCGGCGCCGGAGGCCGCGATCCGCTCGAACACCGCGTCGACGTCGTCGGTGGTGAAGACGACGCCGCGCAGCAGCCCCTTGGCGAGCAGCTCGATGAGGGTCTGCTGGTCGGCCGGCGAGGCGTTCGGGTCGGCGTTCGGCGGCTCGAGGACGATCTGGATCTCCGGCTGGCCGGGCGGGGTGAGCGAGACCCAGCGCATGCCCTCGAAGGAGACGTCCTGCGTGACCTTGAGCCCGAGCGCGTCGCGGTAGAACGCAAGCGCCACGTCATGGTCGTGCACGGCGATGAACGTGTGGGAAAGCTTGAGATCCATGCAGGTCAGGCTACGGCGTCGGGCCGCGCTTGGCTTCTCCGTTCCTGACCGGACGGGTGTAGATCTTGGCGTAGCAGGCCGGGATCTGGGCGCCGGCGGCGTGGTCGCGGGCCCGGTAGGCGCTCGGGCTCTCGCCGACCAGCTCGGTGAAACGGCTGCTGAACGAGCCGAGCGACGTACAGCCGACCTCCATGCAGACATCGGTCACCGAGAGGTCGCCGCGGCGCAGCAGCGCCTTGGCGCGTTCGATCCGCCGCGTCATCAGGTAGCTGTAGGGCGTCTCGCCGAACGTGGCGCGGAAGCTGCGCGAGAAGTGGGCCGGGGACATGAGCGCCTCGCGCGCGAGCGCGGGCACGTCGAGGGGCTGCGCGTAGTCGCGGTCCATCGTGTCGCGGGCCCGCCGCAACCGTACGAGATCGTCAGCGTTCGTCATCAGGTCCTCGCATAGGCGGCCGGAGAGGTGCCGACCACCGCCGTGAAGTCGCGGGTCAGATGGGACTGGTCGGCGTACCCGAGATCGGCCGCCAGCGCCGCCCAGTCGATCGCGGTGCCCGCGTCGGCGCGCGCGGCGGCCTCGTGCAGCCGGGCCCGGCGCAGCACCCACTTGGGGCTCGCGCCGACGTACTCGGCGAAGAGGCGCTGGAGCGTGCGGGTCGAGACGGTGAGCGCGCGGGCGGCCTCGGCGACCCGGGTGAGGGACGGGTCGCCGGTGATCGCGGCGACCATCTCCGCGACCTCCTCGGCGAGCGGGTCGGCCTTCGCGGGCAGGTGGGGGCGGATGAACTCGGCCGCCACCCCGGCCGGATCGGCCGAGCCGAGAACCTCCCGGCTCACCGCCGCGACCTCCGGCCCGAAGAAGTGCGCCGCGGGGACGCGCCGGTCGGCGAGGTCGATCACCGGGCCGTCGCTGAACGGGCGGAAGCCGCCCGCCCGGAACCTGACGCCCAGCACGTGCCCCTCGCCCTCCAGCGTGCGCGTGAACAGCCCGCGGTCGACGCCGTAGACCAGCGGCTCGGGCTCCTCGAAGACCAGGTGCACGTTGGGGTGCGACAACACCTTGGTGTCGTACGGCCGCGGCGTGTGCCACCGGACATGCCAGTAGTACTCCACGAACGGGGCGGCCTCCGGGGCCGGCTCGTGGATGCCGGTCTCCACGATCGGGGCGTGCTCGTTCGGGTGCAGGACGCCGCGCGGGGTCATCGCCCCAGGGTACTTGGCGCGTTTCTTCAAGAGGGGAAAAGGGGTGCCTACCTAGGGTTTCTCCCATGAACGAACTTCACGTCCACATGAAGGAATGCGCCGCCGAGGCCGCCCGCGTCGCGCGCGGCGTCCGGCCCGGGCAGCTGGGCGACCCGACCCCCTGCTCGGAGTTCGACGTACGGAAGCTGATCAACCACTGGGTGCTCTACACCTCGCACGGGCTGGAGCACCGCGCGCTGCGCACGCCCATCCCGGAGGAGCTGACCGAACGCGACTTCGCGGCCGAGGAGGGCTGGGCCGAGGCGTACGCGGCGCAGCTCGACCGCGCCGTGGCCGCGTGGTCCGACCCGGCGGCCTGGGAGGGCGAGGTCGACCTGGGGTTCGCGGCGTCCCCGGCCGGCACGATCGCGGAGCTGATCATCAAGGAGACGGCGGTCCACGGATGGGACGTCGCCAGGGCCACCGGCCAGGAGTTCCGGGTGTCCCCGGAGGTGGGGGAGCTGCTGCTCAAGGTCGTCGAGGAGAACGCCGAGATGTACCGGCAGTACGACGGCTTCGCCGACCCCGTCGATCTGGGGACGGACGCGGGCGCGGGCGGCGGGACGGCCACGGCGTTCGAGCGGGCGCTCGCGCTCTCCGGCCGCGACCCGCGCTGGACGCCGTAGGCCAGGGCAGCCCTGGCGGCCGGGGCGCCGCTCTGGCGGGCCGTTCTGATCAGGGAGTTCCGGTCAGGTCGTGACGCTTGGGCCTTCCGGTGGGGCGCCGGCTTCGGAAATCTGGGGCCATGGACGAGAAGATCGCCGTGGTGACGGGCGCGACGTCGGGGATCGGCAGGGCGACGGCGCTGGAACTGGCCCGCCGGGGGTACCGGATCGCGATCGTCTGCCGGAACGAGGCGAAGGGCAAGGCCACCGTCGCCGAGATCGAACGGAGCACGCCCGGCGCCGGGGCCGAGATCTTCCTGGCCGACCTGTCGGTGCTCGCCGACGTCCGGGCCGTCGCCGCCCGGCTCGGCGAGCGCCTCGACCGGCTCGACGTGCTGGTGAACAACGCGGGCGTGCACGACGGGCGGTCCGGGGTCAGCGCCGACGGCTTCGACCGGATGATCGCGACCAACCACCTGGGCCCGTTCCTGCTCACCAACCTCCTCACCGGCCTCCTCACCGCGTCCGCCCCGGCGCGCGTCGTGGTGGTGTCCTCCGAGGCGCACCGCTGGGCGGGCCGGTTCGATCCGGAGACGCTGGCCGAGCCCGGCTCGTACGGCAAACCCGGCTCTTTCCGCGTGTACGGGCGCTCCAAGCTGCTCAACATCCTCTTCGCGCAGGAACTCGCCGCACGGCTCGCGGGCACCGGGGTCACGGCGAACGCGCTGTGCCCCGGTGCCGTCGTCACCGGCCTGTCCACCGGCATCGCCCACGGCCTGCCGGCGCGGGAACGCCTCGGCGCGCTGCTGCAACGCACGCCGCTGCTGCGGACGCCGGCGCAGGGCGCGCGGATGGTCGTCCGGCTGGCGACCGAGCCGGGCTTCGAAGGACGCACCGGCGGATTCGTCGCGTCGACCCGTGCCGGCGCGCGCCTGCCGGTCGTCGCCGCCCGCAGGGACACCACTTTCCAGCGGGCGGTCTGGGATCGTTCCGCCGACCTTGTGAGCCTTCCGGCCCGATAGCGTGGGGCGGGTGAGCCAACCGCACGATCCGTACGGACCCCCGCCACCGCACGGCCCCGGCCCTGGTCCCGGCCCCCGGCCAGGCCCCGGGCCCGGCCAGGGACCCGGCCAGGGACCTGGCCAGGGGCAGCTGCCTCCGCAGGGGCCGCCGCCCGGCCCGCCGCCCGCCGCCGCTCCCGTTCACCCGGCCCAGGCGGCGCACCCGCAGCCGTACCAGCAGGCGCCGGGGCAGCCGCGGCAGCCCGCGCCCTGGGACCAGCACCCGCCGCTGCCGCGCAAGCGGGGCATCGCGGCGCTGTTCACCGGTGCCGGGTACTTCTTCCGGGGCCTCGGCTGGGTGGCGCGGCGCCCCGGCAAGTGGCTGTTCGGGCTGATCCCGGCACTGATCGTCCTCATCGCGTACGTGGCGGCGCTGACCGCGCTCGGCTGGAACCTGGGCGACCTGGCCGGCTGGGTGACGCCGTTCGCCGACGACTGGTCGGAGAGCGTGCGGTCGACGGTCCGCGTGATCGCCGGGATCGCGCTCTTCGGAGCCGCGCTGTTCCTCGCGATCATCACGTTCACCGCGATCACCCTGACCGTCGGCGAACCGTTCTACGAGCACATCGCGGTCAAGGTCGAGGAGTCGCGGGGCGGCGCGCCGCCCGACCCGGACGACCCGCTGCTGACGCAGATCGGCCGGGCGATCCGCGACGCGGCGCTCCTCGGCGCGGTCGCGATCGTCTTCGCGATCGTCTTTTTCGTGTGCGGATTCATCCCGATCGTCGGCCAGACCGTGGTCCCGGTCGTCGCGGCGTGTGTTTCCGGTTACTTTCTCGCGGGCGAGCTCACCTCGATCGCGCTGGAGCGCCGCGGCATCCGCCGCAAGCAGAGGTTCGCGATCCTCAAACAGAACCGGATGCTCGCGGTGGGATTCGGCGCGGCCACCTTTGTGGTCTTCCTCATCCCCTTCGGCGCCGTGCTCGCGATGCCGGGCGCCGTGGCGGGCGGGACCCTGCTGGCCAGGGAGCGTCTTGCGATCAATCCGCTGGTCACAGGGGGTGAGCATGGAACTCCTGGACATCGCTGAGGCGATAGAAAGATGTGTCCTGAGCGTGATTACCGGCCGGTCCGCAAATGCTGATCTTCGCGTAACGTGTGCCGCATGTCCGATCAGGGGGAGCGCGTCATGCGCTGGACCGAGATGAGCGATGAGGCCGCCGACCGCAGCCGGGAGACCGGCCAGGACGAGGGCGACCCGGCCGGGGAGATCCCGGTCAGGATGACGTTCCCCGAGGCCAAGATGCCCGAGGTCGGGGTCCCCGCACCGGCGAACGGAGAGGCCGAGATCGAGACCGACCCCGGCGCCCTGCCCCCGCACGACGTCTGGGGCAAGGTCGAGACCACCGGACCCGAGGCCGAGGCGGGCGCGCCCGAGAGCGTGGCGCCCGAGACGGCGGCCCCTGAGGCGGCGGCGCCCGAGGCAGTGGCTCCCCGGACGGTGCCTGAGACGGTGCCTGAGACAGCGCCTGAGACAGCGCCTGAGACGGAGCGGCCCGCGGTGTCCGAGGCCGTGACGCCCGAGACCGTGACGCCCGAGACCGCGCTGCCTGAGACCGCGCTGCCCGAGACCGCGCTGCCCGAGACCTGGGAGTCCCCGGCCCCGGCCACGGAGACCTGGGAGTCCCCGGCCCCTGAGCCCGAGGCCTGGGCATCCGGCAACGGGCAGGCCGAGCCGTTCGCGGAGACCGAGGCCCCCGCCGCCGACGACATCAAGGTCGCTCCGGTGGCCGCCGAGCAGCCGCCCGTTCCCGCCGAGTCCGACGCGGACGCCTACGGCGAACGGCCCGCCGCCGGTGGGCAGCAGGCCTGGGAGGGCTCGCTGTTCGACGGCCAGGCCGGTGGCGGTGGCGGTGGCGATGATCTGTACGTCACGCCGACCGGGCCCGCGACGCCGGGCAAGCCGGGCAAGCCGAGTTCCGGCAACTGGCAGATGCCCGACTGGATGCAGGACGAGGACTCCGCCGACGCGATGCTCGGCAAGGGCGCCGAAGGCAAGCGCCGGTTCGGCCGGTCCCGCTCGGACGACAAGCGCTCGGACAACAAGCGCTCGGACGACCGGCGTTCCGACGACCGGTACGCGAACGAGCAGGCCGCGGCCCCCGTGCAGGAGTCCGTCGGCCCCGCGGCGCCCACACCGTCCACACCGTCCACGCCGTCCACACCGCCCGCGCCGTCGCCCAGGTCCGGCCGCGACCATCTCGACGACGAGGGGAGCCGTTCCCGGCTGGTGCTCTTCGGCGGTGTCGGGCTGCTCGTGGTGGCCCTGCTCGCGGCCGGCGGCGTCTACCTCCTCAAGGGCCGCGACGGCGGCGGCGCCGCGCCGTCCGACAACGACCAGGGCCCGGCGGGCAACAAGCCGCCCGCGCAGGACGTGCCGAAGGTCGAGCTTCCCCCGGACAAGGCGCTCGCGCGCTTCGCCGGCCGGCCGAGCCGGATGCTCGGCCGGGTGAGCGACCCGCACTCGGGCCTGTCCTACCCGCGGCTCGCCGCCCCCTGGGTGGTGCCGACCAAGAAGAACAAGCTCGGCGTGACCGGCTGGTCCGGTCAGCAGATCGTCGTGACCGAGAAGCGCGGCGGGCAGATGTGGTACGGCCAGCTGCTGACCGGCACGCTGATCCCGACGTTGCAGGCCTCCTACAAGGGCCCGGACAGCATCAAGCAGATCACCGGCCTGGCCGCCCTCGGGTTCGAGCAGAACTACTACGCCTTCCCGCACAAGAAGGCGCCGCTGGCCTCGCAGGAGCTGACGGTCGACGGCCGCAAGGGCTGGCTGATCGCCTCGTACCTCACCTACAAGCGCGCCGGCGTGCGCGCCACCGGCGAGGTCGTGGTGGCGGCGGTCATCGACACCGGGCGCAAGGCCCCGGCGGTGGTGTTCGCGTCCATGCCCAACACCCACCGCAAGATGTGGCCCGACCTCAACCAGTTCATGACGCAGCTCAAGGTGGCCCGCTAGCCGGGCACGGCGTGACGGCGGCCCCGCGGCTGTTCCGCGGGCCGCCGTTCGTGTTCCGGTCCTGACCGTCGCGGCGTTCCGTTGTGAACTGTGCGCGTTAGGTGATGTTTCCCTTAATCTGCCCCGTGTGGTGCGGAAAGATCACTCTCCCGACGACATGCCCACCGGGCCGCTCCCGGTCCTCGGCACCGACGGCCTTCCCGTCGATCCGGCCGCCGGCCCGGCTCCCGAACCCGCGCCGGAAACGGCCTCCGAACCGGCGCCCGAAGCCGGGGTGATGCCCGTCCCGGCCGCCGATCCCGAGGCGCCGAGCATCGCCCGCGAACGCCTCGAACCGCACGACGAACCCGAACCCGAACCCGAACCCGAACCCGAATCCGTACCCGAAGCCGAATCCGTACCCGAAGCCGCGTCCGAGGTCGATCCCGGGTCCGTGCCCGGGTCCAGGCCCAGGCGGCCGGTGAGCGAGATCTCCGCGGAGACGCTCCGGCGGCAGGACCTGATGACGGCCGCGGTCGTCGGGGTCTTCGCGGTCCTCATGCTGGGCGTGGTGGTCGCCATGCTCTGGGCGTGACCGAATCTCGTTCTAATAAGCTGTGGCCCACCCGAGGAGAGGTGCGTGTCATGGCGATCGGCTTGACCGAGGAGCACGAGGCGCTGGCGGCGTCCGTACGAGGGTTCGCGGCCCGGCACATCACGCCGGCGGTCGTCCGGACGGCGGTCGAGGCCGCCGACCGCGGCGACGAGCCGCGGCGCCCGGAGTTCTGGCCGGCGCTGGCCGCGCAGGGGCTGCTGGGCCTGCACCTCCCCGAGGAGCACGGCGGCCAGGGCTTCGGCCTCCTCGATCAGGCCGTGGCACTGGAGGAGCTGGGCCGCTCGCTCGCACCCGGCTCGTACACCCCGGCCGTCCTGGCCGCCGCGCTCATCGCCGCGGGCGGCGACGACAAGGCCAGGGGCGATCTGCTGCCCGGACTCGCCGACGGGTCCCGCACCGCCGCGGTGGCGCTCACCGGCGCGCTGGCCGAGACCGGCGGCCGGGTCTCGGGAACGGCCGGCCCGGTGCTCGGCGCGCAGCTCGCCGACCTGCTGGTGCTGCCCCTCGACGACGGACGCTGGGCGGTCGTCGACTCCGCGGACGCCGCGGTCGAGCCGCTGGAGGCGCTCGACCTCACCCGGCCCACCGGCTCGGTGACCGTGGCGGACGTCGCCGCCGGACACGTCCTGGCCGGCGTCACGGGGGAGCACGCGCACGCGCTCGCCGTGGTCGTGCTCGGCGCGGAGGCGTGCGGCGTCGCCGGCCGCGCGCTGGACGAGGCCGTGGCGTACGCCAAGCTGCGCGAGCAGTTCGGCCGCCCGATCGGCCAGTTCCAGGGCGTCAAGCACAAGTGCGCCCGCATGCTCGTCTCCCTCGAGCGTGCGCGGGCCGCCGTCTGGGACGCCGCGCGTTCGCTGACCGAGCCGGACGAACGGCAGCGCGCCTACGCGGCCGGGGTCGCCGCCGCGCTCGCCGCCGACGCCGCCGTCGAGTGCGCGGAGGGCAACGTCCAGGTCCACGGCGGCATCGGCTACACGTTCGAGCACGACGCCCATCTGATCTACCGCCGCGCGCTGACGTTGCGCGCCCTCCTCGGCCGGACGTCCGCCGCGCACGCCGAGGTGGCCGCGCTCGCCGTCGAGGGCGTCCGCCGCCCCATGACCATCGAGCTGACCGGGCCGGACGCCGAGGAGCTCCGCACCGGGATCCGGGCGCGGGTCGCCGAGCTGGCCGCGCTCGAACCGCTGGAGCAGCGCGCCGCGATGGCCGCGGGCGGCTGGGTCGTGCCGCACCTGCCCGAGCCGTGGGGGAAGGCGGCCGGGCCGCTGGAGCAGATCGTGATCCAGCAGGAGCTCAAGGCCGCGAAGGTACGGCCGGTGCCGCTGATGATCGCCGCCTGGGTGGTGCCGTCGCTCGTCCAGTACGGCACGGCCGAGCAGCAGGAACGTTTCCTGCCGCCGACGTTGCGCGGCGAGATCGTCTGGTGCCAGCTGTTCAGCGAACCGGGCGCCGGGTCCGACCTGGCCGGGCTGACCACCCGGGCCGAACGGGTCGAGGGCGGCTGGCAGATCACCGGCCAGAAGATCTGGACGTCGCTGGCCCGGGAGGCCCAGTGGGGGATCTGCATCGCCCGCACCGACCCCGACCGGCCCAAGCACGACGGCATCACCTACTTCCTCGTCGACATGTCGGCGCCCGGCATCGAGATCCGCCCGCTGCGCGAGTGCACCGGCGACGCGGTGTTCAACGAGGTCTTCCTGGACGGCGTCTTCGTGCCGGACGACCGCGTCGTCGGCCCGGTCGACCAGGGCTGGCGCGTCGCCCGCAACACGCTGGCCAACGAGCGGGTCGGGCTGACCAGCTCGTTCCAGCTCGGCGGCGACCTGCCCAAGCTGGTCGAGCTCGCCACCGGGCTGGGCCTGGCCGGCGACCCGCTCGTCCGCGACGCCCTCGGCCGCCTCGCCTGCGACGAGCACGCGTTCGCCCTCCTCGGCCTCCGCGCGACGCTCAAGCAGCTGTCGGGCACCGACCCGGGTGCGACGGCCAACGTCCGCAAGCTGGTCGCCATGGAGCACGGCCAGCAGATCACCGAGTACGGCTTCACGCTCCTCGGCCCGGAGGGGGCGCTGACCGGCGGCTGGCGCTCCGACCTGCGCCGCAGGTGGACGCGTTACCTGCTCGCCTCGCGCGCGATGACGATCGGCGGTGGTACGACGGAGGTCAACCTCAACGTGATCGGCGAACGGATCCTCGGGTTGCCGCGCGACCCCGAGGCGTGATCCGGAAATTTCCCGGGAGAATTCTCCGCCGGGTGTCGGATCCGCCGTCGCCCGTTCGAGGTATCGGCAAGGACCTCGAAAGACGGGGTCCTCGATACGGAGGAGAACGAGATGCGCTACCTGACGGTCATGCGTGACAGCCGCCCGGCCACCCCGCCGCCGCCGGAGCTGATGGCGGAGATCATGAAGCTCGGCGAGGACGCGGCCAAGGCCGGGGTGCTGCTCGACCAGGGCGGGCTGGCGCCCAGCGCGCTCGGCGCGCGGATCGACGTGGCGGACGGGAGCCTGAGCGTCACCGACGGCCCGTTCGCCGAGTCCAAGGAAATGATCAGCTACGCGGTCTACGAGGTGCGCTCGAAGGAGGAGGCCGTCGAGTGGTGCACCCGCTTCATGCGGCTGCACCAGGAGTTGTGGCCGGGCTGGGCGGGCGAGTGCGAGGTGCTCCAGATCTTCGGCCCGGAGGACTTCCAGTGACCGCCGGGCCGGCCGCCCCGGCCCTTTAGGCCGCCGAACCCGGCGAGTGGTTGAATCGGTGGTCATGGCGGCCACCGATTCGACCGACTCGCCGGGTTCACGGGGATCCGTGCACCCGTCCGTCGAGGCCGTCTGGCGGATCGAGTCGCCGCGGATCATCGCGACGCTCACCCGCATGGTCGGCGACGTCGGCCTCGCCGAGGAGCTCGCCCAGGACGCGTTCGTCATCGCCCTCGAACAGTGGCCGGACAAGGGCGTCCCGCCCAACCCGGGCGGCTGGCTGATGTCGACCGCCAAGCACCGCGCGATCGACCTCGTCCGGCGCCGCGCCACCTACGAGCGCAAGCTCCAGGAGCTCGGCCACCGGCTGCCCGCGCCGCACGAACCCGACCTGGACGAGGCACTCGACGATCCCATCGGCGACGACCTGCTCCAGCTGATCTTCATGGCCTGCCACCCGGTGCTGGGCAGGGAGGCGCGGGTCGCGCTCACGCTGCGCCTGCTCTGCGGGCTGACCACCGACGAGATCGCACGGGCGTTCCTGACGTCCGAGCCGACCGTCGGGCAGCGCGTCCTGCGGGCCAAGCGCACGCTCGCCGCCAAGGGCGTGCGCTTCGAGATGCCCGCGCCGGCCGACCTCCCGGCCCGTCTCGGCTCCGTCCTGGAGGTCGTCTACCTGGTCTTCAACGAGGGGTACGCGGCGACCGCGGGCGCCGACTGGGCCCGCCCGGCGCTCTGCGACGAGGCGCTCCGCCTGGGACGGGTGCTGGCCGGGCTCGTCCCGGCCGAGCCCGAGGTGCACGGCCTGGTGGCGCTCATGGAGTTGCAGGCGTCGCGGCTGCCCGCCCGCACCTCGCCCTCCGGCGAGCCCGTCCTGCTGCTCGACCAGGACCGGGCCCGCTGGGACCACCTGCTCATCCGCCGCGGCCTCGAAGCGCTCGAACGGGCCGAGGCGCTGCCGGGCCGGATCGGCTCGTACACCGTGCAGGCCGCGATCGCCGCCTGCCACGCCCGCGCCCGCACCCCCGAGGCCACGGACTGGACGGCGATCGCCGCCTACTACGAGATCCTCGGCCGGGCCGCCCCCTCGCCGGTCGTCGAGCTCAACCGGGCGATCGCCGTCGGCATGGCGTACGGCCCGGAGCGGGGCCTGGAGATCCTCGACGGCCTCGCGCTCGACGGCTACGCCCAGCTGCCGGCCGCCCGCGGCGACCTGCTCGCCAAACTCGGCCGGACCGCCGAGGCCAGGGCGGAGTTCGAACGCGCCGCCGCGATGACCCGCAACGACCGCGAGCGGGCGATCTTCCAGCGGCGGGCCGGCGAGCTCAGGCCGGCCCCACGGCCCTCCGCAGAGCGGCCGTGAACGCCTCCGGGTCCTGCGCGAAGCCGCCGTGGTCGCCGGGGAAGCCGACGACCTCCGTTCCCAGCCGCTCGGCCAGCGCCTCCGCCGACCGGTGGGCGATCTCTCCCTTCGCCTCGGCGCCGACCGCGATCGCGACCTTCGCGGTGCCGCCGCGCAGCGCCGCGATGTCGGGCACGTGCCCTCGCAGCTCCGGGTAGATCCGGCCGTAGAAGACGTCGATGTCCTTCTCCATCATCAGCATCCACGGCTCGGGGTCGCCCCCGGCGTCCTCGGCGAACCCGGCCCCGACCATGAACGTCCGCATCGCGGCGATCGGCCCGTCGCTCGCGTAGGCGGCCATCACCTTCTCGGCCTCGGCGTGGTGGACGGCCCGCTCGGGCAGCAGCTCGACGACGGGCGGCTCGTGGGCCACCAGCACGCGCACCGCGTCCGGGTGACGGGCCGCCAGGCTCAGCCCGTTGATCGCTCCGTTGCTCGTGCCGAACACGTACGCGGGCCCGTCGGTGACCGCCCTGATCAGCCGCCACACGTCGTCGGCCAGGGTCTCCACCGGCATCGCGCCGGTGCCGTCCGCCGTGCTGCGGCCGAGCCCGCGGGGGTCGTAGGTGACGACCGTGTAGTCCGCCGCCAGCCGGGGCACCACCGCCTCGAACGCGCCGCCGCCCATGAACGCCGCGGGGATCAGCACCAGCACCGGCCCGTCCCCCCGGACCTCGTAGCGCAGCGTCGCGCCCGGCACCTTCAGGCTGCTTTCGGGCATGCCGGCTCCCTTCCTCGTCTCGTGAATGCCGACTCGTCCCACCGACGAAACTCATCGGCGGTGCCGGACGCCCCGCGGTGATCGGGTAGCGTCCAAGCGCGATGATGGGGCGCGGGCGGCACGGGGTGGCCGCGATCACCGGCGTGGTGCTGGGGCTGCTGGCGATCGGGCCGGGCCTCGCGCCGGGTTTCCTGCTGTCCTACGACATGGTGTTCGTGCCCGACCCGGTGTTCACGAAGATGACCTTCGGGCTGACCGGGACGGTGCCGCGGCACGTGCCGAGCGACGCCTTCGTGACCGCGCTCGCCACCGTTCTCCCGGCCGGGCTCGTGCAGAAGCTGGTCCTGCTGGCGATCTTCGTGATGGCCTGCACGTCCGCCGCGTCGCTGGTGCCCTCGCAGCGGCTCGCGCCCCGGCTCGCCGCGGGCGTGCTCTACGCCTGGAACCCCTTCGTCGCCGAGCGGCTGCTCCTCGGCCACTGGGCCTTCCTGCTCGGGTACGCGGCGCTGCCCTGGGTGGTGGGCGCGGCGGCCCGGGCGGCCGAACCGGGCGGCGGGCGGCGGCTCGTCCGCGTCCTGA
This sequence comes from Spirillospora sp. NPDC047279, assembly GCF_040643285.1. Lineage (NCBI taxonomy): Bacteria > Bacillati > Actinomycetota > Actinomycetes > Streptosporangiales > Thermomonosporaceae > Spirillospora > Spirillospora sp. NPDC047279. The sequence continues at coordinate 132,077 of NZ_JBEYUA010000003.1, forward strand.
TCCCGGCGGCGATCGGCGGCTTCGCGGCCATCGCGATCTCGGCGCTCGCCGCGCTCTCGGTGGCGGCGGTGGCCGGCCGCGAGCGGGGCCGGGCGCTGGCGCGGACGGCGGCCGCGCTGGTCGTGCTGAGCCTGCCGTGGCTGGTGACCGGGTGGTTGCGGCCCGCCGGCATGCCCGGCGACGCCGCCGGCGTGGACGCCTTCGCGGCGCGCGCGGACACCCCGTTCGGCGCTGTGGGCAGCCTCCTGCTCCTGGGCGGCGCGTGGAACGGCGAGACGGTCCCGGCCGGCTACGGCGCGCCGGTCACCGCCGCCGCGTGGGCGCTGCTGGTGATCGCGGCGGTCGTCGCGTACGGCCGGTGGTGCCGGACCGCGTGGACGCGCGGCCTCGCCCTCGCGGCGGCGATCGGGTTCGTGCTGGCCGCCCTGGGCGCGGTCGTGCCGGGCCTGCTGCGCTGGATGATCGAGCTCTGGCCGGGCTTCGCGGTGTTGCGGGACGGGCAGCAGTACGTGGCGCCGCTGGCCGTGCTCGTCGCCGCCGGGCTCGGCGTGCTGGTCGAACGGGTCACCCGGCCGAAGGCCGCTACCGCCGGGACGGCGGCCGGGGCGGAGGCGGAGACCGGTGCCGCCGGGCGATCGGCGGAGACCGGTGGCGCGGCGAGGAGCGCGTCGCGGACGGAGACGGCGGGGGCCGTGCTGGCGATCTTCGCCGTGGTGGCTCCGATCTTCCTGCTGCCGACACTGGCGTGGGGGGCGGCCGGGCGGTTCGCGGCGATCGACTACCCGGCGGCGTGGGCGAAGGCCCGGGAGACCGTCCGGGCCGACCGGGTGCCCGGTGACGTCCTCGTCCTCCCGTGGGCCACCTACCGCTCGTACCCCTGGAACGGCGGGCGGACCAGCCTGGACGCGCTGCCGCGCTACCTGGACCGCCGGGTGATCGTCAGCGACGCGGTGATCATCGGCCCGACGACGATCACCGCCGAGGACCCGCGCGCCCGGCGGCTGGACGCGGCGGTGCGGTCGGCGGCGCCGCTGACCGAGGCGCTGCGCGCGGCGGGCGTCAGGTACGTGGCGCTGGACGCCGAGACGGGCCCCGGCAACCCGGTGCGGGCCCGCCTGGCGGGGGCGAGCCTCGTCCTCGACGACCCCGACCTGGTCCTCTACCGCATCGACGACCCGGCGGAGGCGAGTGACGGGGGCGCGCCCGTGTGGTCCGCGGTGCTGGCGTGGTCGATCGTGATAGGGGTGATTCTCTGGTCATTTTTCGTACCAGCCAGTACGCTTACCACCTACTTCCGACACCCCCTACGTGGAAGGGCCCCCTGATGCGCATTGCGATCGCGGCCGTGGTCGGCGTCGTTCTGGCCGCCCTCGCGTCCGTCCTCGTCGTCCAGGTGTCGAACGCTTCCCAGAACGACCCCGTCATCAAGCCGCTCTACAACTACGGCACTCGGTGACCGACGCCCTCCCGGGCGCAGAGGTCTCATGAACACCCCCGATCCCACCCTTCTGGAGATCGTGGTCCCCGCGTACAACGAGGCGGCCCGCCTTCCGGACGGCTTGGCCCGGCTGAGCGCGGCACTGTGCGCGCTGCCGTTCCCCACCGCGATCATCGTGGTCGACAACGCCAGCGACGACGCCACCCCCGAGATCGCCCGCGCCTGGTCCGGGCCCGTCCCGGTCCGGCTGGTCGAGTGCGCCCAGCGGGGCAAGGGCGCCGCCGTACGGACCGGACTGCTGGCCACCGGCGCCCCCTACGCGGGGTTCTGCGACGCCGACATGGCGACCGGCCTCGACGCCCTGGGCGCCGTGGTCGACCTGCTGCGCGCCGGGCACCCGGTCGTGGTCGGTTCCCGGCGCCACCCGCGGTCGCAGGTGGAGGACTACAGCCACCCGCTGCGCAAGCTCGGCGCCGTCACGTTCAACCGGCTGATCCGCGACCTGGCGGGCGGGGTCACCGACACCCAGTGCGGCTTCAAGTTCTTCGCCGGGCCGCTGGCCCGCGCCGCCGCGACCGACCTGCGCACCACGGGCTTCGCGTTCGACGTCGAGCTGCTCATGCACTGCGCCCGCCGCGGCGCCGCGATCACCGACCTGCCGGTCGAGTGGCGCGACGTCCCCGGCACCACGTTCTCGGTACGCCGCCACTCCTTCTCGTGCCTGCGCGACCTGGCCCGGATCAGGTTCGACGCCGCCCGCGCGGTGGCCGTCCGCCCGGAACGCCCGGCGCCGGAGCGGGCGCCGCTCCCGGTCGCGCCCGCGTTCCCCGTCACCGAGACCAGCCGGACCGGACCGGGATGACCGGCGGCGTCGCAGGCCGCCGGCTGGCGATCGTCAACTGGCGGGATCCCTGGCACCCCCAGGCGGGGGGTGCCGAGCGGTACGCGTGGGAGCTGGCCCGGCGCATGGCCGCGCGCGGCGCCCACGTGACCTACCTGACCTGCCGGGCCGGGTTGCAGAGCCGCCGCGAACGGGTCGAAGGTGTCGACTTCGTCCGTACGGGCGGGCGCTTCACCGTCTACCCGCTGGTGCTCCTCTGGCTGCTGCTCCGCCGGCGCCGGTTCGACGCGGTGATCGACTGCCAGAACGGCATCCCGTTCTTCACGCCCTGGGTGCTGCCGCGCCGGGTGCCGGTCTTCTGCTCGATCTTCCATGTGCACGACGAGCAGTTCGGGCTGTACTTCCCGGCCTGGCTCGCCTGGGTCGGCCGGATGCTCGAAGGCCCGGTCGCGCGCCGGACCTACCGGCGGCACGCCTGCACGGCCATCTCCCTCACCACGCTCACCGCGCTGCGCGAGCGGCTGGACTGGAAGGGCCCGGTGTACCTGGTGCCCGTCGGCGTCACGGTCCCGGCCGAGCCCGTCCAGGCGGAGCCCGCTCAGGCGGATTCCGCTCAGGCGGATCCCGCTCAGGCCGGGTTCGTCCAGGCGGGGGAGCGGGCGGGGGCGCCGGAGCTGGTCTGCGTGACCCGGCTGGTGCCGCACAAGCGGGTGGAGCGGGTGCTCGACCTCGCCGAGCGGCTGCTGCCCCGGTTCCCCGGCCTGCGGGTGGGCGTCGTCGGACGCGGACCCGAGCACGACCGGCTCGCCGCGGAGATCACCGCGCGCGGCCTCGACGGCACGGTCGTCCTGCACGGCTTCGTCTCCGAGGAGGAGAAGGCGGCCCTGGTCGCCCGCGCCGACCTGCACCTGAGCGCCTCCCAGGGCGAGGGCTGGGGCCTGTGCGTCGCCGAGGCCGCCGTGCTCGGCGTGCCGACCGTCGCCTACGACGTGGACGGCCTGCGCGACGCGATCCGCGACGGCGTGACCGGCTGGCTCGTCCCCGCCGGGGAGGAGGGGCTCGCCGACACCGTCGAACGGGCGCTCAAGGAGCTGGACGACCCGTCCCGCCGCGCCCGGATCGCCGCCGACTGCCGTGACTGGGCGGGGGAGTTCGACTGGGCCCGCACCGCCGACCGCATGGGCGAGCTGATCGCCGCCTCCGTCCGGATGGGGACCAGCGCCAGCGACGATGCCGACGCACACGTCGTGCGCGGGTACGGTGACGAGCACCCCCGCGTCGTCGAGGGCCCGGTACGCGACGAGCTGTTCCGCGCCCACGGCGACGCCCTCGACGCGCGGATCGCGACCCCGGCGGAACGGCTGCTCGGCCGTCCCGACGCGGATCCGGCCCGCTGAGCCGCACCCGATCCGCGGACGATCATGGGTTCGGCGCAGGGAGGAGGCACGAACGGCATGGCGGCGACCGGCGCGGGAGCGTGGATCGACCGGCTGGCGAGCCGCCTGACCGACGCCGACCGTGACCGTCCCGCCCGATCCGGTGACGGCCCGTCCCGCGACGGCCGGCCTGGTGCCGGCAAGCCCGGTGGGGGCGGTCTCGACGAGCGGCTGCGCGAACGGTTCCGCGCCGCGGTCTGCTGCCTCGCCCTGGTCGTCCTGGTCACCTCGACCCGGCCGGGCCGCATCCTGGCCGACACCAAGATCGACATGGCGGTCAACCCGTTCGGGTTCCTCGGCCGGGCGCTGCACCTGTGGGACCACCAGCAGTTCGGCCAGCTGCAGAACCAGGCGGCCGGCTACTTCTTCCCGATGGGCCCGTTCTACGCCCTCGGCGACCTGATCGGCCTGCCCGCCTGGATCACCCAGCGGTTGTGGTTGTCGCTGCTGCTGTGCGCCGCGTTCCTCGGCGCCCGGCGGCTGGCCGAGACGTTCGGCGTCGGCGGCCCGGTCACCCGCCTCATCGGCGCCATGGCGTACGCGCTCGGGCCGCACGGCCTGTCGGCGCTCGGCCAGAACTCCTGGGAGTACCTCCCGCTGGCCATGTTGCCGTGGATCGTCATCCCGCTGGTCGCGGTCCCCGACGGGCGCGGGGCGCGCCTCCGGGCCGCCGCCCGGTCCGGCGTCGCCGTGGCGTTGTGCGGCGGCATCAACGGCACCGCGACGATCGCGGTGCTCGCCGTGCCCGCGCTCTACCTGCTGACCCGCCGCCGCGGCACGCCGGGCCGGATCCGGCTGTTCGTCCTGTGGTGCGCGGCCGTCGCCTGCGCGGTGGGGTGGTGGCTGGCGCCGCTGGTGCTCACCGGCCGCTACGGCTTCTCCTGGCTCGGCTACACCGAGAAGTCCGACACGACGACCGCGTCCACCGGGATCGCGGAGGTGTTCCGGGGCACCGAACGCTGGATCAACTACCTGGACGCGTCCCTGCCGGTGGGCTTCCACCTGTCCACCGGCACCGTCCTCATCGTCGTCACCGCCGCGCTGGCCGCCCTCGGGCTGGCCGGGCTGTCCCGCCGCGACCTGCCCGAACGCACGTTCCTGCTGCTCGTCCTGCTGGCCGGCGTGGCGATCATCGCCGCCGGGCACGCGAGCCGGATCGAGAGCCCGCTGGCCGCGCCGATGCGCGACCTGCTGGACGGGCCGCTGGCGCCGCTGCGCAACCTCTACAAGTTCGACGGCCTGGTCCGCCTGCCGCTGGCCCTGGGCCTGGCGCATCTGCCGCGCACGCTGCGGCGGCCGCGGGCCCGGCTGAGCCTGGTCGCGGTGGCCTCGGCGACGCTCGCCGCGGTGTCGTTCCCGGCCCTCACCAACGGCCTGGCGGGCAACGGCGACTTCCCGGCCGTCCCGCAGTACTGGCGGCAGGCGGCCGACTGGCTGAACGGGCGGGCCGGGCAGCAGGCGGTGCTGGCCGTGCCGGGCGCGCGCTTCGGCGAGTACACCTGGGGCCGCCCGATGGACGACATCGTGCAGCCGCTGCTCAGCACGCGCTGGGGCGCCCGGCAGCTGGTCCCGCAGGGCTCCCCGGGCTACGCGCGGCTCATGGACGCGATCGACCAGCGGGTGTCGGCCGGGCGCGGTTCGGCCGGCCTGACCGAGGTGCTGGGCCGGATGGGCGTGCGCTACCTGCTCGTCCGCAACGACCTGGCCCGGGGAGATCTGCGCGGCGCCTGGCCCGCCCGCGTGCACCAGGCCCTGGAGACCTCGCCCGGCATCAAGCGGGTGGCGGCGTTCGGCGACCAGCCGGTCGGCGGATGGGGCCACGACGAGGCGGTCGGCTCGTTCGACCAGCAGTACGCGCCGGTCGAGATCTACGAGGTCGGCGAGGCGGACGACGTCGTCAGCCTGCTCGACGCGAGCCAGGCCGTCCGGCTGTACGGGGCGCCGGAAGGGCTGCTCTCGCTGGCCGACAACGGGGCGCTCAAGGGCCGCCCGGTGCTGCTCGGCGACGACGACCCGGCGGCCCCGGCCGAACGGGTCGCCTCCGACGCGCTGCGCTGGCGTGACCGCAACCTCGGCGAGATCCGCAGCCAGATCTCGCCGACCAAGACCGCCGGCGGCACCCGCTCCGACACCCGGGGCCAGGGCGCCGACCCGGAGGAGCGCGCGTGGCTGCGCTACCGCACCACCGCCGTGTACGAGGGGGTCAAGGGCGTCGGCGCGTCCACGTCGGCCGCCGATCCCAGCGCGCTGACCGGATTCGACGACCCGGGCGCCCTGCCGTCGGCCGCCTTCGACGGCGACCCGCGCACGCACTGGACGACCGGGGGCTGGAACGGCCCGGTGCGGCAGTGGTTGCGGGTCGACTTCACCGAGGCGCGGGACCCGGGCGCGACGGGCGTGGACGTGTCGTTCCTCCAGAACGACTTCCTCGGCCCCTCGCCCACCAGGGTCGCGGTCGAGACGCAGGCGGGCAAGGTCGAGCAGGACCTCCGGCCCACGGCGGAGCCGCAGCGGCTGCGGGCGCCCGCCGGCCCGACGAACTGGCTGCGCGTCCGCGTCCTCAAGCTGGCCAGGGAGCCGGTGTCGCCCGCCGCGGCCCGCGTGGCGATCTCCGAGCTCACCGTCCCCGGGCTCCGGCCGGCCCGCTACCTGCGCATGCCCTCGGTGTCGTCCACCTCGCAGTCGTCCACCTCGCAGTCGTCCACCTCGCAGCCGGCCGCGCAGCTCATGGCGCGGTCGGTGCCGCCGCGCTCGGAGTGCCTGCGCGGCTCGTCCCGCTGGGTGTGCTCGCCCGACCTCGGCAAGGGCGACGAGGAGGGCAACACCTTCAACCGGCTCTTCACGGCGCCGGCCGCCGGCTCCGCCACGGTCACCGGGTCGGCGGTGCTGAACGACCCGGCCCTGATCGACCGGCTCACCCGGTTCGGCTCGAAGAACGTCGTCACCGCGAGCTCGGCCTGGACGCGCGAGGTCCCCGGGTCGGCGCGGTCGGCGTTCGACGGCGACCCCGCGACGACCTGGCTGGCCGCGGGCGACGACCGCGCCCCCACGCTCAAGATCGGGTGGGGCCGGGCGGCGACGTTGCGGCAGCTCACCTTCGTCCGCCCGGCCGGGGCGCGGGCGGCGTTGCGGGTCACCGTGACCGGCGTCGACGGCGACGTCCGGGAGGGGCTGGTCGACAAGGACGGCACGCTGCGGTTCCAGCCGATCCGGACCGACCGGGTGACGCTCAAGTTCACGTCCTCGCAGGTGCCCCTCCAGATCAGCGACGTGACCGTGCCCGGCGTCGCGCCGCTGACCGCGTCCGGCTTCAAGCCGTTCACCACGCAGTGCGGGTACGGGCCGACCGTCCGCGTCAACGGCGTCGCCTACCAGAGCAAGCTCACCGGCACCGTGGACGACGTGCTGGGCGGGCGGCTCATGAAGTTCCAGACCTGCGGCCCGGTGCGGATCGCGGCCGGCGACAACCGGCTGGGCGCCGGCGGCACCGCCTACCGGGTCGACTCGATGGTGGTCGACCCGGGCGGCCGGCTGGCCGCGGCCACGCCCCAGGCGAGCGCGCCGGTCGACGTCCGGAGCTGGGACAAGGGCTCGCGCGAGGTGGAGGTCGACGCCGCGGCCCGCTCCTACCTGGTCGTCAACGAGAACCACAACGCCGGCTGGAAGGCCGAGGTCGACGGGCGCGGGCTGCGCGCCGTCCGCCTGGACGGCTGGCGGCAGGCCTGGGAGGTCCCGGCGGGCACCTCGGGCGTGGTCAAGCTGAGGTACGAGCCCGACGGGCTCTACCGGCTGGCGCTCTTCGCCGGGCTCAACCTGCTCATCCTGCTCTTCGTCGTCGCGTTCTGGCGGCGGCGGGAGGCGCCCGCGGCGGCACCGGCGCCGGCGTCCCCGGCCCGCGCTCCGGGGGTGATCGCGCGCCTGGCGGCGCTGGGCCTGGCCGGTGCGCTCGGGTTCTGGCTGGGGGGCTTCGCAGGGCTGGGAGTGACCGCGGCCGTGGCGATGGTGACGTTGTGGGCGCAGCGGCGCTCGTCCGGGCCCGCGCGTTGGTGGCGGTCGGCCTGGGTGGTCGCGGCGCCGATGCTGGCGGCCGGGGTGTGCGTGTCCGCCGGGACGTGGCTGACGCAGCGCGGGGACGAGGGGATCGTGCCGGACGTGCTGCGCGACGCGGCCCCGCAGGCGCTGGGGCTGGTCGTCGTCGGCTATTTGGCCGCGATGCTGGCGGCGTCCAGGGAGCCCGACATCTGGCTGCCCGGCCTCGGCGAGCTGCGCTGGACGGCGGTCACCCGTCCGTTCGCGTCACCCCGGGAGACCCTCCCCGACGGCTTTCCGGCGACGAACGGACGGCCACCGGCCGGTTCCCAGACGCCGGGCGGGACTCTCGATCAGGTGGTAGCTCGCCGCCGACACCCCGATCGTGAGTAGCGTGCACACCGGCATGTCGACCAGCAGGTTGCCGGTGAACGGCGGGTGGTCGGTCACGTCGAACCAGACGTAGATGACCACGAACTGCCACAGGAAGACGCTGTAGGAGATCTTGCCCAGGTAGGCCATCACCCGGTTGCCCAGGATGCGGCTCATCGCCGGGTCGTCGGCCGGGGCCAGCGCCACCGGCGCGATCAGGAACAGCGCGACCAGGCCGTACAGCACGATGTGCAGCTCGGTCGTCCACGCGCTGGCGGCGATGAAGCGGGAGACGCCGGTGAGCGGCGTGGAGGCCACGCAGTAGAGGAGCGCCGTCGTCACCCAGCACATCCCCCAGGAGGCGCCGACCGTACGGCAGAACCGCGCGACCGGCCCGTCGCCGCCGTACTGCGCGCGCTCCGCGTGCGCCCAGACCGACAGCACGGCCAGCGCCATGCCGGCGCCGAACCAGGCCAGGTAGCGTGGCAGCCAGTTGCCGTAGAAGCCCTCGTTGGACGTGAACGAGACGCCGAGCGCGTAGACGCCGGAGATCGCGGCGTAGCCGCCCAGGCCGTACAGCAGGCGCCGGGCGCGCGCGCCGACGTCGTCGCCCGCCCGGCCGGCCCACACCCGCAGCAGGAACGCCAGCAGGGGCAGCGCGACGTAGAACGCGGCCTCGACCGTCAGGCTCCAGATCTGCCCCATCCCGTTGGGGCCGAGGTAGTTGTTCCACCACGGGTGCGGGTCGTAGCTGTAGGTGAGGGTGCCGAGGCTGACCCACGTCCACACGTCGGTGAGGTGGTCTTCGGCGTACATGAACATCGTCACCACGACCAGCGCCCAGTAGGCGGGCAGCAGCCGCAGCGCGCGCTTCCAGAGGTACGAGCCGGTGCCCGGCGGCGGGCGCATGCCGAGCGCCGCGGCGGCCCACGGCCGGTAGAGCAGCAGGCCCGACAGCGTGAAGAAGATCGGCACCCCGATCTCGCCGCGCGACAGCAGCGCGGGGATCGCGCCCTGCCGGGAGAGGTAGCCGGTGCTCGCCGCGACGTGGAAGAGCAGCACCGCGAACGCCGCCACGGCGCGGAGGCCGTCGAGCGCGGCGTGGTGCCCGGAGATCGTGGGGAGCCGATCGTCGCGGGCGGCCTGGGGTCGGGGGGCTGCGAGTGTCACGGTGGCCGAAGGGTATCCGAGCCGCCGCGCTCCGGCCCGTCGTGCCGGTCGTGGCGGGTGCGACGGGTACGGCGCGAGCCGGTGAGCAGGCCCAGCGCCTCGGCGGACTTGAGCGCCACCAGCCCGGCGACCGACAGCGGCGACCCTTCGCGCAGCAGCGCGCGCACGGAGCGTGACCGGCCGAACGAGCGGGCGTGCGGGCGGGACCGGTAGGCCGGTAGCCAGCGCCCGTAGTAGTGCCGCTTGCGGAACGCCGAACGCAGCGTCGTGCGCCCCTCGTCGTGCCACACCACCGCCGTGACCCGGCCGATGCGCGGCCCTGCCACGGCCACCCGGTCGGCCAGGTCCCAGTCCTCGAACGCGGTGAGCCCCTCGTCGTACCCGCCGACCTCCTCCAGGGCGGACCGCCGGAAGATCCGGGCCGCCTCGACGGTCTCGTCGCCCAGGTAGGCCCGCTTCTCGACGGCGCGGCAGCGGCTCAGGAACCCCTCGCCGAACGACAACTCCGGGATGACCAGGCCACCGAGGTCGGGCTCGGTGACGAAGATCTTGACCGCCTGCTCGACGATCTCGGGCTCCAGCACCATGTCGGAGTCGACGAACACGACGATCTCGCCGCCGCCCGTGCGCCAGCCGTGGTTGCGCTGGGCGCTGCGCTCGGGCCCGTGCCCGGCCACCACGTCCGCGTGGGCCGCCGCGATCCGCGGCGTGGCGTCGGTGGAGGCGTTGTCGACCACGATCAGCTCCACCGGATACGTCTGGGCCCGGACCGAGGCCAGGCACCGCTCCAGCGTGCGGGCGGAGTTCCGGGTCGGGACCACGACGGTCACCCGCGTCGCCCTGCTCGCCCTCGTCAGCGCGGCCTCCCGGATGTCTCGACGGTGTCGGAGAAGGGTAGTCGGCCCGGGTCGTCCGAGGCGATACTCCGCGGTAGCAGGCCGGAGAGCGCGGCGGCGGCGAGGCAGGCCGCGGCGCTGAACGCCAGCGCCCGCGCCGTCCCGTCGGGCGCGGCGGCGGTCGAGGCCGTCCCGGCCGCCGCGGTCCCGTGCGCGGCGGCGAAGTAGAGCAGCCCGGCGGCGGCCACGCCCGCCACCCCGCCCAGCTGGGTGATCGAGTTGAAGACGCCCGAGGCGGCCCCGGCGTCGTGGACGGGCACGTCGCTGATCACCGCGTTCGCGAGGATCGGCAGGGCCAGGCCCATGCCGAGCCCCGCGGCGAACAACCACGGCACCATCGCGGCCGGGGTGGGCTCGCCGACCGCCACGAGCACGCTCAGCCCGGCGAGGGCGACGGCCATGACCAGGGTGCCGGCGCCCACCAGGCGGCGCGCGCGGGCGTGGCCGTGGCGGTGGGTGTACTGGGCCGTGCACGCGACCCCGGCGGGCCAGGCCAGCCCGGTCAGCGCGACCTTCATCGGCGGCCAGCCCAGCCCGAACTGCAGCCCCCAGGTGAGCGTGATGAAGCACGCCGAGACCCCGGCGAACAGCGCCAGCGCCAGGACGAGCCCGGCGGTGAACGAGCGCTGCGCGAACAACCGCGGCGGGACGAGCGGCCCGGAGTTCCGGCGTTCCCGCCTCCGCTCGTACGCCGCGAACGCCAGCAGGGCGGGCACGGCGGCCACGAGGAGGGCCGCGCACCACCACGGCCAGCCGTACTCCCGGCCCTGGACGAGCGGGAACATCAGCAGCAGCGACGCCGCGCTGATCAGCGCGACGCCCACCGGGTCGAGGCGGGGCGGCGGCTCGGCCCGTGAGTCGTCCATCCACCGCGCGGCACCGGCGAACGCGATCAGGCCCACCGGGATGTTGACGAGGAAGATCGCCCGCCAGCCCAGCAGGCCGTGCTCGGTCAGCACGGCGCCCAGGATCGGTCCGCTGACCTGGGCCACGCCGAGGAGCCCGCCGTACAGGCTGAAGGCCAGCGTGCGCTCCCGCCCGGGCGCGAACTGGACCGTGATCACCGACAGCGCCTGCGGCACCATGATCCCGGCGAACGCGCCCTGCGCCGCCCGCGCGCAGATCAGCATCCCCGGGGTGAACGCGGCGGCGGCGACCGCCGAGGCGATCGTGAAGCCCACGATGCCGGCGAGGAACACCCGGCGGCGGCCGACGATGTCGCCGAGCCGCCCACCCGTGATCAGCAACAGCGCGTAGGCGAGCGCGTACACCGCGGCCATCCACTGCCCGGCGGCGTAGCCCGCGTCCAGGTCGTCCTGGATCCGCGGCAGCGCCACGTTCACGATGGTGACGTCCACCAGGTCCATGAACGTGGCGAGCAGCACCGCGGCGAGCGCCAGCCAGCGGCGGCTCGGGACGCGAATACCGGTCTTCACCTGGGCACCTTTTGGGAAAATGGCCTATTGGACGGGGGGTTTGGGTGGTCCTGTAGGGTAACGCCACACGTTGCCCGCCGGGAGGTTTCACATGCGTCGCAACATCGGCCTGCTCCTGGTCGTGTTGGGGGCTTTCTTCCTGGCCCTGGCGCCCCTCGTCAAGTTCTACGTGGCCGAGCAGCTGGTGGTCGCGCCGCTCAACCGCTACCAGCGCACGTCGCTCGAGGCCCCGAACGCGACCTATTTCGACATGGCGACGCTCAAGCTGCGCCAGGGCGTCACGCTGGTCGCCGAGAACACCGTGCGCGGCGACGTGCGGGCCAACGCGGGCAACGACGCCATCGCGGTCTGGGACTCCTCGACCAACATCTTCGACAAGGCCCACCCGGACAAGATGATCGAGGTCCAGGGCTACCGGATCGCCTTCGACCGCAGGTCGTCGCGGCTGGTCGACTGCTGCGGCACCAACATCGGCGGCGACACCAACGTGCGGATGACCGGCTACGGCCTGCTCTTCCCCCTGGCCAACGTGGAGAAGAAGACCTATCCCTTCTTCGACATGACCACCCGCCAGGAGGTGCCGATGCGCTTCGAGGCGGTCGAAGAGGTCCAGGGCGTCACCGCGTACAAGTTCACCCGCCAGGTCCCGGTCACCAAGACGCAGAAGGTCGACTTCAAGATGCCGGCCGACTGGCTGGGGTTGTCCAAGAAGCTGCCCGCCCAGAAGATCGACCGGTACTTCGAGTCGACGATCACCCAGTGGGTCGACCCCCGCACCGGGGTGCCGATCAAGGTGCGGCAGGCGATCCACAGCTTCGTGCAGACGCCGGACGGCAAGGGCAAGATGACGGTGGCGCAGGCCGACCTGCGGACCACCGCGGCGGGTGAGAAGAGCCTGATCTCGCAGGCCGACAGCTCCGCCCTCCAGATCGCGGCGGTGCGCACGTACGTCCCCCTGGGCTCGCTGTTCCTCGGCGTGATCCTGCTCCTGCTCGGCGCCATCGTGGGCGTGCTCGCCGACCGGCACGCGGCCAGGGCCCCCAAGACCCCGGTCCGCCGCTCCGACGGCAAGTTCGGCGAGGCGGCGCCGCCGCACGCGAGCGACCAGCCGGTCAGGCACCCCTGACGGCGGACACCGCCGGCCCGCTTCGTTCTCGACCCCGTGACCGCCCGGTCGCGGGGTCTTTCGCGCGCTCCGGCGCCATTCGTGGTACGTGTTCTAACGAATGTGACCTTCAATACAGCCAGGCAGCGGATTTCTCAAAATAGAACCTGTTGCAGTTTGGGTTCCGGGGGCCTATCGTTCGGGATGTGCGGACACGAGTCACCGAACTATTCGGCATCGAGTACCCGATCTTCGCGTTCAGTCACTGCCGCGACGTCGTCGCGGCGGTGAGCCGCGCCGGCGGCATGGGCGTGCTTGGCGCGCTGTACTTCACCCCCGAGGAGCTCGAGCTAGAGCTCAAATGGATCGACGAGAACGTCGGCGGCAAGCCGTACGGCGTGGACGTGGTGATGCCCGCCAAGTACGAGGGCGCCGATCTGGGAGACGCCGGCGAGCTCCTCGGCAAGCTCCAGGGCATGATCCCGCAGGAGCACCGGACGTTCCTGGAGGACCTCCTCGCCGAGCACGGCGTCGAGCCGTCCACCGAGACCGCCAACCGCGCCCTGCTCGGCTGGACCGACCAGACCGCCCGGCCGCAGGTCGAGGTCGCGCTCAAGCACCCGATCGCGCTGCTGGCCAACGCCCTCGGCCCGCCCCCCGCGGACGTGGTCGAGCTGGCCCACCAGCACGGCGTCAAGGTGGCCGGCCTGGCCTCCAACGCCCGGCACGCCCGCAAGCAGGTCGAGGTCGGCGTCGACATCATCGTCGCGCAGGGCACCGAGGCCGGCGGCCACACCGGTGACGTGTCCACCATGGTCCTGATCCCCGAGGTCGTCGACGCCGTCGGCAAGGACACCATCGTCCTCGCGGCGGGCGGCATCGGCCGCGGCCGGCAGGTCGCCGCCGGCATGGCCCTCGGCGCCGACGGCGCCTGGACCGGCTCGATCTGGCTCACCGTGGACGAGGCCGACACCCCCGAGCGCGCCCTGCCCAAGCTGCTCAACGCCACCTCGCGCGACACCGTGCGGTCCCGCGCCTGGACGGGCAAGCCGGCCCGCTTCCTCAAGACCGCGTGGACCGAGGCGTGGGAGAGCGAGAAGTCGCCCGGCTACCTGCCGATGCCCATGCAGTTCATGCTGGTCGCCGACGCCCTGCCGCGCATCGCCCGGTCCGGCGACGGCGAGCTGGTCACCTTCCCGGTCGGCCAGATCGTCGGCTCGATGAACCAGGTGAAGCCCGCCGCCCAGGTGGTCTACGACCTCATCGAGGAGTACGTCGAGGCCATCGAGCGCCTCAACACCATCACCGAGGGCTGACACCGGGAGACCCGACGCCCCGGCCGGCGCCACGGCCGGGGCGTCCGCACGTCTCAGCGCGGCGTCAGCTCGCCGACGGCCCGCCCGGAGGCGTCGTGGCCCACCACCGTGGTCACCGTGACGTCGGGGTCGGAGCCGCCGACCGCGTCCATGTCCGTGTCTCCGGGCACCCTGGTCTCCACGACGCGGCTCGGCCTGCGCGCGAGGAAGTACCCGTTCTCGATCGTGGCCGTGGCCCTGTGGCCGTCGCTCCACGTGACGACGACGCGCGCGACGCCCGGCTTGGCCCGGCCGAACGCCAGCAGGTGGAGCTTGGCCGGCCAGCTCCCGTCGGTGGTCGTCGAGCTCGTCGCGCGATCGAGCTTCAGGCGCTCGGAGAATCCCCGGCCGCCCTTCCACGCCTCCAGGACGGGCGGGTTCACGTTGCCGATCCGGCCGCCGCCCACGCAGATCACGAAGCCCAGCTCGCTGCCCACCACCGCGACGAACTCGCGTCCGCCCACCTTCTGACTGACCAGGAGCCGGAAGTCCGAGGCCCGCCCCAGGTCGGCCCGCTGCTCGGCCATCTGGCCCACCGGCGCCCCGCCGCGCATGCAGCCCTTCGTGATCTTCGCCTCCGCCGGGGTGTCGGACGGCAGCGGATGCGGCTTGGGCTTCACCGCCACATCGGGCGAGGCCCCCTCTCCGCCGGAACCGAAGAGCACCGACGGCACCGCCACCGCCGCCGTGATGGCGAGCACGACCCCGGTCAGCCGCACGTTCCTGCGCCGCGCGTCCATACGCCGGAGCGCCCGTTCCGCCATGTCGTCCACCGGACGCGCCTCGTCCGCCAGCTTCCCGATCGCGTCCTTGAGCATCTCGTTCGTCATCTCAGCCCCCCGCCGTCTCGAAGTGGAGCGCGGCGTCGGGCACCAGCTCGCGCAGCCGGGCCAGGGCGCGGTGCGCCTGGCTGCGGACCGTCCCCACCGAGCAGCCCATGATCGCCGCGACCTCGGCCTCGGGCAGGTCCTCGAAGTACCGGAGCACCAGCACGGCGCGCTTGCGCGGCGGCAGGGCCAGCAGTGCGTTCCGCAGGGACAGCCGCAGATCCACGTCGCCGGTCAGATCACGGTCGGGCCGCTCGGGCGGCCGCTCGACCGACGCCTCCCGGCCGCCGCGCCGCCAGCGGTTGATCTGCTCGTTGTACATCGCGCGCCGCACGTACGCCTCGGGATGGTCGCCGACCTTCCGCCACCGCGCCGCCGTCCTGGTGAGCACGGTCTGCAGCAGGTCCTCGGCGGCGTGCTGGTCGCCCGTGAGGACGTACGCCGTGCGGATCAGGCTCGTGGACCGCGCCTCGACGAACGCGGTGAAGCTCTCGCGCGCTTCTCGGTTCACGGGCGTCCTCCTAGATGTCACCCCCACAGACACCGAGCGACCCCGCCACTATGCCGCGGACGCGACGAACCACCCATCGGAGCTCGGTGTTCGCCTTGGTTTCGATTCCACTCACATGCCGCGCAGTCGAACGCTAGGGTCATGACCCGGCGTGTCGGTCTGATCACGGAAGGGTGCCTTGATGTCGGCTTCCGCTGAACGCGCGTCCCACGCCTCTGACACCGCGTCGGTCCCTATGCTGGAGGGACAGCGGGAGGGGAGGTGTGGCATGGCCGCCAGTGCGGAGCATGACCCGAGGTGCGCTCACGAGCAGGCGCTTCTGGACGGATTCCTGAAGCTGGACACGCCGCAGGGTTACCGGGCGGAGTTCATCGAAGGGGAGATCGTCGTGTCACCACCCCCCATCGGAGATCACGAAGGCATTCTGTCCGTCATCAGCTGGCAGGTCGCCAGGGGCTCCAATGTCCGCATGGACTTCTCCGGCAACAAGGGCCTGGAGCTCAGGCGGGGCAACAAGTGCACGAAGAACCACCTCATTCCCGACGGTGTCTTCGCGCCTCATCACCTCGGCCTGTACTGGGGAGCGGATGCCTGGATGCCCTCGGACGGTGTCGCGATGGTGGTCGAGGTGACCTCGGCCAAGCCGGCGACGGACTGGGGCGTCAAGCGGCACTGCTACGCCAAGGCGGGCGTTCCGCTCTACCTCCTGGCCGATCGTTCGAACCGGCAGGTCGCCCTGTTCAGCGAGCCCGACCGGGACGCGGAGGACTACCGCGAGGACATCCGGCTGAGCTTCGGAAAGACGATCGACCTGCCGGAGCCGTTCGCGTTCTCGCTGGAGACGGACGAGTTCCAGTAGGCGGCGCCACCGTCTGTGCCCGAGACTTTGCTGCTTTGCGGCGGTGGCCGTGCCGGTGTTCGCCGAACGGCTGACCCGTGCGCAGTGGGCGGGGCTGGTGCTGGGACTGCTGGGGGTGGGCATCTCGGTGAGCGACCGGTTGTCCGGGGACGCGCGGTCGAGCGGGTACGCGTTCACCGGGCTTGCTCTGGCGGGGCTGGCGGCGGGGACGCTTTACCAGAAGCGGTTCAACCTCTCCACGGACCTGCGGACGGGGACGACGATCCAGCTGCTGGGGGCGGCCGTGACGTGCTTCCCGCTGGCGGCGGCGTACGGGGGGCTGGACATACCGCTGACGGCGGGCGCGCTCGGCTCGCTGGCGTGGCTCGCGGTCGTCAACTCGATCGGGGCGCTGGTCCTGCTGTTCGTGCTGCTGCGGCGCAGCTCGGGCGGGGCGGGCGTGCTGCTGGTGCTGACGCAGCAGAACGGCGCACCTGCTCGGGGGATCCAGGTGCGCCGTTCTGAGCGGGGCGTCCGGTCGGTCAGAAGCGGATCAACCAGGAGACCACGCGTGCCATCGCGTAGTACACGACGGCCGCGATGCCCCAGTTGAGGTACAGCTGGTGCTCCGGATTCGGCCGGGTGAACGCGTCGTGGAACGGGGTCGCCAGCCAGCGGCCGGCGTCCAGCGTCGCGTCGACGATCGTGTTGCCGGGGTTGGCGTCACCCCAGGTCAGCAGCATTCCGAGGGCGAGAATCAGTGCCGCGGCCCAGCCTGCCGCCATCACCATCGCGCTCACCGGGTTGTGCTTCCTGCGCCGCTGAAGGCGTCGCGGCCGCCGTTCGACGACGACCGTCCGCGTGGGGGTCTCGCCGGTGGTGGTCGCGCCCGACTCCGCCTCGGCGGTGGTCCGCCGCGGCCACAGCCGCTCCCGGAGCGGTGCCCTGGTCTTCTCCACGACAGGCTCTTCCTGCCGCCTGCGTCCTATTTGCAAGGCCATGTCCAGATCACTCCTCCTGACACACACGCGGGAACAGTCGTGCCACGGGAGAAACCGGAAAAACGTTCGGCTTTCTTTCGGACAGGCCTTATTGGGGCTTAGGGGTGTTGGCTACTTGCCCTGGAAGACCGCGGGGCGCTTCTCCTTGAAGGCCCTGGAGCCCTCCTTGGCGTCCTCCGAGCCGATCACCGGCCAGCCGATCTCGTCGGAGATCTTGAGCGCCTCCTCCTCGGAGAGGTGCGCGGTCTCGCGGTAGGTGCGCAGGATGCCCTGGACGGCGAGGGGGCCGCACTCGGCGATCTGGCCGGCCAGCTCGCGGGCGGCGGCGAGGGCGGTGCCGGACGGGACCACCTTGTTGATCAGGCCCATGTCGAGGGCCTCCTGGGGGCTGACCGAACGGGCGGTGAGCAGGATGTCCATCGCCGCGGCGTAGCCGATCTGGCGGGGGAGCCGGATCGCGCAGCCGCCCATCGGGAAGAGCCCGCGCTTGGCCTCGTACAGGCCGAGCGTGGCGTCCTCGGCGACCACGCGGAGGTCGGTGCCGACGAGGAGTTCGGTGCCGCCGGCCACGGCGTACCCCTCGATGGCGCAGATGAGGGGCTTGGTCGGCTGGCCCTCGCGCAGCAGGCCCTTCCAGTGGAAGTCGGGGATCTGCTGCATCCGCTCCTGGACCGCGGGGTCGGTGGGCGGGGTGCCCATCGCCTTGAGGTCGGCGCCCGCGCAGAACGTGCCCTCGGCTCCGGTGAGGATGCCGACCCGCACCTCGGGGGTCTCCGACATGTACGCCCAGGCGCTCGCGAGGCCGACCAGCATGGTCGAGCTCAGGGCGTTGCGGGCCTCCGGACGGTTCATCGTCACGATGACCACGTGCCCGTCCCGCTCGACGGTGCAGTGCTCGGTACTGATCGGCAGCCGTTCCACGCGTCCTCCTGGTCGAATGAAAAACAAGAACAGATTCTAGTAGCGAGATCGGCTCTTCAACAGGTCTTGCCCTGGAAAACGAGAACGTGATCTACTTTGGCTTCCCGGGGGTGGGTGTGACCGTGCTCACCGACCGACCGTGTGACCAACGACGAGGAGATCCGATGGGCTCGTTGGGCTTTTGGCGGCTGGCACAGGCCGATCCGGAATGGATCGCGGCCGTCGACCCGGAGGGGACCGAGTACCGCGCCGGCGACCTGCTGGCCCGCGCCAACCGGCTGGTGCACGGACTGCGCGGCCTGGGCCTGGAGAAGGGCGACGGCATCTGCGGTCTGGTGCCCAACGGGGTCGAGGGCCTGGTGCTCTACCTCGCCGCGCTGCAGGCCGGCTGGTACTACACGCCGATCAACTGGCACCTGACCGGCCCGGAGATCGGCTACATCGTGGCCGACAGCGAGGCCAAGGCGTTCTTCGTGCACGAGCGGTACGCCGAGGAGGGCACGCGGGGCGCCGAGGAGTCGGGCATCGCCGCCGACCGGCTGTTCGCGTTCGGGGTCGTCGCCGGCTTCCGCCCGTACGGTGAGCTCGTCGACGACCAGCCCGACACGCTGCCCGGCGACCGCAGCAACGGCGCCACCATGCACTACACCTCCGGCACGACCGGGCGGCCCAAGGGCGTCAAGCGCACGCTCGCCGGCATCGACCCCGACGACAGTGCCGAGCTCATGACGTTCCTGCTGTCGATGTTCGGCATGCCGGCCGGACGGCCCGCCGGGAACGCGCCGCAGGCGCACCTGGTGACCTCGCCGAACTACCACACCGCGGTCACCCAGTTCGGCGGCACGTCGCTGCAGATGGGCCACACGCTGGTGTACGTCGACCGGTGGGACGCCGAGGACACGCTACGGCTGATCCAGAAGTACAAGATCACCAACACGCACATGGTGCCGACGCACTTCAAGCGGCTGCTCTCCCTCCCCGACGAGGTGCGCAAGCGCTACGACGTGTCGTCCATGAGGTGGGCCATCCACGCGGCGGCGCCCTGCCCGGTGCCGATCAAGCAGCAGATGCTCGAGTGGTGGGGCGACTGCATCTGGGAGTACTACGCGGCCACCGAGGGCGGCGGCACCATCGCCTCGCCCGAGGAGTGGCGCGCGCACCCCGGCACCGTCGGCAAGGCCTGGCCGATCAGCGAGCTGCTCATCGTGGACGACGACGGTAACCCGGTGCCGAACGGGACGCCCGGCACGATCTACATGAAGATGGCCGGCACCCAGTTCGAGTACAAGGGCGACAAGGAGAAGACCGAGAAGAACCGGCTCGACGACCACTTCACCGTCGGCGACATCGGTTACCTCACCGAGGACGGCTTCCTCTTCCTGTCCGACCGCAAGGCCGACATGATCATCTCGGGCGGCGCCAACATCTACCCGGCCGAGATCGAGAACGAGATCATCCTGCACGCCAAGGTCGCCGACGTCGCCGTGTTCGGCATCCCCGACGACGACTGGGGCGAGCAGATCAAGGCCGTCGTCGAGCCCGCCGCCGGCATCGAGCCCGGGCCGGAGCTGGCCGCCGAGATCCTCTCGTCGCTCGAGGGCCGGCTGGCGAAGATGAAGTGGCCCCGGACGATCGACTTCATCGAGACGATGCCGCGCGAGCCCAACGGCAAGCTCCTCAAGCGCAAGCTCCGCGACCCGTACTGGAAGGACCGCGAGAGTGCCATCTGAGTCCCCCAACCACGTTCTCGAATTCCCCGGCGGTTACACGCGGTCGGTCGGGCCGGTCATCGGCCGGTTCCTGAGCGAGCTGCGCGACGGCCGCCTGGTCGGCGTCCGCACGGCGGCCGGCCGGGTGTTGTTCCCGCCGCTGGAGTACGACCCGGACACCGGCGACGCGGTGACCGACGAGTTCGTCCCGGTCGGGCCCGCGGGCAGCGTCCAGAGCTGGTCGTGGGTGTCCCGCCCGCTGAGGACGCACCCGCTCGACCGCCCGTTCGCGTGGGCGCTGATCCAGCCGGACGGCGCCGACACCGCGCTGCTGCACGCGCTGGACGTCGGCGTGCTGGAGGAGGGCGCGGACGCGCCGCGCTTCCTCAAGACGGGCATGCGCGTCCGGCCCAAGTACCGAGGCCGCGGCAAGCGCGCCGGCTCGATCAGTGACATCGAGTGCTTCGAGCCCGAGGTCACGATGATCAACGCGCCGACCCGGCTGGAGTACGACCTCCAGGGCGGTCGGGCCCTCGACCACTTCCTCGAAGGCGTGTCGCAGGGCAGGCTCATCGGCCACCGCTGCCCGGTCTGCGAGCAGGTCATCGTCCCGATGAAGGGCCTGTGCCCCAAGGACGGCGTGCCGACCACCGAAGAGGTCGAGGTCGCCGACACCGGGACGGTCACCACGTACGCGGTCAACAACCTGCCCGACCCGCGCGCCCCCGAGGTGCCGTTCGTGTCGGCCTACATCCTGCTCGACGGCGCCGACCTCACCATGCTCGCCCTCGTCGCGGGCATCCCGGCCGACCAGGTCCGGATGGGCATGCGGGTCAAGGCGGCGTGGAAGCCCCGCGAGGAGTGGGGCAAGACCATGGCCAACATCAAGTGGTTCGAGCCGCTCGACGAGCCGGACGTGCCCTTCGACGCGATCAAGGACTACGTATGAGCAGCGTGCCGCCGGACGAGAGCGGCGGCGCGTGTGAGCGGAGCGAACCATGAGTAGGGATATAGCGGTCGTCGCGTTCGTGCAGACCGAGCACACGGCCGAGGACAGCGGGCGTTCCGAGGTCGAGCTGCTCGCGCCGCTCATCACCGAGATCAAGGAACGCACCGGGCAGAAGCGGTTCGGGTTCACCTGCTCGGGGTCGTGCGACTACCTCGCCGGCGCGCCGTTCTCGTTCGTGTCCGCGCTCGACGCGGTCGGCGCCTGGCCGCCGATCTCCGAGTCGCACGTGGAGATGGACGCGGCGTGGGCGCTGTACGAGGCGTGGGTCAAGCTGCAGCACGGCGAGATCGACACCGCGCTGGTGTACGGCTTCGGCAAGCCGTCCCAGGGCACGCTGCGCGAGATCATGACCCAGCAGTACGACCCGTACTACCTCGCCCCGCTCGGCCTCGACCAGGTGTCGCTGGCCGCCCTCCAGGCCCGCGCCTACCTCGAGCGCTCCGGCGCCAAGGAGGACGACCTGAAGGCCGTCGCCGCCCGGTCCCGCGCGGCGGGCCGCGACAACCCGTTCGCGCTCGACCTGGACGATCCCGGCGACGACGGCTACGACGTCGCGCCGCTGCGCCCGTACGACATCGCGGCCGACGCCGACGGCGCCGCGGCGATCGTCCTGGCGGCCGGCGACAAGGCGCGCGAGCTGTGCGAGCGGCCCGCCTGGATCACCGGCATCGACCACCGCAGCGAGGCGCACCTGCCGGGCGTCCGCGACCTGACCCGGTCGGAGTCGACCCGGATCGCGGGCGAGAAGGCGGGCGCCGCCGGCGTCCAGGTGGCCGAGCTGCACGCCCAGTTCACGCACGAGGAGCTCATCCTGCGCGAGGCCCTGGGGCTGGGCGACGACGTGGCCGTCAACCCGTCCGGCGGAGCGCTGCCGGCCAACCCGGTGATGGCCACCGGCCTCATCCGCATCGGCGAGGCGGCCGCCCGCGTCCAGGACGGCACCGCGAGCCGGGCGCTCGCGCACGCCACCTCCGGACCGTGCCTCCAGCAGAACCTCGTCTGCGTCCTCTCGGGAGAGAACCATGGGTAACCCGTGCGCCATCGTGGGCGTGGGTCAGACGGCGTACAAGACCAAGCGGCTCGACGTGTCGATGGCCGGGCTGGTCCGTGAGGCGGCGCAGCGCGCGCTCGACGACGCGGGGCTGACCTGGACCGACATCGACGCGGTCGTCATAGGCAAGGCCCCCGACCTGTTCGAGGGCGTGATGATGCCGGAGGCCTACCTGGCCGACGCGCTCGGCGCCCGCGGCAAGCCGATGATGCGGGTGCACACCGCGGGCTCGGTGGGCGGGTCGACCGCGATCGTCGCGGCGAGCCTTATCCAGAGCGGCGTGCACGACCGGGTCCTCACCGTGGCCTGGGAGAAGCAGTCGGAGTCCAACGCGACGTGGGCGCTGACCGTCAACACCCCGTTCTCGACCTCGCTGGTCGTCGGGGCGGGCGGCTACTTCGCCCCGCACATCCGCGCGTACATGCGGCGGTCCGGTGCGCCCGACCACATCGGCACGCTCGTCGCCGTCAAGGACCGCGAGAACGCGCTCAAGAACCCGTACGCGCACCTCAAGATCCCCGGCATCTCCCGCGAGATGGTCGAGTCGACCCCCATGCTCTGGGAGCCGATCCGCTACCTGGAGACCTGCCCGTCGTCGGACGGCGCGTGCGCGATGGTGCTCGCGTCCGAGGACGCGGCGCGCAAGGCCCCCAACAAGCCGGCCTGGGTGCACGGCACCTCGATGCGCTCCGAGCCGATCTTCTTCGCGGGCCGCGACACGGTCAACCCGCAGGGCGGCAAGGACGCCGCGGCCGACGTCTACCGGCAGGCCGGCATCGCCGACCCGCGCCGCGAACTCGACGTCGCCGAGGTGTACGTGCCGTTCTCCTGGTACGAGCCGATGTGGCTGGAGAACCTCGGCTTCTGCGGCGAGGGCGAGGGCTGGAAGCTCACCGAGTCCGGCGCGACCGCGCTGGACGGTGACATCCCGTGGAACGCCTCGGGCGGCGTGCTCTCGTCCAACCCGATCGGCGCCTCCGGGATGATCCGGTTCGCCGAGGCGGCGCTCCAGGTACGCGGCCTCGCCGGGGAGCATCAGGTGGACGGCGCCCGCCGGGCGCTCGGCCACGCGTACGGCGGCGGAGCCCAGTTCTACGCCATGTGGATCGTCGGCGACGAGAAGCCCTAGACACGTCGCCACCCGCCGGGGCGAGGCGCGACGCCCCGGTTTCAGCCCACCCCCACTCCCCGCCCTCCGGAGGAAGTCCGATGGAGTTCAACCACGCGGATCTGTTCGAGGGAGTCGCCGACGCGATCGGGGACCGCGTCGCGCTCATCTGCGGTGACCGGCGGCTCACGTACGCCGAGCTCGACGCCGAGGCCAACCGGTTCGCGCACCATCTGCTGAGCGTCGGCGTGCAGCCGGGCCAGCACGTCGCGGTCCAGCTGTACAACGGCATCGAGTACGCGGTCGCGCTGCTCGCCGCGCTCAAGATCCGGGCCGTGCCGATCAACGTCAACTACCGCTATGTCGAGTCGGA
Source organism: Spirillospora sp. NPDC047279 (assembly GCF_040643285.1). Taxonomy (NCBI): domain Bacteria; kingdom Bacillati; phylum Actinomycetota; class Actinomycetes; order Streptosporangiales; family Thermomonosporaceae; genus Spirillospora; species Spirillospora sp. NPDC047279. Next base: position 155,503 of record NZ_JBEYUA010000003.1, read on the forward strand.
ACTGCTCTACATCTACAAGGACTCCGACAGCGTCGCGCTGCTCTACGACGCCGAGTTCGACGAGCGGGTCGCCGCGACCGTGCCGCAGGCGCCGAAGTTGCGGCACCTGATCTCGGTCGGCGCGTCCGGCGTTCCCGGGGCGGTCACCTACGAGGAGGCGCTGGCCGCGCAGCCCGCGACCCGCGGCTTCGCGGCGCGGTCGGCCGACGACACCTACATCATCTACACCGGCGGGACGACCGGCATGCCCAAGGGCGTGATGTGGGGCGTGAAGGACATGCTCCTCGCGTTCTGGAACCCGACGTTCCCGCGCCCGAACGTCCCGCAGGACGTCGTGGACCTGGCCGTCGGCTCGGGCCCGCTCATCATGATGCCGATCGCGCCGCTGATGCACGGGGCCGCCCAGATGGCCACGTTCATCTCCTGGAACATGGGCGCGACCGTCGTGTACGTCCGCAAGTTCGACGCGGCCGGAGTGTGGCGCACCATCGAGCGCGAGAAGGTCAACTCCCTCACGATCACCGGTGACGCGATGGCGATCCCGATGGTCGAGGAGCTGGAGCGGGAGGCCTCCTCGTACGACCTGTCCAGCCTGTTCGCCTACGTCTCCACCGGCGCGATCCTCACCGGGACGGTGCGGGACCGGCTGGCGGCGGCGATGCCGAACGTGATGATCATGGACAGGTTCGGCTCGACCGAGTCCGGCTCGACCGCGGAGGCCGTCGCGGGCTCGACGCCCGAGAAGGGGCTGCGCTTCGCGCCGGACGTGGAGAACGTCACCGTGCTCGACGACTCGCTCAAGGTCGTCGAACCCGGCTCCGGCGTCATCGGCCAGGTGGCTCGTTCCGGGTACATCGCGCGCGGCTACTACAACGACCCGGAGAAGACCGCGCGCACGTTCCCGGAGGCGGACGGCAGGCGCTGGCTGCTCACCGGCGACATCGCCACGGTCGAGGCGGACGGTTCGATCGCCGTCTACGGCCGCGGCTCGCAGGCGATCAACACCGGCGGCGAGAAGGTGTTCCCCGAGGAGGTCGAGGCGGTGCTCAAGGGCCACCCGGGCGTCTACGACGCGGTGGTCACCGGCATCCCGGACGAACGCTGGGGCAGCCGGGTCGCCGCGGTCGTCCAGCCGGCCGGGGCGGAGCCGCCCGCGCAGGAGGACCTCGACGCGCACTGCCGCAAGGAGCTGTCGGGCTACAAGGTCCCGCGTACCTACGCGTTCGTGACCGAGATGAAGCGGTCCCCGGCGGGCAAGGCGGACTACCGCTGGGCCAAGGAGGTCGCCGAGAAGGCCTGATTTCAGGCCGCGGCCTCGAGGGGCGCCCCCAGAGGGCGCGCCTCGGCGGTGAGGGTGATCTCGGCGTGCGTGCCGGTGGGGGCGGGTGCCTCCGCCGGCAGGTGGGCCATGACCTCGTAGTCGACGGTGCGCTGGGTGCGGCCCGTCCACCGGCCGAACCCGGTGTCGTACGAGGTGTGCGTGGTGAGGTCGGCGAGCGTGCCCTGGAAGACCGGGAAGGGCATCAGGGCGCCGGCGTGCTCGAAGATGCTCACCCGGAGCCTGCGTGCGAGCGGGGTGTCGGCGGCGTCCGGCGCGTAGAGCGCGATGGTCGCGGGCGCGGATCCGGCGAAGGTGACGGTGATCTTCTGGGTCTGGCGGTGGCCGGGGGAGAGGTCGGTCAGGTCGAGCCTGGCGGTGGCGGTGCTCCCGTCGGTGAGGGTGAGAGTGGTCATTCATGCCTCCACCCTTCACGCTACCTCGGGCGATAGCCGACGGGCATGGAGTGATCTATCTACTGCGTCACATGGAATCGCGCGTGCCCTGCTATTATCTCTCGATATACGAGAGAGTTGAGGTGACACGTGTCGAACCCCGAACGCGCGCGGATGGAGCAGGAGCTGCAGCTGGCCATCCAGCGCAGCACCATGTGGACGGTGCTGCTGCACCACACCACCGCGAGCAAGGCGGGCATGAACGTCACGGACGCGCAGTGCATCAACGCGCTGACCCTGGACGGGCCGCAGACGCCCGGCCAGCTCGCGCAGCTGCTGGGCGTCACCACCGGGGGAGCGATCACCGCCGTCATCGACCGCCTGGAGAAGGCCGGCTACGTCCGGCGCACCCGTGACCCCGACGACCGGCGCCGCGTCATCATCGAACTCGTGCCCGAGAACGCCGGGCGCTTCGCGCGCTACTTCGAGCCCATCGGGCGGGCCTTCGGCGAGAAGCTCTCGTCCTACAGCGACGACGAGCTGACGTTCCTGGTCGGGTACGTCGCCGACAACAACGCGATGATGCCGAGGGTCATCGACGAGGTCCGCCGGATGCCCTAGCCGCCCGCCCGCCCGGCGGGTGGGCCGGGCCGCGGAGCCGGGGGCGCGGTGCCCGGCCCCGGCGGCCGGTGCTCCGGCCGGCCGGTCACACGTGGATGTTCGCCTCGACGTCCTTGAGGCGGTGCCGGGCGAGGGCCAGGTTGGCGCGGTCGCGCTCCAGCGCGACGTAGAGGAACAGGCCCTGGCCCTTCCGGCCGGTCACCGGGCGGATCACGTGGTACTGGCCGCTGAGGGTGATGAGGACGTCCTCGATCTCCTCCTTGAGCCCCAGCTGCTGGATGGTGCGCGTCTTGCTGCGCACCACCTCGGTGTTGCCCGCGGCGGCGACGGCCAGGTCGAGCTCCTTCGAGCCGCCCAGCACGCCGATCGCCATCCCGCTGTTGCAGTCCACGACGGCTGCGCCGACCGCACCGTCGATGGACATCATCTCCTTGAGCGACAACTCCAGATTGGACATCTTCTCTCCATCCTTCCCGCGGTTCACCTCCAGGTGCGGCCACTTTACAATTGCGAAATTCGTAAAGTGCTGGAAGTTGCAGGAAAAAGACGGAGAAAATCGTTGAATTAATTCCGAAGGGTATTCGGTATTAATTGCGGAGAGGTCAGGTGGCGGCGTTCGAGCCGCGGAGATCCTCCAGCAGTTCGACCTGGCCGGAGAGCACGCCGGTCAGGATGCGCCGTGCCACCGCGAGCAGTTCGGCGACGTGCGGGCTGGTCAGCGAGTAGTAGACGGTGGAGCCCTCCTTGCGCGAGACCACCAGCCCGGCGCGGCGCAGCACCGCCAGCTGCTGTGACAGATGGGCGGGCTCGATGCCGACCTCGGGCAACATTTCGGCGACCGAGTGCTCGCGCTGGCTCAGCAGTTCCAGCACACGGATCCGGGCCGGATGTCCGAGTGTCTTGAAGAACTCCGCCTTGAGCTGATACAGCGGCGTGCTCACGCGAGCCAACCCCTCATCGTCGTCACTGTCGCACCAGTCTGCCATGAGCGCAGGTCGGCCACCCGGTGATGATTCGGGTGCAAGGGCGGCCCTCGGTCCCGGCCCGCATCGCTTCGCCTTTCGGGCTGACCGGTCGGTGCGCGGATGGCTCCGCCGTCGCCCGTCTGGCACACTCCCGCCATGAGCGATTCGTCACGTGCAGCCCGCCGCCTCGCCAGGCTCCTGGGAGGAATGGGCACCCTGCACTTCCTCGCCCCGCGGCCCTTCGACTCGATCGTTCCGAAGGGGCTGCCCGGCAAGGCGCGCACGTGGACCTACGTCAGCGGAGCGGCGGAGCTGGCCTGCGCCGCCGCCGTCGCCCACCCCAAGACCCGCCGGACCGGCGCGCTGGCCACGGCCGCCCTCTTCGTCGCGGTCTTCCCGGCCAACGTCAAGATGGCGCGCGACCACCGCGAGCGGGCCCTTCCGCTGCGCGCCGTCGCGTACGGCCGCCTTCCGTTCCAGGCGCCCCTCATCGGCTGGGCCCTTCTCGTCGCGCGCGGAGCCGGACGCAAGGCAGACTGACCCCCCGTGGAACCCCTCCAGCCGGCCGATCCCGCCGAGATCGGCGGATACCCCCTGATCGCACGTCTCGGCGCCGGCGGCATGGGCCAGGTCTATCTGGGCGCCGCCGACGACGGGCGCCACATCGCGCTCAAGGTGATCCGGGAGGGCTTCGACGACCCGCAGGCGCTGGCCCGTTTCCGCCGCGAGGTGGCGACCGTCGAGCGGGTGCGCAGCCGGTACGCGGCCTCGATGGTCGGCGCCGGTCTGGAGGCACCGCCCTACTGGCTGGCCACCGAGTACGTGCCGGGCCCCACCCTCCGCCAGGCCGTGGCCGGACACGGGCCGCTGCCGCCCCGTACCGCGCTCGCGCTGCTGGCCGCGCTGGCCCAGGGCCTCCTGGAGATCCACCGGCACGGCGTGCAGCACCGCGACCTCAAGCCGGCGAACGTCATCCTCGCCCCGGACGGCCCACGCCTGATCGACTTCGGCATCGCCCGCGGCGAGGACCAGACACAGATCACCCGCACCGGCGGCTGGAACGGCACGCCCGGTTACGTCGCGCCGGAGGTCGTCCGCGAGCAGGCGCCCCTCCCGGCGTCCGACGTGTTCTCGCTCGCCGTCACCGTCGGCTACGCCGCCACCGGACGCTCGCCGTTCGGCTCCGGCCCGCTCGAAGCGGTCATCCACCGCACGCTGAACGGCGAGCCCGATCTCGCCGGGGCCGACCCCTTCCTGGCGGCCGTCCTCACCGACTGCCTCGCCAAGGACCCGGCCGAACGCCCCGACCCGGCCGCTCTGCTCGCCCGTTGCGGCGCCCCCGACCTCGCCGGGGATCCGGCGTACCGGGAGCTCGTGAGCGGTACCGAACCGCCGCCCACGCTCGACCCGGCGCGCCCGTCCGCCCAGGTCCCGCCGGTCCCGCCGCGGTCCCGTCGCCGCTCCCGGCTGCTCATGCCGGTCGCGGCGGCCGGAAGCGCGGTCGTCACCGTCGGCGTGGGCCTGCTCGTCCTGCAGTTCCTGCCGGGCTCCGCGGACGGCTCCGAGGGCAAGGGCGGACGCACGGGGAAGGCCACGCCCTCCAACAGCGCCACGGGACAGGGACCGGGACAGGGCAGTGGTGCTCCGACGGCCGCCGCCTCCCCGCCCCCCGACAAGATCCAGGTGCAGGCGGACCCGGGCGAGCTCGCCCGCGTCCGCTGGAACGGCGGCCTGGAGAAATGCGAACCCGCCCTCCGGGCCGAGGCGGACCGGCCCGGCGACTGGTTCATGTCGTCGTCACCGGTGACCAGCGACCGGGCCACCATCGGCATGCAGTTCTCGTCCTCCAACCCGCGCGACTACTACCTGGTCGCCGAGGTCCGCCCGGGCGGCAACACCGAGGGCGTCATCGAGTCGGGGATCGTGAGGAGCAAGCCGCGCCGGTATCCGGGCTCAGGCCTGTGGGTCAACTTCGAGTACCCGCGCGACTTCCAGTGGCCCGGCGCGGGCAGCACCGCCTTCGAGCTGACCCCGGGCGACTGGACCGTCATCTGGTACCACGTGCACTCCGACGGCACCGCCTTCTTCGCGAACTGCCACGGCTTCACCGTGCAGTGATCCGGTGGGCGGTGCCTCGGCGGCCGGTGGCTCAGCGGGTGGTGATGATGGCGGAGCCGTGGCCGAAGAGGCCCTGGTTGACGGCGATGCCCGTACGGGCGTTCTCGACCTGACGGCCCTCGGCCCGGCCGCGGAGCTGCCAGGTGAGCTCGCAGACCTGGGCGATGGCCTGGGCCGGGATCGCCTCGCCGAAGGAGGCCAGGCCGCCGGACGGGTTGACCGGGATCCGGCCGCCGATCGTGGTGGCGCCGGAGCGGAGCAGGTCCTCGGCGCCGCCGGGCTCGCACAGCCCGATGTCCTCGTACCAGTCCAGCTCCAGGGCGGTGGACAGGTCGTAGACCTCGGCCACCGAGAGGTCCTCGGGGCCGATGCCGGCCTCCTCGTACGCGGCGTGCGGGAGGGCGGAGCGGAACGGCCGGTCCGGTGGCGGCACGGTCATCGCCGAGTCGGTGGCGAAGTCGGGCAGGTCGATCACGGTCTTGGGGAACGTCGGCGTCACCGTGGAGAGCGCCGCGACGCGGACCGGGTCGGCGACGCCGTGGCGGCGCGCGAAGTCGACCGACGACAGGACCAGGGCGGCGCCGCCGTCGCTCGTCGCGCAGATGTCGAGCAGCCGCAGCGGGTCGGCGACGACGGCCGACTCGGCGACGTCCTCGGCCGTGACCTCCTTGCGGTACCGCGCGTTGGGGTTGGCGAGGCCGTGCCGGGCGTTCTTGACCTTGACGGCGGCGAAGTCGTCGAGCGTGGCGTCGTGCAGGGCCATGCGGCGGCGGGCGGCGAGCGCGAAGTAGATCGGGTTGGTCGCGCCGAGCAGCCGGAAGCGCAACCAGTCGGGGTCGTCCGGGCGGTCGCCGCCGACCGGCTTGAAGAACCCCTTGGGCGCCGCGTCGGCGCCCACGACGAGGGCGACGTCGCAGAGCCCCGCGAGGATCTGCGCGCGGGCGTTGGCGATCGCCTGGGCGCCGGACGCGCAGGCGGCGTAGGCGGACGAGACGCGAGCGCCCGACCAGCCCAGGGCCTGCGCGAAGGTCGCGCCGGCGATGAAGCCCGGGTAGCCGTTGCGGATCGTGTCGGCGCCCGCGACGTACTGGACGTCCGGCCAGGTCAGGCCGGCGTCGGCGAGCGCGGCGCGGGCGGCGGCCAGGCCGTACTCCACGAAGTTGCGGCCCCACTTGCCCCACGGGTGCATGCCCGCCCCGAGGACGGCGATATCCCTGTCGTCGGTCACCGCGCCGGCCTCCACATCCACACCGTGTACTCGGCCTCGTCGTCCTCGTAGAGCGTGCCGGTGGTCAGCTCGACCTCCATGCCGACCTCCAGGTCGTCGACGCCGACGCCCGGCACGGTCTGGCCGAGCACCACGATGCGCTCCTCGGTGAGCTCCACGGCGGCGATGGTGTACGGCACGAAGGGGTCGGGGGAGACGTACGGAGGCGGCGGCTTGTAGCGCGCGTCGGCGTACGACCAGACCGTGCCGCGGCTCGACAGCGCGTACTCGGCCAGCTCGGAGCCGTCCTTGGGGCCCGTGCAGCCGGGGTTGCGGCAGGCCAGCTCGTTGCGGGGGAAGTAGGGGGTGCCGCAGGACGAGCAGCGGGTGCCGAGCAGCCGCGTGGTGCCGTCCGCGTCGGTGAACCAGCCCTCGACGGCGGGGCGCCGTTCCTTCATGGTGCTCACCGGGGCAGCTTACCAACCAAGCGCACGCTCAAATCAAGACGCGGGGCGGACCGGGCCGTGCCGGGGGCCGTCGTGGCCGGCGCGCCGACCCACCCGCCGGCGATGGCGGGACCCGGACCTAACTGACCCGTCAGTCACTTCGGTACAGTGAAACCGAGCCGGATTCTGTCGCGAGGCTCTCGGTGCGAAGAAGGAGTGCGAATGCGGACTGGACTTCAGGGGAAGACCGCCCTGGTCACGGGTGCCTCACGGGGCATCGGCAAGGCGATCGCGACCGCGCTGGCGGCCGAGGGCGCCAACGTGGTGCTGTCCTCGCGCAAGCAGGACGCCCTGGACGAGGTGGCCAAGGAGATCCAGGCGGCCCACCCCGAGGTCGGCGTGCTCGCCAAGGCCGCCCACGTGGGCGACCGCGACCAGGCGGCCGCCTGCTTCGACGCCGCCATCGAGGCGTTCGGCGGCGTGGACGTGCTGATCAACAACGCCGGCACCAGCCCTCACTTCGGCCACATGGTCGACATCGAGCCGGCCGCCGCGGAGAAGACCGTGCAGGTCAACCAGTTCGCGGTCGTCCAGTGGACCCAGCTCGCCTGGAAGAAGTCCATGGAGGAGCGCGGCGGCTCGATCATCAACATCGCCTCGGTCGGCGGCCTGGTCACCGAGCACGGCATCGGCTACTACAACGCCACCAAGGCGGCCGTCATCCACCTGTCCCGGCAGTTCGCCATGGAGCTCGCGCCCAAGGTGCGCGTCAACTGCATCGCGCCCGGCCTGGTCAAGACCGCCCTCGCCCGCGCCCTGTGGGAGAACAACGAGGAGCAGATCAACAAGTACATGCCGCTCGGCCGCATCGGCGAGCCCGAGGACATCGCCAACGCCGCGGTGTTCCTGGCGGGCGACACCGCCTCCTGGATGACCGGGCAGACCATGGTCGTCGACGGCGGCGCCGTCATCCGTCCGTCCATCGCCTGAGGAGCCGCACATGTCGCGCTGGGGACTGACCATTCCGCTCACCGGGGTCTCGCTGGCCGAGCACCAGGAGATCGTGGCCGCCCTGCCCGGGCTCGGCTACACCGACGCCTGGTCGGCCGAGACCAACGGCACCGACGCGTTCACCCCGCTGGCCCTCGCCTCGCAGTGGGCACCACAACTGCGCCTCGGGCCGGCCATCGTGCCCGTCTACACCCGCGGCCCCGCTCTGCTCGCGCAGCAGGCCGCGACGCTCGCCGACCTGGCCCCCGGCCGGTTCGTGATGGGCATCGGCACCTCCTCCGACACGATCGTGCAGCGCTGGAACGGCATCCCGTTCGAGGAGCCCTACAAGCGCACCCGTGACACGCTGCGCTTCCTGCGCCGCGCGCTGGCGGGCGAGAAGGTCAAGGAGGACTTCGACACCTTCAGCGTCAAGGGCTTCAAGCTGGAGAAGGCGCCGGAGACCCCGCCGCCGATCGTGCTGGCCGCGCTGCGCCCCGGCATGCTCCGGCTGGCCGCCCGCGAGGCCGACGGCGCCATCACCAACTGGCTGGCGCCGCACGACGTCCGTACGGTGCGCTCGGAGCTCGGCGAGGACCCCGAGCTGATCGCGCGGCTCTTCGTGTGCCCGACCGACAACGCCGACGAGGCCCGCGCGATCGGCCGCTGGATGATCGCCGCGTACATGACCGTGCCGGTCTACAAGGCGTTCCACGAGTGGCTGGGCCGCGGCGAGGCGCTCAAGGCGATGAACGACGCGTGGGCGGCCGGCGACCGCAAGAAGGCCCTCGAGGTGATCCCGGACGAGGTGGTCGACGACCTCATCGTGCATGGCTCGCCCGAGGCCTGCCGGGCGCGGATCCGCGAGTACGTGGACAACGGCCTGACCACGCCGGTCCTGGCGGTCGTGCCCGGCGGCGGCCTCTCGCCGCAGGAGGCGGTGCGGGCGCTCGCCCCGGACGCCTGACCCGCACCTCACCCGCGATACCGACGTTTAGCCGCCGAAATCCCGGGGAGGGTGGGGCAGGTCAACCACCCGACCTGCGAAAATCCGGAGGAGCTGATCGTGCTCACGCTGACCAGCGGCGCCGTTCAGGTGATTCGTACCGTGACCGCCAACCCTGAGATGCCGCCGGAGACAGGCATTCGCATCGAACCCGGGATCGACGGGTCCGACGCGCTGCGCCTCTCCGTGGCGCCGGCCCCCGAGGCCGGCGACCAGGTCGTCGAGGAGGAGGGGGCCCGGGTTTATCTCGAGCCCGAGGTCGCCCAGATCCTGGACGACAAGACGCTGGACGCGGCCGTCGACCCGCAGGGCGACGTCTCGTTCACCATCGCCGAGGGGACCGGAAGCCCCGGCGGTGCCATGGCCTAGCTCTCAGGGAAGGGGCGCCGATCCGGGTGGATCGGCGCCCCTTCCGCATGCTCGGGCGGCTCCCGCGCGCTCAGGCCGGTCGGCGCGGTCAGGCGGGTCCTGCGCGGTTCAGGCGGTGACCTTGTCGTAGGTGAGGCACACCGCGCCCGTCTCCGAGGTGGCCAGGTCGGTCAGCGTCCAGGACGTGGCCGGCGGCCCGCCCTCGAAGAGCCGGGCGCCGCCGCCCGAGATCTCCGGGCAGAGCACGATCACCAGCCGGTCCACCTCGCCCGCGTCCAGCAGCGCCGTGATGACGCTGGTGCTGTTGAGGACGTAGATGTCGCCCCCCGGCTGCGCGCGCAGCCGCTTGACCTCGCCGATGAGGTCGGCGGAGACCCGGGAGTTCTCCCAGGACGGCTCGGTGAGCGTGCGGGAGAAGGCGACCTTCTCGACCGCGTCGAGCCACCGGCCGTAGCCCCGGTCGCGGGGGTCGGCGCTCTCGTCCCTGGCGACGGCGGGCCAGTAGCCGCCGAAGCCCTCGTAGTTCTTGCGGCCCACCAGGGCGGTCGTGGCCGAGTCCATCATCCGCGTCATCACCTCGCGCGGGGCGTCCGAGACCGCGTGGCGCGCGACCCAGCTCATGTCGTGGTCGCCGCCGGGACCGCTGACCCGCCCGTCGAGGGAGAGCGAGATGTTGGCGACGACCCGGCGGCCCTGGGCGGTGTCGGCGTTCGTCATGATCTTTACCTCCTGCTCGGCGGCGCCTCGGTGGCGCCGATGTGTCGATCGTGCCGCGCAGGAGTGCGGCGAACATCTGCCAGGTGGCCGATATACGGAGGTTCCGGCCCAGGTCGCGGGCATCGGCCAGGTGGCGTACGGGGGGTGCGGAGCCCGCCCGGCGGAGGGGCGCCCGTGGTTGACTGAGGGCCGTGACGTCCGAGGACGGGGAGCCCGGCGGGGAGCCGGCGCGCGAGGAACTGGACCGGCAGGTGCGCGATCACTATGGGAGCTGGCGAGACCAGCCCAAGGGCCTGGCCTGTGCGGTGATCGCCGCGTTCCTCGTGCTGACCACCGTGGCCTTCGGGCTGGCCGTGCTCGCCTTCGTCCTCGCCGTGGCGTGAGGCCCCGCTCGGGGAAGCCCTACTCGGGGAACGACGGGTGCGGGCCGAGCGCCCAGTACTCGAAGAGCCCGTAGCCCGGCCCCGCCTCCGTGGGCGCCTCGCCGTCCGCGTACTCGTACCGCGCGACCGAGTCGACCATGCCCCACATGCGGGCCGCGTCCTCCTCCTTGCGGGTGTCGTAGGTGACGCCCTGCACCTTGAGGTCAGGCCCCTGGTACATGCCGTGCTTCCATTCGGGCTCCAGCCCGTAGCCGGTGCCCACCATGAGCGACACGGGCAGCAGCGGAGTGGCCCGTACCTCGAACGGCTTGCCGCCGGGCGGGTTGAACGCGAGCGTCGCGGTCTCCACCGTGCGGGTGCCCTCGGCGTAGACGGGCCGGTAGTCGAGGCGGCCCAGGTACTCGGGCTCGCGCGACTCGTCCGGCCAGACGCGCACGGCCTCCTCCAGGACGCGGCGGCCCTTCTCGTCCTCCTGGAGGATGCACAGGATGGCGTGGTCGGCGAACTGGATCGGCGCGTACAGCCAGTAGAACGTCCCGGCGTTCTTGACCTGGATGCCGGGCGGCTCGGGCTCGCCGACCGGCCGCACGCCCCACGAGCGGTCCCGGGACCCCCACCAGCGGTCGGGAGTGACCTCGATGCGCTCGCCGTCCAGGACGATCGAGCCCGTCCAGTAGCCGGTCTGCGCCATCCGCCGCGAGTCGAAGACGACGCGTTCCTGCCAGCGCAGGTAGTGCGGCGGCTCGAGCTGGGCGGGGATCGCGCCCTCCCAGGTCAGGTCGAACGACAACCCGTGCTCGGTCTCGTCCAGCACGACCCGCAGCTTCTTCAGGCCCTCGATCACCTCGACGTGGAACGGGCCGATGTTGGTGTCCATCCGGTCGTTCCCCAGCTCGCGCGAGGCCCGCACCACCTTGTGGATCGGCCCGCGCCGGATGACCGCGAACGCGTCCGTCACGCCCAGGTTGGGGTACTGCCCGACGCCGATGAGCATCATCAGGTCGTCCGAGCAGCCGTGCACGTTGAAGTAGTAGCGGTCGTAGAAGTTGCGGTCGGACGTGGTGACGTGCCGCATGACCTCCGGGGCCTGGTGGATCGGGTAGTCGTCGAGCGGGGACAGTGTCACCGGAGACCTCCGAGGATCTTCGCGAGAAGCTGCGTGCAGTTGTTGTTGTACGGGAAGTCGTTGGCCTGCTCGATCCACTCGAAGTCGATCATCGCCTGCCCGACCCGGGCCATGATCACCGAGAACTTGAAGCCGGAGAGCACCTCGTAGTAGGCCATGTGGCGCATCGGGCGGCCGAGCAGCGCCTCGTACCGGGTGATCGTCTCCTTGGGGGAGGGGAAGCCCTCCAGGCGCGGCGATCCGACGCCCTCGGAGTGGTGCCGGTCCAGGAACAGGTACCAGGCCAGGTCCTCCTCGGGCGCGCCGAGCATCGCGGTCTCCCAGTCGAGCACGGCCTTCGGCGCGCCCTTCTGGAAGATCACGTTGCCGATGCGGGCGTCGCCCCACAACACGGCGGGCGGGTCGGGCTCGTCGACCTGGTTGGCGCGCAGCCAGTCCAGGGCGCGCAGCGCGACCTCCTGCGGGCCCGAGTAGGCCCAGTGCAGATAGTGCTCGTAGTAGTTGAGCCGCTGGTCGAGGCCCGTCCGGCCCCAGTGCGGCTGGTCGAGGAAGCCGAGGCCGAACTCCTGCGCGTCCAGGCTGTGCAGGCGAGCGAGGATCTCCAGCGGCGACCACCACATGGCGGTGCGCTCGGCCGGCGGGACCTCGGTCACCCAGCCGTCCATGTGGTACGGCGGCATGTCGGTGGGCACCTCGCCCTCGATGCGGCCCATCACGAAGAACGGGGCGCCGAGCAGGTCGGCCGACGGCTCGTACCAGCGGATCGGCGGCACGGGGATGTCGGTCCGCTCGTCGAGGATCCGCATCAGGCGGTACTGCTCCTCGAACCGGGGCTCGGGGAAGACCTGGTAGTGCGCGGGAGCCACCCGGGCGACGAACGGCTCGTGCCGTTCGGTGCCGTCCGCGTCGTCCCAGGTCGCGTCGAACATCAGGGTCTCGCTGGAGAACCCGCTGGTCTGGGGGGTCTCGATCGTGGGAATCCGGACGCCGGGCAGATGCCGGTCCAGCCATTGGGTGAGTATCCGCCGGGTCAGCTCGGGGTCGCGCTGGTCGGGCACGGGCATCGGCGCCTCCAAGACTGAAAGTGAAACGTGTTCTATCAATCCGGTGACGGGCGGTCAATGGCCGTCGCGCGCATGGCCATGGTGACCAGCGGATATATCAATAAGGCCGGACAAGCGCTCGTTTTGTCATGGCCGCCGGTCCGGCTTCCGGAGAGACGTGAAAAAATCGCCGGATGCGCCTTACCAAGCTTGGACACGCGTGCGTACGGCTGGAGAAGGACGACCGGACCCTGGTCATCGACCCGGGAGCCTTCAGCGAGGCGGCCTCCGCCCTCTCCGGCGCCGACGCGGTCCTCATCACCCACGAGCACTTCGACCACTTCGACGGCGACGCGCTGCGCAAGGCCCTGGCCGACGACCCGCTGCTGGAGGTGTGGACCTCCCGGGTCGTCGCGGAGAACCTCGCCGACCTGGGAGGCCGCGTCCACCAGGTGGGCCACGGCGACGCCGTGACCGTCGCGGGCTTCGACGTCCACGTCTACGGCGAGGACCACGAGATCCTGCACCCCGACGTCCCGCCCATCCCCAACACGGGCTTCCTGGTGGACGGCGAGGTCTTCCACCCCGGGGACGCCCTGACCGTCCCGTCCGAGACCGTCCCGACGTTGTGCCTGCCCGGCAACGCGCCCTGGATGAAGATCCCGGAGCTGTACGAGTACGCCCGCGCGGTCGCCCCCGAGCGTGCGTTCGTCATCCACGACGGCCTGCTCAACGACGTCGGCCTCGCGGTGATGGAGACCCACGTGGGCAACGCGGGCAAGGAGGCCGGCAAGGAGTTCCGCCGCCTCAAGCCGGGGGAGTCCGTGGACCTGTGAAGATCGAGGCGGTCTTCTTCGACATCGGCGAGACCCTCGTCAACGAGGGCGAGATCTACGGCCGCTGGGCCGACTGGCTCGGCGTGCCCCGGCACACCTTCCTGACCAAGCTCGGGGCGGTGCTGGCCACCGGCGGCACGCACATGGACCTGTTCGAGTACTTCCGGCCCGGCTTCGATCTCGAGGTGGAGGAGAAGCGGCGGGCCGAGGCCGGCGTGGCCAACGGCTTCGGCCCCGGCGACCTCTATCCCGACGCCCGCGACTGCCTGGCCCGCCTGCGCGCGCAGGGGTTGTACGTGGGCATCGCGGGCAACCAGCCCGCCGCGGCGGGCGAGCAGATGGAGGCGCTCCGCCTGGACGCCGACGTCGTCGGGATCTCCGAAATCTGGGGCGTCGAAAAACCGTCGGCGGAGTTCTTCGAACGCTGCGCGCAATTGGCCGGCGTGCTGCCCGAACGGGTCCTTTACGTGGGCGACCGCATCGACAACGACGTGCGCCCGGCACTGGCCTTCGGAATGCAGGTGGCGTTCCTGCGCCGGGGTCCCTGGGGGCACATCCAGCACGATGACGAGGCCCTCGCACGCTGCCGGTTCGTCCTCGACGACCTGGCCGGACTGCCCGATCTGGTGGCGGCCTGAGCGCCGTCCGGCGGTTCCCCGGTGAGCCCCTAAGGGTCATCCCCTAATCCCGGAGTATGGGGCCAGGTCAGTCCATTCGGCCGATCCGGCGGCGCCTTCCCGATTCGTACCGTGGAACACGTGGCCGCCGCCTGGCGGGGTACGAAGAGATCGACCTGAAACGGGGAGACGAACGACATGAACGGCCTTTACCGTCCGCGCACCGGTCGGATGATCGGCGGGGTCTGCGCGGGCCTCGCCCGGCGGTTCGGGATGAGCGCCTGGACCGTCCGCATCCTCGCCCTGCTCTCCTGCGTGCTGCCCGGCCCGCAGTTCGTGATCTACCTGGTGCTGTGGGTGATGCTGCCCAGCGAGGACAAGTTCCGCGCCGGCGCCTCCTACTGATCGATCTACTGATCGAACCGTGGTTCGTGGCATAGTGATCGATCGGGGACTGACCCCCTTGGACTAGGGCATTCCGGGGTGTTAGATCGGGGCACAGAGTTCGCTTCGGGCGAGAGGTTGCCACCGTGCCGGACCACGGCCCGCTCCGCGAGGCTTCCCGGCCGCTCGACGACGCGGCCGGGGTCCTTCGTTATCTGCGCGATGTCGCGCGGGCACGACGCGGGTCGACGCGCGACGTCGACGCCTACGGCCAGGTGCACTGGCTCGCCGACCTGCCCGGCGACGTCTACGTGGAGACCGAGGCGGGGCCGGGGGAGGCGCTGTTCAGCGTCCCGCCGATCCCGCTGTCGCCGCCGGCCGTCATCGACGAGTTCGACGCCTGGCTGGGCTTGCGCCACTGGTATCGGACGTTGCGCGACCTCGCCTCCGGCGGCCAGGAGGTCGTGCTCGCCACCGGCCTGCTGACCTGGCAGCCCGCCGACGGGCCGGGCGTCCGCGACCACCTGCTGACCACGCCGGTCCGGGTCGTGGTGGACGAGCGCACCGAACGGGTCGACGTCGTCCTCGCGGGCCACACCGCGCTGCGCGACCGCGAGCTCCTCGCCGGGCTGTCCGGCTTCCGGCCCGCCCGCACCGACTGGGTCTGGGACGCGGTGCAGGCCGGTCAGGGCTTCGGCCTGAGCGGCTCGGTCTCCGACGTGCTCCGCAAGTGGTGCAGCGTCGCGTTCACGGGCGGCGACACCAACGGCCGCGGGGACGGCGGACGCCTCCCGACGGGCCAGTACGGCCGCGCCTCGGTCATGCCCGGGGGCGTGTCCGGGGGTGCGGGGGGCCGTTCCCCCTCGGGCGACACGGCCGTCTTCCGCGAGGACTGGGCGGTCGGGCCGGCCTCGGGTCCGGCGCCCGCGGTGCCGCTGCTGCGGCTCGCGCCCGCCATCGTCGTGCGGCCGCCCGACCGCACCGGCCTCGCCGAGCACTACGAGGCACTGATGCAGTGGCTCGAACGGCCGGGCGCCGTCGTTCCCGGCGGCATCGCCCGGCTGCTGGAGCCGGGACCGGCCGCGCGGCTTCTGCATGTCGCCGAACGGACGCCGAGCTCCACGGCCGATCTGCTCACCGGCCTGCTGACCCGGGGCAGGCGCGTGCTCGTCGCGAGCCCGGAGGCCGACCGGCTGCACGCCGCGCTGCCGCCGGAGATCGCGCTGCTGTGCGCCACCACCGACGACTCCGACGTCCTCGCGCGGCTGCGCTCGCGGGGCGTCGCGCACGACCCCGGCCACCATCGCGCCTGGCAGGAGAACCTGGCCGAACGCGGCGCCGGCGCCGACCGCGCCGTCAACGAGCTGCGCGAACGGCTGGCGCTGACCGAGGCCACCGACGTGGTCGACCTCGCGCCCAACTACCGCGGCGCCCGCGCGGAGCTGGAGCGGCGGCTTGCGGCCGAGGCGCCCGAGCACTCCTGGCTGCCGCCGGTGAAGCGGATGCCGCCGACGCCGCCGATCGGCGCGTCGGAGGCCGTCGAGCTGGAGCGGCTGCTCGCCGAGGAGACCCCGCGCCGCCGTGCCCGGACGGTGCAGGTGGACATCGATCCGGGCGCGCTGCCGAGCGCCGCGTACGTGCGCACGCTGATCGAGGCCGAGACCGCGGCGGCCGAACGGGCCGAGAAGTCGCAGTCGGAGTTGTCGCGGCGGCTGCGCCAGTGCGATGTCACCCTGCTCGCCCGGCTCGAAGGGTGCGCGGCCACCGTCACCGGCGCGCTGGAGCGGCTCGGGCTCGAAGGCCATCCTCGCGACTGGAGCCCGGGCGACATGGCCGCCCGCGCGTTCGCCGACATCCTGAGCAACCGCCGGCCGACCGTGTGGACCCGGGTCGCCGAGATGGCGCCGCAGTCCGAGTGGGCCAAGCACGCGCTGGCGTCGATCGCCGGGCGCGACGTGCGGCTGCCGCCGGGCGAGCTGCCGCTGCGGCGGCTGGCGAGCGCCGCGCAGGAGCTGCGCAACCACCTCGCCGAGGGCGGCATGCTCAAGCGCGGGCCGCTGCGGCCGGCCGTCCAGCGCCAGGCCGAGCCGCTGCTGGAGGGCGCGCGGGTCGACGGGTACGCGCCGACGACGCCCGAGCTCCTCGACGTCGTCTTCGTGCACCTGATGATCCGGATGTCCTGCCAGGAGCTGCGGTACGTGTGGGAGGCGGCGGGCGCCACGTTCCCCGAGACGGCCTCCACCGAGGAGCTCGTCGCGTTCTTCGCGCGGGCGCACGCGCGGCTGGCGCTCGTCCGCGACGTCATGCCCGCGATCGACGAGACGTGCGGGCTGCTGTCGGGCCTCGGCGTCCAGATCACCCACCCGTTCCAGTGGCACGGCTACCTCGTCGCCCTGGAGAACGCGCTGCTGTCGTTGCGCGTCGACCGCGCGACCGCCGACCTGACGGCGCTCCGCGACGCGATCGGCAACGTCCCGGACGGCGCGCCGCCCGAGCTGCTCACCGCGGTGAGCGCGATCGACGACCGCGACGCCGACGCCTACGGGAGCGCGCTGGCCGCCCTCGCCGAGGTCCGCCACGAGCGTGCCCTCCAGGTGCGCTGTGAGGCCCTCTACGAGCGCCTTCGCAGGGTTCACCCCGAGCTGGCCGGCCTCCTGGTCAACGGCACGCCCGTCCGGCGCTGGAACGAGGCCTGGGCGTGGGCGCACGCGTCCGCCCGGCTGGCCGAGATGCCCCGGTCGGCCGCCGAGTCGCGGCTGCGCACCGCGCTCGCGGAGGCCGAACGGCAGCTGGACGCGCTCACCGACGCGCTCGCCGGGGCGCAGGCCTGGGAGGCCTGCCTCACCCGGTTCGACCCGGCGGCGCCCGCCGTCCCGGCCTGGATCGCCCCGCTCTGGCAGGTCGCCGACCTCGTCCCGATCGAGCCCGACTCGTTCGACGTGGTCATCATCGACGGCGAGCACGACGCGGGCGCCGAGGCGCTCTTCCTGCTGTGGCACGCGCCGCGGGTGATCCTCGTGGGCCAGAGCGGCACGGCCCTGCCGGTGCCGCGGGACGAGGCGTCGCCCGAGCTGCTGCCCGAGGACCTGCGCGACCTCGTCACCCCGACGGCGCCGCTGTTCGAGATCCTGCTGACCCGGTTCACCCCGCCGCCGCACGGCATGATCGAGCCGCCGCCGCCCCCCGAGCCCGCCCCCGGGCCGATCACGATCCGGCCCGGACGTTCGATCGTGTCCTACAAACGCCCGGAGCTCGTGCAGATCGTCCGCGAGGTCGCCGGGCGCGAGCCGGGCCTCTCCGACGACGAGCTGGTGGAACGTACCGCCGCCGTCCTCGCCTGTCCCGCGGACGAGGCGCTGCTGGTGGGCGCCCGGCTCCGTTACGCGGTCGAGGCCCTGCGTGAAATGGAATAGATAATTCCGTTCTGCTAAAGTGGCGTGCATGGACGCCCTCAGCCGCCGCGTGCTCAACCGGGCCGCGCTCGACCGCCAGATGTTGCTCGCGCGTGCCCGCCTCCCGGTGCCCGCCGCGATGGAGCGGCTGGTCGCACTCCAGGCCCAGGACTGCAACCTGCCCTACTTCACCCTCTGGTCACGGCTGGAGGGTTTCCGGCAGCAGGCCCTCACCGACCTGATGTACGAGCGGCAGGTGACCCGGTCGTCCGTCCTGCGGGGCACTCAGCACATGCTGACCGCCGCCGACTTCCTCTGGGTCCGGCCCCTCCTCCAGTCGAGCGTCCTGCGCATGCGCCAGGCCGGCTTCGGACGCGTCACCAAGGACTGGGACCTGGACGAGCTGGCCGGGGAGGCGCGCGACCGGCTCGCGGGACGGACGCTCACCCGGCCCCAGATCGCGCGGGAGCTCCAGGAGCGGTGGCCCGACCGGGAGGCCCTCGCCCTGGGCTGGTCGGTGCAGGCGCTGGTGCCCGTCGTCCACCCTCCGCCCAGCGGCACCTGGAACACCTGGGGCGCCACCCCGTTCGCCCTCCCCGAGGACTGGCTCGGCAAGCCGCTGGAGGAGGGTGCGGCCCTGGAGGAGCTCGTCCGCCGCTACCTCGAAGGCCACGGCCCGGCCTCGGTCAAGGACTTCCAGATGTGGTCGGGCGTCCGCCGGCGGGAGGGCGCCGAGGAGGCCTTCGCCCGCCTGGACCTGCGCGCCTACCGCGACGAGAACGGCGTGGAGGTGTTCGACCTGCCGGACGCGACGCTGCCCGACCCGGACGTGCCCGCACCGGTGCGCTTCCTGCCCGACCTCGACAACCTCCTCCTCGCGTACGCCGACCGCACCCGGGTGATGACCGACGAGCAGCGCAAGTACATCTGCGTGGGCGCCTGGGTCAAGGCGACCGTGCTGGTCGACGGCCACGTCCGCGCCGTCTGGACGCTCAGGAAGCGGAAGGGCGAGAAAAAGGGCGGCGCGGAGACCGCCGTCCTCACCATCGAGTCGTTCGGAGAGCTCGCCACCGGCGAACGTGCCGCGATCGAGGCGGAGGCCGTTGACCTGCTCGCGTTCGCCCACCCGGGCGCGGAGGCGCCGGAGATCCGTTTCGGGGTCGTCTGACCGCGATCAAATGAGATGCCGCTGTCAGTGGCGTACGGCATGATCCGACCCGTGGAGACGATCGAGATGGTCGAGGTGTGGCGTCAGATCATCCTGGGGGAGCAGAAGTCCTGGGTGCTGTTCGAGAACGGCACCTGCGTCATCCTGATGGAGCCGGAGGGCGACCTCGCGGCGCAGGCCACCGAGATCCTGCGCGAGTACGGCCCCGTCCACGTGGGGAGCCCCGCCGCCGACTTCGGCACGATCGACCTGGAGGCGGCGCCGGGCTGGGTCGTCTACGGGCATCACGACGACGTCCTCAACTACGTGTCCCCGGACGAGATCGGCTCGCCCGAAGACGTGGTCATCGGGCTCCTCGGCAGGTCCAAGCGCGACCGTGACGGGCACGGCCTCACCATCGTGCACGTGGAGGACAAGCGGCCCGCCGGCTGAGCGTGTCGGTGAATTTCCGCACACGTCCTCGGTGGCGACGATGCTTCTGTACAAAGGAGTCGTGACCGACTGGGACGAGGGCGCGCTGGCGGTCCTGCGCGGGGCCGCGAGCCTGCGGGACGGTGCGGCCGGGGTCGAGGTGCTGCGCACCCGTCCGCTGGAGCCGGTGCTGCAGTACGCGGGTGACGTGCTCGCCGCCGCGCTGGCCCGCCGGGTCCCGGAGGCGCGGCCGCTGGCCGAGAAGTGCCTTCAGGCGCTCAACGCGCGCGGCGAGGCCGGTGACGCCGAGCTGGCCGCGGTGCTGGCCGAGGCGCTCGGCGCGGGCACCGGCGCCGGGCTCACCGAGGTGCCGGTCGATCTCGGCGAGCTGGCGGGCGCGTTGTCGGGCCGTCTCGGGCCGGGCCCGTTCGTGGTGGACCTGCGGCACGGCGACGTCCTGCCGGCCGGCGAGGCGGAGTCCTTCGACGCCGGCGATCCGGGCTACGACCCCGACCGCTGGGTGGGCGTGACGCCGGACGGCCGGGCGCCGGCGGGCGAGGAGCGCGAGCGCGGACTGGCCCGGCGCTGGCTGGCCGCCTACGGCCTGCGCCCCGGCCCGCGCGCCCTCTGACGAGCCCTCCGACCGAGCCCTCCGACCGAGCCCTCCGAGCGCGGCTCAGGAGCCTGGACGGGCCAGCGGGAACGCGATGGTCTCGCGGATGCTGCGCCCGGTGAGGGTGATCAGGAGCCGGTCGATGCCCATGCCCATGCCGCCCGCGGGCGGCATCGCGTATTCGAGCGCCCGCAGGAAGTCCTCGTCCAGTTCCATCGCCTCGGGGTCGCCGCCCGCCGCCTGGAGCGACTGCTCGGTGAGCCGCTGCCGTTGCAGGACGGGGTCGATGAGCTCGGAGTAGGCCGTGCCGAGCTCGAGGCCGAAGACGATGAGGTCCCACTTCTCGGCGAGCCGCGGCTCGTCGCGGTGCGGCCGGGTGAGCGGCGAGGTCTCGGCGGGGTAGTCGCGCACGAACGTGGGCGCCATGAGCTCCTCCTCGACCAGGGCCTCGAACAGCGCCTGGACGACCTTGCCCTGACCCCATTCGGGAGCGAAGTTGAGCCCGGCCTTCTCGGCGAGCCCCTGGACGCGGGCGAGCGGGGTGTCCGGCGTGACCTCCTCGCCGAGCGCGCCGGACACCGAGCCGTAGACGGTGATCTCCCGCCAGGGCTCGGCCAGGTCGTACTCGACGCCGTCGCGCACGACCACGCTGGTGCCGAGCGCCGCCTTGGCCGCGTCGACTACCAGGCTCCGGGTGAGCTCGGCCATGGTGTCGTAGTCGCCGTAGGGCTCGTACGCCTCCAGCATCGTGAACTCGGGGTTGTGCTTCTGCGAGACGCCCTCGTTGCGGAAGTTGCGGTTGAGCTCGAAGACCTTGCCGACGCCGCCGACCAGCAGCCGCTTGAGGTAGAGCTCGGGCGCGATCCGCAGGTAGAGCTGCATGTTGTAGGCGTTGATCCGGGTGGTGAACGGGCGCGCCGCCGCACCGCCGTGGATCGGCTGCAACATCGGCGTCTCGACCTCGAGGTAGCCGCGGGCGCGCAGCCCGTCGCGCACCGCCGCGACGGCGTCGCCGCGCACCCGCAGCATGTCGCGTGACTCGTCGTTGACGATGAAGTCGACGTACCGCTGCCGCACCCTGGTCTCGGGGTCGGACAGGCCGCTGCGCTTGTTGGGCAGCGGCCGCAGGCACTTGGCGGTGAGCTTCCAGGCGGACGCCAGCAGCGACAGCTCGCCGTGCTTGGACGCGACGACCTCGCCGCGCACGCCGACCTGGTCGCCGAGGTCGATGAGCGCCTTCCAGGACTTCAACGACGCGGTGCCGAGGGCGTCGGCGGTCAGCATGACCTGGAGGTCCGCGGTCTCGTCCCGCAACGTCACGAAGATCAGCCCGCCGTGCCGGCGGACCAGCACCACCCGGCCGGCGACGGCCGCCTCCTCGCCGGTGCGGACGTCGGGCGCGAGGCCGGCGAAGCGGCGGCGCACGTCGGCGGCGAAGTCGGTGCGCTCGAACCCCAGCGGGTAGGGCTCCATCCCCGCCGCGCGGATGTCGGCGAGCTTGGCGTGCCGGACCCGTTCCTGCTCCGACAGCCGGCGCTGCGGCGCGCGGGCCGCGTCGGCCGCCTCCTCGATCTCCTTGATCTTGGCGACCAGCCAGGCGGGCGGCGCCGCGTTGGCCACCCGCTCCAGCTTGGGCCGGTTGAAGCTCGGCACGAACCCCTCGGCGCGGGCGTAGGCCAGGCCGAGCCGTACCAGGTCGCGGCTCTGCGTGTAGCAGATGTAGCGCGGATACCAGAGCGGGCTGTACTTGGAGTTGGAGACGTACAGCGACTCCAGCTGCCAGAACCTCGAGGCGAACGACAACATCCGGTAGTAGACGCGGGCGATCGGGCCGGCGCCGATCTGCGAGCCGCGTTCGAACGCCGCCCGGAGCATCGCGAAGTTGAGCGAGAGCTGCTGCGCTCCGACCGCCGCGGCCTTCTCGGCCAGCTTGGCGACCATGAACTCGTTGAGGCCGTTCTCCGCCGACCGGTCGCGCCGCATGAGGTCGAGCGACAGGCCCGCGCGCCCCCACGGCACGAAGCTCAGCAGGCCGCGCAGGTCGCCCTTGCCGTCGAACGCCTCCAGCATCACGCAGCGCCCGTCGGTCGGGTCGCCGAGGCGGCCGAGCGCCATCGAGAAGCCGCGTTCGGTGTTCTCGCCGCGCCAAGCGTCCGCGTTGCGGATGAGCTTGGCCATCTCCCAGTCGGGGATCTGCGAGTGCCGCCGGATGCGGACGGTGTAGCCCGCCCGCTCGACGCGCCGCACGGCCTGGCGGACCTGCCGCATCTCGCGGCCTTCGAGGTTGAAGTCGGTGAGGTCGATGATCGCCTCGTCGCCCAGCTCCAGCGCGTCGAACCCGTGCCGCCGGTAGACGTGCGCGCCGCGCTCGCTCACGCTCACCGCGCCGGGGATCCACGCGTGGTTGCGGCACTCGCCCAGCCAGGCGTCGATCGCCTGGTCCCACGCCTCGGGGTCGCCGAGCGGGTCGCCGCTGGCGAGCGAGACCGAACCCTCTACCCGGTAGGCGATGCCCGCCTTGCCGTTCGGTGCGGCGATGAAGTCCTTGTCACGGCGCAGCGCGAAGTAGCCGAGCGAGTCCTGGTCGCCGTGCTCGGCCAGCAGCGCCCGCGCCCGCACCTCCTCGTCCGGATCGAGCACCGTGTGCCGGCTGCCAGGCTTGAACAGCGCCCAGAACGTGACGAGGAGCAGGCCGGTGCCGAGGATCCAGAGGATGCCGTCGACCCAGAGCGGGACGGACACCGAGATCGGCTTGCCGGTCACCCGGGGGCCGAGGACGGTCTGCGCCAGCGCGTACGCCGGGTGCGTCCAGAAGCCGCCCTCGGGGTCGCGGTCGGTGAGCGTCACCAGGATGGTGCCGACGCCGCCGGTGACGATCAGCAGCAGCGAGAAGACGATCGCCGCCACCCGGCGGTTGGCCCGGTCGGGGACGGTGGTGAACTGGCCGCGGGCCGCGACGAGCAGGGTGACGACGCCGCAATACAGGACGGCGGTGACGGTCAGCACCACCAGCGTGGCATCCTGGCCGCCCGGGTCGGACAACTTCGCCGCCACCCCGAGGGTGCTGACCGCGGCGAAGAAGCCGTACATCAGCAGGAGGATCCGCCAGGCGGCCTTCTTGCGCCGCCGCACCCCCATCGACAGCAGGATCCACATCAGCGCGACCGGCACGCTCGGCATGATGAAGAGGAACTTGAGCCACCGCAGTGCCCAGAACTCCAGCAGGTCTTCGATCAGCCCGTAGGACACCCAGGCGAGGAGGGACAGGATCCCGGACAGGCGCGTGTACCAGAAGAAGCCGGTCGGAACGGCTTCGATGAGGCGCTGCCAGCCATGGCGCAGGCCCGTCTCCGCCATCGTCCCCCCGTCGCGGTTCGGCCTTGGTCTCTTATTTGTACCGGGTGTCACGGCATCACGCTTCTGTCGATCAGCAACGTCGGCGAACCTCGAAGGTCACATGAGCGTCGTTAAGGTGAGGGGCTGGGCTTACGGGCCTGAGTCCAAGGTTGTTAGCAAAAGTCGGTATGGTCGCGGATATGCCGAATGACACCACCGGGGAGCGGTTGCTCGCTGGCCGTTACCGCCTGGTGACCCAGGTCGGTCGCGGTGGCATGGGCACGGTCTGGCAGGCTCACGATGAGGTCCTCGGTCGTGACGTTGCGGTGAAGGAGGTCATCCTGCCGCATGGTCTCACCGATGAGGAACGCAGCGTTCAATACAAGCGCACTTTCCGTGAGGCCCGTACCGCCGCCCGCCTCGGCCACCCCGGGGTCGTCACCGTCTACGACGTCGTGGAGGAGGACGGCCGGCCCTGGATCATCATGGAGCTGATCCACGCCCGGTCCCTCGACCAGGTCATCAAGCAGGAGGGGCCGCTGGAGCCCCGCCGCGCCGCCGAGATCGGCCGCCAGATGCTGGCCGCGCTGCACGCCGCCCACGACGCGGGCGTGCTGCACCGCGACGTCAAGCCGAGCAACGTGCTGGTCACCCGCGGTGACCGCGCCATCCTGACCGACTTCGGCATCGCCACCGCCACCGGCGACGCCACCCTCACCCAGACCGGCCTGGTCATGGGCTCGCCCGCGTACATCGCGCCCGAACGTGCCCGCGGCCGCACCGCGGGCCCGGCGTCCGACCTGTGGTCCCTCGGCGTGACCCTGTACGCGATGGTCGAGGGCCGGTCCCCGTTCGAACGGGCCGAGCCGATGGCCGCGCTGGTCGCGATCATCTCGGACGAGCCGGACCCCGCCGCCAACGCGGGGCGGCTGGCCCCGGTCATCGACGGCCTGCTGGCCAAGAACCCCGACCAGCGGATGGACGCCATCGAGGCGGGCCGCCTGCTCGACGAGATCGTCCGCCGCGAGACCATCGACACCCAGCGCACCCTCGCCGTCGAGGTCGACCTCGAGGACCTGATGGCCGGGGCGGCCACCGCCACCCCGGGGTACGCCGAGCCGGAGGCGCGGGCCGACGACTACCGGCAGGAGTACCGGCAGGGTTACGAGCAGGACTACGAACGTGAGGACGAGCACGCCTACGACGGCGCGGAGACCGTCCAGGACGAGCCGGAGCCGCCCGCGGCCGACGCGCGCACGCGCGTCACGCCCGCTCCGGCCCGCCCCGCGGCGTCCACGCCCGCCGAGGAGGTGCGCGGCGTCCACCTGCCGCCCGCGACCGAGCCCGTCGGCAGGCCGCCGGCCGCCGGAGGGGCCCGGAGCCCCGCGCTGCCGCTCAGCCGCAACGCGCTGATCGTCGTCGGCGTGGTCGCGGTCGTGCTGGTCGCCATCGTCGGGTTCGCGCTCGCCAACACCGGCGACGACGGCAAGCCGAAGGGCGCGCCGCCGAGCACCCCGGCGACGTCCAGGCAGAGCACGCCCGCCTCGCCGTCCCCGTCGGCGAGCTCGCCCGCGCCCGGCGCGCTCCCGGCCGGCTTCCGCCTGCACAAGGACCCGACCGGCTTCCACATCGCCGTCCCCAAGGACTGGAGCGGCGCGAAGAAGCGCAGCTCCTCCCCGTCCAGCGTCTTCTTCGAGGCCCCGGACGGCGTCAGCAGCATCCAGGTCGACCAGACCGACGACCCCAGCTCGAGCGCGCTGAAGGACTGGCAGGACTACGCGCCCAGCGCCGAGGGGCGGTTCCCCGGCTACAAGGAGATCAAGATCGCGCCGGTCACCGACGGCGAGCCGATCTCCGACCGCACCGGCAAGAAGGCCGCCGACTGGGAGTGGACGTACGAGCGCGGCGGCCGGCGGATGCACGCGCTCAACCGGGGCTTCGTCATGAACGGGACCGGCTACGCGATCGTCCTCTACGCGCCCGACAAGGACTGGTCGAAGACCTTCGCCGACCTCGCCCCCGTGTACTCCCACTTCACCCCGGACGACGACTGATCGTAATGCCGTGACGAGGCATCTGTTCCGATCTGACGGCCCGGGTCGGTAAGGTCGCACTCCATGGCGGTAGGGACGGTATGACGCAGGGTACCGAGCGGCTGCTGGCCGGCCGTTATCGGCTCGTGTCGGTGGTCGGCCGCGGCGGCATGGGCACCGTGTGGCGTGCCCGCGACGAGATGCTGCACCGCGACGTCGCGGTCAAGGAGGTCCTGCTCCAGGGGGCGGGCGGCGACTCCGACCGCGACGAACGCCACGAGCGCACGCTCCGCGAGGCCCGCGCCTCGGCGCGGCTCAACCATCCGGGCGTGGTCACCGTCCACGACGTGGTCGACGAGGACGACCGCCCGTGGATCGTCATGGAGCTCGTGGCGGCCCGTTCGCTCCAGGACGTGGTGACCGAGGACGGCCCGCTGCCGCCGCCCCGCGTGGCCGAGATCGGCCGCCAGGTGGTGCGGGCGCTGCGCGCGGCGCACGCGATCGGCATCCTGCACCGTGACGTCAAGCCCGCGAACGTGCTGATCGCCGCGGACGGCCGGGCGGTCCTGACCGACTTCGGCATCGCGCAGATCTCCGGCGACACCACCCTGACCGCGGTCGGCGGGCTGCTGGGGTCGCCCGCCTACATGTCGCCCGAACGCCTCAACGGCGAGCGCGCCACGCCCGCGTCCGACCTGTGGGCGCTGGGCGCGACGTTGTACACGGCGGTCGAGGGCCGCTCGCCCTACGCCCGCGCCGACGCGATGGCCGTGATCGCCGCGGTGCTGGCCGACCGCGGGGCGCCGCCGCGCAACGCCGGGCCGCTCGCCCCGGTGATCGCCGCGCTGCTCACGAAGGACCCCACGCAGCGCATGAACGGCGCCCGGGCCGAGACCGCGCTCGCCGAGATCGCGGCCGGCCGGCAGGCCCCCGGCGCCCCCGCGGCCGAGACCTTCGCCCCTGCCGCGTTCACCACTCCCGCCCCCTCCCCGCACGAGGCCATGGCCTGGGCCGGTACGGCACAGGGCGGCGGGGCGCAGGGCGGCGGGGCGCAGGGCGAGGCGTCGCGGGCCGGCCTGGCCCAGGAGGGCGTGACGCAGGGCGGCGGGCCACAGGCCGACACGGTCCACGGGGGCGTGCGACGGCGCGGCCGAGGCGCGCGGCGTGCGCTCCTGATCGGCGGCGCGGTCGCGCTGGTCGCGGCAGCCGTGCTCACGGCCGGTTTCGTCGCGCTCGACGACGGTGACGGCGGCGGCAAGACGGCGGCACGGGAGAGCGGCACGCCGACCGCCACCACCCCGACCGCCACCACCCCGACGGTCACCGC
The DNA here is from genome assembly GCF_040643285.1 of Spirillospora sp. NPDC047279. NCBI lineage: Bacteria > Bacillati > Actinomycetota > Actinomycetes > Streptosporangiales > Thermomonosporaceae > Spirillospora > Spirillospora sp. NPDC047279. Next base: position 182,324 of record NZ_JBEYUA010000003.1, read on the forward strand.
CTCGGCCAGTGCAAGCCCGAGCGGCACCGCCACGAGCCCGGCCGGCGAGGCCCCGGTCCCGCTGACCTCGGTCGCCCTCCACGGGCAGCGCCTCAAGGTCCCGGTGGGGTGGCGGCAGTGGCGCAAGGGCAACAGCACGTTCTGGAGCGATCCCGTCACCAAGGCGTACGTGCAGTTCGACACCACGCCCTGGACGGGCGACCCCAGGCGGCACCACAGGGAGTGGGCGGGCCTGGTCGTCAGCAAGAACGAGCTGCCGGGCTTCCGGAGCCTCGACCTGCGGGACGTGGAGATCAACGGAGAGCGGCGCGCGGCGGACCTCGAGTACACCTGGGGGCGCGACCGGGTGATGCACGCGGTCAACCGGGGGATGGTGACCGGCACGGGTCCCATCTCGGTCGTGGTGGCCGTTCCCGAATCGCGGTGGAACGACTACCGCAAGACCGTGAACAATGTGCTCGACAGTCTCCGGGTGTGACTGTCCTAGAGACCGGGGGACCATTCAGCCATGGGAGAGGGTCATCTGCTCGGCAGACGCTATCGCCTCGACGCGGTGGTGGGCCGGGGCGGGATGGGCACCGTGTGGCGCGCCTACGACGTCATGCTCGACCGCGAGGTCGCGGTCAAGGAGGTCGTGCTCCCGCCCGGCCTGAGCCTGTCCGAGCGGGATGTCCTGTACGAGCGCACCTTCCGTGAGGCGCGCGCCTCGGCCCGGCTGAGCCACCCCGGCGTCGTCACCGTGCACGACGTCGTCGAGGAGGGCGGCCGGCCCTGGATCGTGATGGAGCTGGTCCGGGCCCGTTCGTTGCAGGACCTCATCGAGCAGGCGCCGCTGCCGCCGCGGCACGCGGCCGAGATCGGCCTGCAGATGCTGGCCGCGCTGCGGCACGCCCACGAGAAGGGCATCCTGCACCGCGACGTCAAGCCCAGCAACGTGCTGATCACCGATGCCGGGCGGGTGGTCCTGACCGACTTCGGCATCGCCCAGGTCGAGGGTGACGCGACGCTGACCCAGACCGGCCTGGTGATGGGCTCGCCCGCCTACATCCCGCCGGAACGTGCCCAGGGCGAGCGCGCCGTGCCCGCGTCCGACCTGTGGGCGCTCGGCGCCACGCTCTACGCGGCCGTGGAGGGCCGTTCGCCCTACGAACGTTCGGACGCCATGTCGTCGCTCGCGGCGGCCCTGAGCGAGCCGGTGCCGCCGCCGCGCAACGCCGGCGCCCTGTCGCGCGTCCTGGAGGGGCTGCTCGCTCGCGAGCCGCGCCATCGCATGACCGGGCCGCAGGCGCTGCCGCTGCTGACCGAGGTCGCCACGATGCCGGCGGAGGCGCCGCGCACGACGACCGACGCGACCGTGATGGACGAGCCCTCGCGCCGGGGGCCGGTCCAGCCCGACCCGGCGGCCGAGACCGTGCTCGACCCGGCCGGGTTCGAGGCCGCCACCCGTGAGGACTCCGGCTCGGGTGGCCGGCCCGCCTCCTCCTGGCAGCCGCCGCAGCACCACCAGCAGCAGGACCGCCGCCCGCAGGACCGGGCGCAGCGGGACCGTCAGCCGCCGGGCGGGCAACCACCGCCGAGCCGGCAGCAGGGCCACCGGCCGGCGGACCACCAGCCGGAGAATCACCAGCAGCACGACCACCAGCCGCGGGACCATCAGCCGCGGGACCGGCCGCCGAGGCATCCGGCACCGGAGCCCGAGGCGCGGACCCTGCTCGAGACCGACTGGTCGCCGCCGCCCGCCGAGCACGGCGACCGGTCGCCCTGGGAGGCGCAGCCGTCGAAGTGGTCGCAGCCGCTCGACCCGTCGGCCGTGCGGCGGGCCCAGCGCACCAGGACCATCGTGATCGTCACGATCGCGGTGATCGTGGTGGTGGTGGCCGTCCTCACCGGCGCGTTCATCCTGCGCCAGAAGCTCAGCACCTCGTCCCTGCCGGGGCCGGCCGTCGTGCGGTACGACGACCGGTCCGCGGCGCTGGGGGCCGGCCTCAGGCCGTGATGCCGAGGGCGTCGATCGTGGCGCCGCCCGCCCGCACCGCGGGCCGCTCGCTCACCACGTCCGTCATGACCATGAACGGCAGGGTCAGCGGCGGCGGGTGCTCGGGCGTGAAGACCAGCGGGATGCCCAGCAGCTTGGACGACATCTTGGTGGTGTACATCACCACGCCGTCGTCCAGGGTCAGGCTCGGCGTCTTCAGCGCGGTCCGCCCGCTCGTCTGGTCCACGTCCTTGAGCACGGCCTTGCTCATGGTGAACTTCAGCGCGCGCACGGTGCCCTTGGCGCTGTCCAGCTCGGCGACGCCGTCGTAGCTCAGGCCCGACATCGTCAGCGAGCTCGCGCGCAGCGTGCCGTGCTCGCCGTACGTGGTGAAGCCGCCGGCCGCCGATCCGGCCCTGCCGTCTCCGAGGCAGGCCTGCGGGTCCTCGGCGTCCTTCAGCCGCTCGAGCAGCTTGCCCGCCTCCGCCTGCGACAGGCCGGACGTGTCCTTGGGGATCTCCGGGCACTTCTCGCCGGTCTTCCCGGGCTTCTCAGTGTCCCCGGACGCGCTCGGGGCCGGGGAGGCGCTCCCGGACGGTGCCGGCTCGGCCGTCGGCGCCGCCGAGGCGCTCGTGGACGGCGCCGGAGTCGTCTCGGGGGACGGGGTGGGCGCGAGGAACTGCACGCCCAGCACGGCGGGCAGGAGCGCCGGGACGGCGAACGCCATCATCTTCCGGTGCCGGGCGCCGCCCTGCGGGCCCTGAGCGCCGTTGCCGAAGCTCGGCGGGACCGCCTGCGGCGCGGGCGGCAGGGGAGCCGGCTTCGGGTCGAGCACGTAGCCGTGCACCCGGGTGCGGTCGTCCACGGGCGCGACGCGCCTGTCCTCGGGCGCCTCCGGCTCCGTCCGGCGCGCCACCGGCGTCCAGGCGAAGCCGATCGCGCCGCCGACCAGGCCGAGGATCATGCCGAGCAGGAAGCCGCCGAAGTTGGAGGTGAGGAACGAGGCCAGCGACAGCAGCACGGCGAGGATGCCGAAGAAGCTGCGCTGGGCCGGCTGGAACCACAGCAGGGCACCGGCGACGACGAGCAGGGCGCCGATCAGCCAGCTGGCGACGCCCGCCATGCCCTGGTGGATCGTCACCGGCATCGGAGCCAGCGGGATCGCGATGAGCTCGATGCCGCCGAGGACGGCGAACACGCCCCCCCAGAAGGGACGTGTCCGCCTCCACCGGCGGAACCCGTGAGGTTCGGCGTTGGTCATGGAAGGAACTCTCAGAAGCACTCGTCGCCGAGCTTCATGCTGAGGTTGCTCAGCTTGAAGGTGCCGGCGGTCGTCGCCCAGGCGACCTGGCGGACGTTCTTGAGGTGGACCTCGTCGGCCTGCTGGCCGAACATGCCCGCCGCCCCCTTGCCGTTGCCCTTGTCCAGCGTGCCGGCGTCGCGGCCGATCTCGATGTTCTCGAACACCGCGTCCGCGTCCAGCTGCGCCACGTCCAGCGTGAGGTCGGTGGCGCTGACCGGGGTCTTGCCGGTGCCCGCGGTGAGCCGCAGGGTGACCGGGCCGACCTTCACCGACTGGCACATGTTGCGGATCGTGGCGCTCTTGATGCCGGAGACCTGCACGGGGATCTTGGTGCCGTCCGCCTGGTGGTCGACACCGCCGTACTGGACGAACCCCTTGCCGTCGAGCGAGTCGGCCTTCACCTTGAAGCTGCTGCCGGAGACGGCGAAGGACGAGGCGATGGTGCCCGACGCGGTCATGAAGAGCAGCGCGCCGGCGCCGAGGGTGGCGGGGGCGGCGATGGCGGCGAGCCGCTTCCAGCGCACGCGGCCGAGGGGGGCCTCGGGGGTCTTGCTCATGTGCACTCCAGGGGGAGGGTACGTCCGAAACGGACACAGGTGACGCCCGTCACTTAAGTGACGAACTGGAGCGAAGTTACCCCCAAGTACTTACTTCCGCAAAACCCGAAACCGGGTCGCCCAGGTAAAGATCTTGAGCCTCTGACCTGCGAAGATCTTCGACATGGCGTCAATAGGACCGCATTCCGGTCACTCCGAAAGCAGTCACTTACAGTGACGAGATCCGGTCACGGCACGGCCGTTCAGACCGGTCGACGAGATACCGCGGGCGGCGTCAGCGGAGCGGAGCAGGGCCGCCGGGCTCGGGGCCGGCGCCGACCAGCAGCGCGTCGAGGGTGCCGCGCAGCTCGGCCGCGTGGGCCTCGATGCGGTCGAGACTCCCGGGCGCGGCGCCGGCGGGGGTCGCGGCGCGGGCCTGGGCGAGCTCGTCCTCGATCAGGGAGATGCGCTGGTGGAGGCGCTTGAGCAGCTGCTCGCAGGAGGGCGCGCCGGTGTCCTCGGCGATGGCGTGGCGCAGCGCGGCGGCCTGCCGCCGCAGCTGGAGGTTGCGCTGGTGCAGCTCGACGAAGACCGAGACCTTGGCGCGCAGCAGCCAGGGGTCGAACGGCTTGGTGAGGTAGTCGACGGCGCCCGCCTCGTAGCCGCGGAACGCCTGGTCGCCGTCGGATCCGGCGGCGGTGAGGAAGATGATCGGGGTCTCGCGGGTGCGGGCCCGGCTCTTGATGTGCCCGGCCGTCTCGAACCCGTCCATCTCAGGCATCACGACGTCGAGCAGGATCAGCGCGAAGTCGTCGCGCAGCAACTCCCGCAGGGCCTGATGCCCCGATGTCGCGGGCACCACCGTGACCGGCAGCGAATCGAGAACGGCGGCCAGGGCGACCAGGTTTTCCTCGCGGTCGTCGACCGCGAGGATCTTCGTGTCGTTCGGCACCGAGCTCCTCCCCTCGCTGCCGACAAGTGTGCAACTAGGGAATCCACCCTGTCACGTCCTGGCGGCCCGTGACACGTTTTCCGCGCAGAGTGAGAATTTCAGGACAGCCAGCCCGGTTTCACCAACCCCGACTCATAGGCGAACACCACGAGCTGCGCCCGGTCGCGCGCGCCGAGCTTGACCATCGTACGGCTGACGTGGGTTTTCGCGGTCGCCGGGCTCACCACCAGGCGGGCCGCGATCTCCTCGTTGGTGAGCCCCTCGCCGACCAGCGTCATGACCTCGCGCTCCCGTTCGGTGAGCGCGTTGAGCCGCGGCGACGGCGCCGGCTCCTTGGCGCGGGTGGCGAACTCGGAGATCAGCCTCCGGGTGACGCTGGGGGAGAGCAGCGCGTCGCCCGCCGCCACCGCGCGGACGGCGTGGATCAGCTCGACCGGCTCGGTGTCCTTGACCAGGAACCCGCCGGCGCCGTTGCGCAGCGCCTCGAACACGTACTCGTCCAGCTCGAACGTGGTGAGGATGACGATGCGCACGTCGTCGAGGCGTTCGTCGGAGGCGATCTGACGGGTCGCGCTCAGGCCGTCGAGGCCGGGCATCCGGATGTCCATGAGGATGACGTCGGGCCGCAGCCGGCGGGCCTGTGCCACCGCCTCCTCGCCGTCGCTCGCCTCGCCGACCACCTCGATGTCGGCCTGGGCGTCCAGCAGCGCCCGGAACCCGGCCCGCACCAGTACCTGGTCGTCGGCCAGCAGCACCTTGATCATTGTGCGTCCCTTCCGGGCTCGTCCGCGATGGGCAGCGTGGCCTCCACGCGGTAGCCGCCGCCCGGCCGGGGCCCGGCGGAGAACGTCCCGCCCAGCGCCGCGGCGCGCTCGCGCATGCCGCGGATGCCGCTGCCGGTGCCGCCCGCGTGGTCGTCCAGCAGGGAGACACCGCGGCCGTCGTCGTCGATCCGTACGGAGATCTCGTGCTCACCGTAGGCGATCCGGACCTCGGCCGTCACCGGGCCGGAACCGGCGTGGCGGCCGACGTTGGTCAGCGACTCCTGCACGATCCGGTACGCGGCCAGGTCGGTCCCGGCGGGCAGCGGCCGCGGTTCGCCCTCGACCTTGGACGTGACCGGCAGCCCGGCGTTGCGCGCCCGGTCGAGGAGCTCCTCCAGCCGGGCCATCCCGGCGGTGGGGGAGCGCGGCGCGCTCTCGCCCTCCGACCGCAGCGCGCCGATCACCGAGCGCATCTCGGTGAGCGCCTCCTTGCTGGCCTCCTTGATGGCCGCGAGGGCGGTCCTGGCCTGCCGCGGGTCGTCGTCCATGAGGTGCAGCGCCACCCCGGCCTGCACGTTGATCATGGAGATGTTGTGCGCCAGGACGTCGTGCAGCTCGCGGGCCATCCGGAGTCGTTCCTCGCTGGCCTGCCGCCGGGCCTCCTCGGCCCGCGTGCGCGCCCGTTCGGCCAGCTGCGCGCTGCGCATCCGCACCAGCTCGGCGCCGGTGAGCACCACCAGCGCCCAGGCGACCACCATGACCGAGCTCTCCATAGTGGGCTCGTCCACCGGGAGCGGGTCGTCGCCGAGCATCCACGCGACCAGCAGCAGGCCGGCGAGCGTGCCGAAGGTGCCCGCCCAGGCCAGCAGCCGGTGCCCGCCGACGACGGCGGCGACCATCGCCACGCAGAGCGACAGGAAGATCGGGCCGAGCGGGAAGGCGGCCAGCGCGTAGGCGGCGGTGACCGCCCCGACGCCGAGGAGCGTCTCGCGCGGGTATCTGCGGCGCAGCAGGAGCAGCGCGGGCCCGGCGACGAGCAGCGCGAACCCGAGGACGTTGAGCGTCGTGCCCTCGAAGTGGGGGCCCTGCTGGTCCTGCATCCACGGCGGTCCGTGCCCCTCCCTGCCGCGCTGCACGCCCAGGGAGCCCATGATCTGGAACGGCAGGATCAGCAGCGGGACGACCCACACCGGCCATTCGGACGGGCGCGGCCAGCGCGGACGATGCGGCTCCGAGGTGCTCATTCCTGCACGGTAGGTCACCCGCACCGGGCTCGGCGTCGGCTCAGAGGCGCGTCCCCGGATACTCCCGGAGGCGTACGCCGCGTCGGGCTCAGTCGTCGCGCCAGCGGACCGGGAGGCGGTCGAAGCCGCGCCGGGCGGTGGAGCGCGTCAGGACGGGCTCACCGGCGGGTTCGAGCCGGCCGGGCCGTTCGAGGATCGCCGCGAGCATCGCGCGCAGGTGAACGCGGGCCAGGACGCCGCCCAGGCAGCCCCGCACGCCGTGCCCGAAGGCCAGATGCCGCGGGGTGTCGGCGGTGAACCGTTCGGGGAGGAACCGGCCCGGCTGCGTGTAGACGTCCGCGTCGTGGTTGGCCGCGGTGAGCCAGAGCGCGATCTGCTCGCCGGCCAGCAGCGGGACGCCGCCCATCGTGGTGTCGCGCCGCACCAGCCGGCGGATCTGCGTCACGGGGGTCCACCAGCGGAGCATCTCCTCGACGGCGCTGTCGATGAGGGCCTCGTCGCCGTGGCCGGCGCGCAGCTTGGCGTACTGGTCGGGATTGCGGAGGAGGGCGTGGACGCCGCCCGCGACGGTGTTGCGCAGCGTCTCGGGCATCTCGTGGAGGACGTCGGTGACGAGGTCGGCGCCGGTGCGCCGGACGCGGCCGAGGAGGGCGCGGGCCGGCGGGTCCATGTCGATCAGCATCGCGGTGGACTCCGCGTCGGCGTCCGGGGGATCGGGGCGCGGGCCGTGCAGCGACTCCCAGGGGACGGGGGTGAAGAGCTCGGGCCGCGACAGCGCGCGCCGCACGTCGGTGTAACGCAGCACCGCCCAGGACCCCGGCTCGTCGGCGAACCGCCCGTCGAGCCACACCACCGGCGTCCTGGTGCGCAGGCGGTCGAGGCAGTCGTACGGGACGCCGCGGGCGTACGTGTCGGGGCAGTTGACGACCTCGGCGTCGGAGATGGGCAGCGCGCCTCGTCGTTGAGGCATGGGACCTCCTCTTCCTATGCGGAAGTTAACCCGTCCCGGCTCTCCCCTCTATGTCCGCTTTCGGCCGTGGCATGCGGGCAACACACACGTTCCGGAAGGCGTCGGCCGCCGCCGCGGTCGAACGATCAGCCGGCCAGCCACTCACCGGTCTCGACGCTCACCAGGCCGTGCCGCGCCGCCTCGATCACCGCTTCGCGCTGCGAGTGCACGCCGAGCTTGCTCAGCACGCTCTGCACGTGGCTGCGCGCGGTGCTGCGGGTCACGCCCATCGCCTTGGCCAGCGCCTGGGTGGACTCGCCGCGGGCGAGCCTGGTGAGGACCTCGCGCTCGCGCGGGGTGAGGAACTGCGCGACCTTCTGCGCCTGGCTGCGCGGCCGGGCGCCGGCCGCCTCCCGCCGGAGGACCCGGTCGGCCACCACGTCGCCGTCGGCGACCCGCCGCAGAACGCTCAGGATGTCGCCGGCCTGCTGCCCCTTGTGGGCGAACCCGCGGACCCCGGCCGCGAGCCCGGCGTCCAGGACCTCCTGGTCGAGGTAGCCGGTCAGCACGACGAACCGCGTCTCGGGCGCCACGGCGCGCAGCCGCGGGATCCAGTCGATGCCGGTGCCGCCGGGGAACTGCAGGTCGATCAGGCACACGTCGGCCCGCCTGCTCCCCAACACCGGGAGCAGGTCGCCGGGGGAGTAGGCCACTCCCACGACGGCGTGCCCCGCGTCCGAGAGCACCAGGGACAGCGAGTCCGCGAACATCGCGTGGTCATCGCAGATGACGACCCTCACGGATGCGGCCGCCAGTCGTCGCTCGTCGTCATGTCGGCCATCTCCAGGGGAGGCGCGGAGGGGAGGAGCAGGCGGACTCGCGCGCCCCCCATCTCGCAGGTGCGGATCTCCAGACTGCCGCCGTAGCCGGAGACGAGGTCGTGGACGATGCCCAGCCCGAGCGAGGCGAGCCCGGCCTTGCCGGCGCCGAACCCCGGGCCGTCGTCGTCGACCTGGATGGTGACCCAGCCCTGGTCGACGGTGACGTGCACGTCGACCCGGCCCGCCGCCACCCGGCAGGCGTTGTCGAGGACGTTGCGCAGCGCGCGCCACAACGCGACCGGGTCCATGTGGGCCCAGGCCGGGACCCCTTCGAGGCCCACCTCGTGCGCGGTCGACAGGCGCATGCCGGTGACGACCTCGGCGGTCAGCTCGTCCACCCGGATGCGCTCCGGGCAGACCATCGGCTGGGTGACGACGCTGTCGGCGTCGTCGTCCTCGTCGAGCCGGCGGATCAGGTGGTCGAGCCATCGCGTCTCGCCGAGAAGCTGCTCGATGCGCTCACGGCTGGTGTCGCCGATGTCGTCGGCGACGGCCACCGCGGACGCCAGCATGATGATCGTGCCGAGCTCGTGCCTGATGTCGTGCCGGAGCCGCCGCCGCCAGAGCCCCGAGTCCCCCGGCCCGGGCTCGCGCGGGCTCACGTCCATGAGCGCGGCGGCGTATTCGGGCGTTTCCGACGGAGATGACCGCGACTGCCCGTCGTCCATGGAGGACCCCCGTCCGTAAATCCAGCACCATGATGACCGTCACCCGATTAGGGCATGCCTGTCCAGTCAATTGACCGCAACCGACCAGCGTGTGACCGGAAGTGGACATGGGTGAGTTACGGTAAACCGTCGCCATTGTCGAGGCGTCTCCGCCAGGATTGTCGGTTTCGCTCCCGCCATTCTTTTCATACCTACGGCGTAGCCACCTTGCGCATTCCGGCGGGTGCGAAGTCCATGGCCGGGAGGGACAGTCTCGGTATGCCGACGATCACCTTTCTCGGACATGCCGGGCTGGCGGTCAGCGCGGGCTCGTTCCGCCTGCTCGTGGACCCCTGGCTCGCTCCAACGGGTGCGTTCCTCGGAGCCTGGCACCAGTACCCGAGAAACGATCATCTCGACGTTCCCCGGTTGGCCGATGCCGACTGGGTCGCCGTGTCGCACGAACACCTAGATCATTTTGATCCCTGGTTCATCGCCCGCCTTCCCGAACGGACCCGAATCCTCATTCCGCGCTATCCGGGACCGGCCTTCAGGGAACGGATGGGTGAGGTCGCCGGTACCCGCCAGGTAATCGAGATACCACCTTGGGAGAAATTCCCTCTCGACAATCGGGGTTCCTGGATCACCGCGATTCCGGAGCTCTCCCCGATGTGTCACGACGCCGCATTTCTGATGGTGGCCGACGGGCGCGCGATCCTGCACTGCAACGACGCGCGGCTGACCGCGGCGCAGGCGCGCCGGGCCAAGCACGCGGCCGGCGGGCGGCTCGACCTCATGGCGTTGCAGGCGGCCGGGGCGTCCTGGCACCCGATCTGCTACGAGTACCCGCCGGAGGAGATGGCCCGGGTCTCCATGGACAAGCGGGTGTCCAAGCTGCGCGCGGCCCAGCGGCTCGTCCGCCAGACCGAGCCCGAGCTCGCCGTCCCGTTCGCCGGGCCGCCCTGCTTCCTGGACGAGGGCGTCGCGGACCTCAACTGGGTGCTCGACCAGGTCACCGGTGCGTTCTGCGACCCGGCGACCGCGACCGGATGGCTGCGCGAGCACCTGCCCGGCCAGCGCTGGGAGTACTTCAAGCCTGGTGACGTCCTCGACCTGGACACCGGTGCGATCACGCCCGACCCGGTGTCGGCGGGGTTCGACTTCGAGGACGCGGCCCGGCCGGCCTACCTGGCCCGCTACGCCGCCGACCGGGCCGCGCACATCGAGGGGGTCCTGGCCGAGCACCCCGAGCCCGACCGCGGGCTGTTCGACCGCTTCACCGCGCACTTCGAGCGCCTGGGCGGGCTGAGCGACTACTTCCTGCGCCAGATCGGCATGGTGGTCCGCTTCGAGATCACCGGCCCGAACGGCGGCGTCTGGGACGTGGACTTCGCGCCCGGAAGGCTGACCGTCGCCGTGGCGAGCGCCGGGACCAGGCCGCACTACCGGATCACCGCCGCGGGGCGCTGGCTGGACGGCGTGCTCCGGGGCCGGCTGGCCTGGGAGGACCTGCTCATCTCGTTCCGGCTCAGCCTCTACCGCGACCCGGACGTCTACAACGACTACCTGGTCGGACTGCTCAAGCACGCCAACGCGACGGCGCTCCAGGCCGTCGAGGCGTACGAGACCGGGCGCGACGAGTCCGAGCGCATCGTGGTCGAGTCGGCCGGTCACACCTACGACATCCCGCGCTACTGCCCGCACGCGGGCGAGGACCTGTCGGTCGGCGCGGTCATCCGGGACGGGCGCCTGCACTGCCTCGCCCACAACTTCGCGTACGACCTGACCACGGGCGTGTGCGTCAACGCCCGCTCCGCCAACCTGACCAGCCGCCGGCTCGCGTGACCGGCCCGGGGCCGGCCGCCGGTCCCGAGTCGCCTACCCGCGCCAGGACCGATAGGGTTTGCCCAGCTTGAAACGGTTGTGGGGGGAGTGACAGGGGTGGCGGGCAAGCGTGCCGCGGTCGTGGCGACGGTGCAGAAGATCGACGTGTTGCGGACACCGAAGCGGATCGGCGTGATGATCGCCGCGTTCGTCGTCCTGGTCGGCCTGCTGGAGCTGGCCCTCCTCCAGCTCGGCCACCTCCAGGTGCCCCTCCCCACCGGCCAGGACGGCGCCGCCGCCGGCGGCTGACCCCCACCGGATCCGCCTCACGCCGGGCCCGCGTCGCACCGGGCCCGCGTCGTTCCAGGCTTCAGACGGTGATCGTGCGGGTCTCGCCGATCGGCAGCCAGGTGAAGCGTTCGGTGATCGCGGCCGGTCCGGCGTCGAGCGAGGCGGCGATGCCGTCGCGGTTCTCGGCGAAGTGGCGCCAGCCCTCGTAGTGAACGGGCAGCACCGTGGTGGCGCCGACGCCGTCGAGCAGTTCGAGCGCGTCCGCGCCGGTCATCGTGTAGCGCACCGGGCCGGTCAGGGAGAAGCGCACCCCGCCCAGGTGGAGCAGCACGGTCCCCGGCCTGAGGTCGGCGGCGGCCCGCCGTACGCCCGGATAGAGCACCGTGTCGCCCGTGATCCACAACGGGCCGTTCGCCTGGTCCGGCCAGGTGAGGGCGAAGCCGACGACCGCGCCGGTGATGGGGCGGCTGAGCGGCGGCCCGTGACGGCACGGAGTGGCCGTGACCGTGATGGGCGGCCCGCCGTCGCCCTCCAGCCGGTACGTCTCGCCCGCCCGCAGCCCGCGCACGTCCCGCGGTCCGCCCGCGTCATGGGATCGCGCCGCGTTCCGGCGCAGGCGCCGGGCCCCCGGCGCCGTGGTGATGACGGTGCCCGCGCCGGCCAGGAGGGCTCGTCCGGCGTCGTCGAGGTTGTCACCGTGATGGTCGTGCGTGAGCAGGACCGCGTCGACCGGCGGCAGGTCCGCCGCGTCCACCGCGGGCCCGGCGAGCTTGCGGCTGGAGGTCCCCCAGCCGAACCTGTACGTCCGGCCGGGCGGATCGAAGGTCGGGTCGGTCAGCAGGCGCCGGCCCCCGACCTCGATCAGCACGGTGGGGCCGCCGATGTGGGTGAACCCGACCTCGGTCATCGTCGTCGTCCTTTCGGCTGGACACCTGCTGGAGATCGTCGCCCGGGCCGCGGTGTCCTCCTGCTCTGTCCGCGCCAGGTTCTGGACCCGGCGCGCCACCGCGGGCCGGCGGGCCACCGGTGTGCCGGGAGCCAGTGTGACGAACGTCCCGCGCGTGCGGTGGCCTGGGTGACCGGGAGCTCTTGATCGCGTCTCGTGCGATTGAGAGAGTGGGAGCGCTCCCGTTGTGCCGTAGGCGACACATTCGGGGGCATCCATGCTCGTTCTGGACACCGCGCACCTGCCGCTCGCCGAGCGCGCGGAGGCCTTCCACGCCGTCGCCGCCGGAGAGAGCGGCTCCTGCTCGATCGAGCAGGAACGCCTGGACGCGGGCATGTGGAAGAGGCTGGAGGTCTGGAACTTCGGCCCGCTGACGCTGTTCGCCACGCACGGCACGGGCATGCGCATCTGGCGTACTCCGCGGCACGCCCGGTTCGACTCCATGAACTCGGTCTCGGTCATCACGCAGAGCACTGGCGCGGGCAGGTTCGTCTGGAACGGGCACCAGCGGCACGTCGAGCAGCACGACCTGGTGCTGGCGCACAAGACGGCGGGCTACGAGTACGCCTGGAGCGGCCCGGGGCTGTCGGTGGCGTTCATGGTCGACGCCGACCTGCTGGGCATGCCCGAGCACCTGGTCCGCGCCGCCATCCCGCTGATGTCGGTCAGCAACCTCACGCCCCTGCTGCTCCACCACATCCGGGCCCTGCACCGCGACGCCGACCACATCAGCGCCGATCCGGGCGCCGCCGCCGTCGGAGAGGCGACCCTGGCCCTCACGCGAGCGCTGGTCGCCTCCGTCTCCACCGACCGGCCGGTCCGCCGAGCCGTCGCCGAGGAGACCCTCCTGCCCCGGATCCTGGCCTATGTACGGGCGTACCTGAGCGACCCGTACCTCACGCCGGAGCGCATCGCCAAGGTGCACAACATCTCGCTGCGCTCGCTCTACCGGCTCTGCGAGGAGGGCGGTCTCAGCCTCGAACAGTGGATCATCCGGCGGCGGCTCGAAGGTGCCCGCCGCGACCTCGTCGCCCCCGAGCACGCGCACCGCTCCATCGAGGCGATCAGCCGTTCCTGGGGTTTCAGCAACCCGTCGTACTTCTCCCGGCGGTTCCGGCAGGCCTACGGCGTCACCCCGCGCCAGTGGCGGCGCTTTCCGCCCGCCGCCTCCGCCGGGTGACGCGGAACGCACGGGTCAGCCGCCGTTGCGCGCCTTGACGATCGACTGCAGATCGGGCCGTCCGTCCGTGCCGTCGGCGTCGACGAGGGTGGGGCAGGCCCACTGCCCCTGGTGGCCCCACGAGTAGGCGATGTCGAACGGCGGGTGCGGCACGAGCCGGTCCCAGCGCCGCAGGATCGCCCGGAACTGCTCCGCGGTCGGCAGCCAGTGGCCGCGTTCGCCCTGGGAGCACGCGGTGCCGAACGTCTGGAAGACCGGCACCATCACGCGGCGCGGGATGCCGGCCGCGTCGGCCATGCGGACCATGCGGTCGATCGCGTCGATGTCGCACTCCGCGCGGGCCCTGGAGGCGCCCTCGCAGGGGTACGGGTCGAGGCCGACGAGGTCGACGTTCACCTTCCCGGGGGTCACCGGCTTCATCGGGAAGTCGGTGAGGGAGACGAACGTGATCTGGCCGGGCGCGTACCGCTTCACGTAGTCGGCGCGCCGCCTGATCTCACCGGCGATCTTCGGGCAGGTGCCCGGGTCCGGCTCGTCGGACAGGTACCACCCGTACACCCGGGGGTGGCCCGCGTACCTGCGGACGGCCTCGGTGAACTCCTCGTAGGACAACTCGAAGTCGTCGCACTGGAAGTTGCCCACCCAGAACATGGCACGCATGCCCTCCGGCAGCCCGCCCAGGCTCGCGTCGTCGGGCTTGATGTCGACCAGGTCGTAGCCGAGTCGCGCCAGCCGCGGATAGTCGGACGGCTCGGTGTTGAGCGCGATGTGCAGCGTCGCTCCCGGCCTGGGGGAGGACGGGCCGGGCGAGGCGAGCGGTCCCCGGTACGGCTCGTACGAGCTGGACGCGCTGCGCTGGAGGTAGAACAGGAACCCCGCGACCAGGGTGAGCGTGGCGACCACGACCGAGACCTTGAAACGGACGTCCATCGGTTGCGTCCTTCCATGACGGCGGATCGTTCGGCAGGCGGTGGATCGTTCGGCAGGTGGTGGATCGTTCGGCGGGCGGTGGATCGTTCGTCAGGCGGCCGACCCGGGCTCGGCCGCGGGCTCCGGCGCGGCGGCGGCCCCCGGCTCGGTGACGGTGCCGTCGGCCGCCACCTCCAGCGGCGGGAGCGGGAGGCCGAGGATGTGCCGGACGGTGTCCCGGAGCGCCCGGAACGTCGCGCGCATCGACGGGTCGCCCAGGTAGACCGAGTCGACCCGCACGCGGGCCGGGACGATGCGCTCGATGTAGTTGACCAGGTCGACCTCCTCGCCCGGCGGCAGCACGTCGAAGTCGCGGAACCGCACCTCCGAGACGCCGGTGAGCCCGGGCCGGTGGTCGAAGATCCAGCGGCAGTGCGCGTCGTAGTGCACCGCCAGGTCGTAGGTCTCGGGCCGCGGCCCGACGAGGGTCATGTGGCCGCGCAGCACGTTCACCAGCTGCGGCAGCTCGTCCAGCGACCACTCGCGCATCAGCTTGCCGACCCTGGTCAGGCGCGGGTCGCAGTTGGCGGTGACGGTGAGCCCGCCGACGCCCGCGCGCATGGTGCGGAACTTGAACATGACGAACGGCCGGCCGCCCTGGCCCACCCGGGTCTGCCTGAAGATGCCCGGGCCGGGGCTGGTCAGCCGGACGAGGAGGTAGAGGAAGAACAGCGGTACGCACAGCAGGACCAGGCCGGTCAGCGCGCCGGCGACGTCGAGCACGCGCCGGCCGCGGGACGGCGCGATGCCGTCCGACGGGTCGATCGACCGGTTCTGGAGTTCCTTCTCCCTGGACATGACGTCACCCCTTCTTCGCGAGGTGGAAGAACCACGCCAGCAGCGCGGCCGTGGTGGCCACGAACGACAGCGCGGTGGCGAGCGCGGCGCCCTCGGCCTCGTACGCCGGGATCAGCAGGACCCCGGCGACCACGACCACGACCAGGCCGATCGCCTGGCCGGTGGACGCGGCGCCGGGCCGGCCGACGCCGTACAGGTAGGCCATGATCAGGCCGGTGACGCCGAACGTGACGACGCCCGCCAGCCGGATGTAGGTCGGCACGACCGCGTCCGCGAAGACGTCCCCGAAGATCCACGGCAGCGCGGTGGCGGTGATCGCGGCCAGCGGCAGCGCGGCCAGGACCGACACCCCGAACGCGGGCAGGAGGAGCCTGCGCGTGCGCCGGGTGGCCTCCGCGCGGTCGTCCTTGGCGAAGTCGGGATAGAGCACGTAGTTGACGGCCAGCCCGGGGAGCTGGACGAGTTCGGCGAACTTGCTGGCGACGGTGTAGACGCCGAGCACCTTCGGCCCGGCGAGCGCGCCGAGCAGCGCCATGTCGAAGCGCAGTTGCAGCAGGTCGATCAGCTGGCCCAGGTAGCCGCGGAAGCCGAAGCCGGAGACGGTGCGGGCGAGCCGCAGGTCGGGGCGGCCCCAGCCGGCGAAGAACCCGCGGCGTGCCAGCCGTACCGCGATCCACGCGGCGGCGGCCACGTCGGCGAGCACCAGCCCGGTGATCAGCGCGCCGGGCCCGTACCAGCCGAGCAGGATCACCAGGTAGATCGGCAGGAAGACGAACTCCTCGACCGCGATCGCCAGGCTGGCGCCGCGCATGTCGCCGGTGCCCTGCAGCAGGCCCTTGCCGACCGAGACGAACCCCTGGGTGAACGTGGGGACGGTGGCGGCCAGCGCGACCCAGTAGCCGAACGACTTGAAGAACGCCAGGTAGAGCAGCGGGCTCAGGCCCAGCCAGACGACCGCGCCGACGACGGCCCCGACGACCGTCAGCCAGGCCAGCGTGGGCCGGACCCGCGACTGCTCGTGCTCCTTGCCCGCCAGGAAGTAGGGCGCGGCGGCGGGCAGCCCGGCGTTCGACAGGTGGCACAGCAGGCCGGGCAGGATCCGGACGAGGGTGAACGCGCCGACGAGGGCGGGCCCGCCGATGCGCGCGACCATGACGGTCGCGACGCCGAGCGAGGCGAGCGCCCCGACGCGGCCGGCCATGTTGCCGGCCATCAGCGCCACGATCTTGCCGGTGATGGTCCGCTGCGGCGCGGCCGTGGTCGGGGTCGGTGTCGTGGTCGTGGTGGCCGTCGCCGTCCCGTCCGGCGGCGGGACCGGCGGGGTCTCGACCGGTCTGGGGCGGGCCTCGGTCATGGTGCTCCCTCCGGCCGGACGGCGTCACGGCGGCCGAAGAGGTCCAGCGCGGCGATCAGCCCGAAGAACGCCCAGCCGTGGCGGTAGTGCAACGTCTCGTAGAAGAGCGCGGAGATCAGGAACACCGCGACCAGGGCGCCGAAGAGCTCGGGGCGCGGCACCAGGCGCGCGTACTCGGGCGTGAGCGCGTCGCGGCGGGCGACCCGCGCACATTTCAGCAGGACCGCGAACACCAGCACGATCAGCGCGAGTCCGCCGAGGAAACCGCGTTCGAGCACGGCCGCGATGTAGTCGTTGTGCGCCTCGCGGACGTAGGTCTCCTGGTTGACGAGCATGGCCTTCTCGGTGTGGCCGGGCCCGATGCCCCACGGATGCGGCTGCTCCTCGATCATGCGCACCGTGGTGCCGAAGACCGTGCTGCGCGAGCTGGTGCTCTCGCCGGTGGTGCGGCCGATCGAGTCGCGCAGGATCGGCGAGGCGGCGCTGGCGCGGTCCAGCACCGGCTGGACGTCGACGACCGACAGCAGCGCGACACCGCCGCCGCCGAGGACGGCGCACAACGCCCCGGTCGCGATGGCCTGGTGCGCCTTGCCCTCCTTGAACAGCCGGAAGAGGTGGCCGAGGACGATCGCGCAGCCGAGCGCCAGCGCGCCGCCGTTCGAGCCGGTCAGCAGCTCGGCGACGACCAGGATCCCGCACACCCCGTACCGCTTGAGGTTGTCCTCGGGGTACCGGCAGGCCCGCACGATGAAGAAGACGCAGATGAACCAGTTGGAGGCGTAGTTGGCGTCGCCGAACGTGAACATCGCCCGCTCGCCGTCGACCTGCTTGCCCGACAACATGTCGTTCCCGATCACGAAGCCGAAGATCATCACCAGCGCGTAGAAGGTGCCGATCCAGACCCACGACCTGATGACCAGGCGGAGCAGCGCGGGGTCACGGCCGAGGTTGGCGACCGCGACCGCCCACAGCAGCACGAACAGGTCCTTGGCGAGGGTCAGCGAGCCGATGCCCTCGTTCGCGATCGAGGCGACGCCGCCCGCGACGATGGTGAGCAGGGTGGGGATGAGGTACGGCCACCGGATCGGCTGCCGGCGCGAGGCGGCCCACAGGAACGTCGCCACCACCACGAAGATCAAAACGAGGTCGGGCAGGCCGGTGTTGCCCGGCCCGGGCGCCAGCCCGAACGGCATCAGCATCGGCAGCGAGGCGATGCCGCACACCATGACGATGCCCGCGAGGTCCCGGCGCCGCCGGAGCCCGGGTGCCGCGGAGCCGGAGTCCGGCGGCGTGCCCGGCGACGCCGCCCCGGGCACGGCCGCGTCCGGCGCGTCCGGCGGACCCGGCCCTCCCTGCGGCGGCACGGCCCGCGGAGCCTTGGTGGTCGGCGACATCGTCTCTCCCGGTCACTTCTCGTAGGGCCGCGCGGAGGTCCCCCGGTAGGTGTCGTCGAGCACGGCCCCCAGGTACTCCGGGGAGAACCAGCCGCCGACCCGGTCACGGGCGCGTTCGGCCATCCGGGACGCCGCGGCCGGGTCGTCGAGCAGGTGCCCGACGGCGCGGGCGAACTGCCGGTGGTCCTGCGGCGGGACGAGCAGCCCCGTCTCGCCGGCCAGCACCAGGTCCTGGTTGGACGGCACCGCGGTGGCCACCAGCGGGACGCCGGCGCTGATCGCCTCGACCAGCACGCAGGGCAGCCCCTCCCAGCGGCTCGCCATCGCCATGACGTCGAACGCGGGCAGCACGTCGGCGACGTCGTCGCGGTAGCCGAGCCAGCGCATCCGCTCCTGGACGCCGAGCCTGGCCGTCAGCCGCGCGAGCTCGCCGGCCATCGGGCCGCCGCCGACCCACAACCCGAAGACGTCGTCGGGCAGTTCGGCCAGCGCCCGGACGAAGATCTCCGGCCCCTTCTGGAAGGTGAGCCGCCCGACCGACCCGACGACCTTCACCCCGAGCGGCAGGTCGAGGCGGCGCCGCGCCTGCGCGCGCGAACCGGGCACGGTGGTGTAGGCGGTGGTGTCGACCGCGGGCCAGGACAGCCGGATCCGTTCGGGCGTCGCCAGGCCGAGCCGCAGCGCGGTGGTGATCGTCTCCGAGCCGATCGCGAGGAAGGCGTCGGTGTGCTTGGCCGCGATGCGTTCGAGGCCTATATATACGCGTCGCCGTCCCCACGACTGGAACTCGTTGAACGGGAAGCCGTGCCAGGTGTGCACGATCCGCGGCACCCCGGCGCGCGCCGCCGCGACCCGGCCGATCACGCCGCCCTTGGCGCTGTGCGTGTGCACCACGTCGTACCGGCCCTCGGCCAGGACGCGGGTGAGGGTGCGCAGGGCGGCGAGGTCGTCGCGCGGCGAGATCTGCGGGACCAGCGGGCGCACCTGGACGATCTCCATGCCGGCCGCGTGCGCCTGCGGTGTGAGGTCGCCGGCCGCGGCGTTGGCCACCGCCTCGTCCCCGTACAGGACCGCCTCGGTGGCGCCGCCGTCCCCCTTGGTCTCGCTGTCGATGCCGACGCCGCCGGTGACGACGGCGCGTTCGTAGCCGTCGGGCGGCAGGGCCAGCGCGCCGTTCAGCGCCACCTGGCCGGCGCCGCCGTTGAACCGCGTGATCACGGTGGCCACTCGGAGCTTGCGGCTTGTCCTCATCGGCACCTCACCTCACAGGCCTGGCGGGTCGGGGCTGCGGCCCGCGTCGCAGAGCGGCGGCTCGCCGCCGGGCTCGTGCTGGGGGCGCGGGCGGCGTACGGGGCGGTACTCGGGGAGCAGCCGCCGCAGCAGCAGGCGCACCTCGTCGTCGTCGCCCTCGTGGGCGGCGGCGCACAGGGCGTCGAGCAGCCGCGGGAGCCCGGCGGGAGGCGGCGCGGGCCGGGTGGCCCAGATCTTGGGATGGACGGTGCGGATCCGGCGTTCGGAGTCGGCGAACGCCTTCTCGGCGAGCTTCTCGCCCGGGCCGAGGCCGCTGAACCTGATGGTGACCTCGGGCAGCCGCAGCTGCTCGGCGTACCGGTGGACGAGCTCGATCACCGGGACCGGGCTGCCCATGTCGAGCACGAACGTCTCGGCCTCCTCGGCCAGCGCCGCAGCCTCCAGGAGCAGCCCGGCCGCCTCGTCCACGGTCATGAAGTGGCGGGCGACCTCGGGGTGGGTGATGGTGACGACCTCGCCCGCGGAGATGCGGTGCGCCAGCGTGCTCAGCAGCGAGCCGGGCTCGCCGATGACGTTACCGGTCCGGACCGCCGCGAAGCGGGTGCGCCCGCCGGTCGCGCCGCGCGTCAGCAGCTCGCCCAGCCGCATGGTGGCGCCGAACACCGACGTCGGGTCGGCGGCCTTGTCGGAGGAGACGAGCACCAGGCGGTCCACGTCGTTCCGGACGGCGGCGTCCACGACCGTCCGGGTGCCGAGCACGTTGGCGATCACCCCGAGGCACGGGTCCCGTTCGACGGCGGCCAGCGTTTTCTGCGCGGCGGTGTGGAACACCAGGTCGGGCCGGACGCGGGCGACGAGCTCGTCGACGGCGGCGCGGTCTCCCACGTCGACCTCGCCGATCCGGACGCGGGCCGCCTCCAGCCGTCCGGTCATCTCGTGCGCCAGCGTGGCCAGGCCGGCGCCGTCCCGGTCGACCAGGCACAACGCCGCCGGGTCGAGCCTCTTGAGGTGGTGGCACAGGGCCGAGCCGACGGTCCCGCAGGCGCCGGTCACCAGCACCCGCCGCCCCGCGACCAGCCGGCGGCCGCGCAGGTCGGCGAGCACCACCTCGTCGCGCCCCATCAGCCGCGCCAGCGGGCTCGCCTCGGCGGGCGCCGGGGGCGGCGGAGTGCGCCAGCGGCGCGACGGGGGGCGGGAACGGCGCAGCGGGAACCTGGGCACGGTCAGCCCCGGGCCCGGAGAGCCCCGGTGATCGCGGTGACGACGCGGTCCTGGGCGGCGGGGGACAGGCCGGGGTAGAGGGGCAGCGACAGCAGCTCGTCGCCGACCCGGTCGGTGACGGGCACGGCCGCGCATTCGTCCGGCCCGAGCACCTGCTGGTACACCGTCATCTGGTGGGCGGGGATGAAATGCACCGAGGTGCCCACGCGCGCGGCTTCGAGGTCGGCGATGATCCCGTCCCGGTCCGGCACCCGCACCTGGTAGAGGTGCCAGGCGTGCTGGACGCCGTCCAGCCGGCGCTGCGGGAGGACGAGGCCGGGCAGCCCGGCGAGCGCCGCGTCGTACCGCGCGACCAGCTCGGCGCGTTCACGCTGCCAGGCGGGCAGGGCGGCGAGCTGCGCCCGGCCGATGACGGCCTGGACGTCGGTCATGTTCGCCTTGAGCCCGACCGCCTTCACGTCGTACCGCCAGCTGCCGCCGGGCAGGTAGCGGCGCCAGGAGTCCTTGCTCATCCCGTGCAGCCGCATCGAGCGCACCCGGTCGGCCATGTCCTGGTCGCTGGTGACGACCGCGCCGCCCTCGCCGATCGGCATGTTCTTGGTCGCGTAGAAGCTGAAGCAGGCGGCGAACGAGTGCGCCCCGACGGGCACGCCGTTCCGCGCCGCGCCCGGCCCGTGCGCGGCGTCCTCGATGACGCGGGTACGGTCCAGGCCCGCCGCCGCGGTGACGGCCCGGACGTCCACCGGGTAGCCGCCCTGGTTCTGCGTGATCATCGCGGCCGGGGCGACCCGGGCGGCCGCGGCGGCGACCGTCTCCGGGCTGACGACCAGCGTGTCCTCGTCGATGTCGACCAGGACGGGCCGGTGCCCGGCGTGCAGGATCGCGTTGATCGCGCCGCAGAACGTCAGGCTCGGTGTGAGCACCGCCGACCCGGGCGGCAGGTCGAGCGCGCGAAGGCACAACTCCAGTGCGGCGGTGCAGGAGGAGACGGCGACGGCGTGCGCGGCGCCGAGGTGGCCGGCGAAGTCCTTCTCGAACGCGCCGGTCTGCGGGCCGGTGGTGATCCAGCCGGACCCGAGCACCTCGGCGACGGCCCCGGGCACGTCGCCGGCGAGGGACGGAACGGCGAACGGGATCGGGGCCGGCTCGGCGGCGTCCGGGGAAGTGTCCGGGGTGTCGTCCGGGGTCTCGGTGGCGGCGGCGGTGTCGGTGGTCATATGGCTAGCCCCTTGTCTTCCGTGCCGTGGCGGCGACCCCGAGCAGCGGCCAGCCGGACGCGGTGACCAGGTCACGGACCGACTCCAGGCCGGTGACCAGGGTGACCGGACCGACCACCGCGACCACGCCGATCTCCTCGTCGGCTCCCGGGTCGATGTCCTCGAAGGCGTGCACATGGCAGGCGGCGGCGCGGACCGGGACGCGCATCGGCTGCGTCAGCTCGCTCGCCTCACTGGAGGGCTTGGGCTTGAGCGCCGTGCTGCTCCCGGCCCGGACGACCGAGGTGCCGCCGGTGGTGGCCGAGCCCTCGGCCCTGTCGTCACCGGAGTCCGGGGCCTTGCCCGTGTCCTTGATCGTGCCCTTGACCTTGCCGTTGGCGCCGGCGGTGGCCGTGTCCGCGCCCGTGCCGCCGTCCCCGCCTCCCGTTCCCGGCTTGCCGGTGTCCTTGGCCTTGGCGGCGGCGTCCTTGAAGGTGGCGGCCTTGGCCGCCGCCGCTGCCGCCGGGCGGGCGGACGTGACGACCTTGGTCTCGTCCCCGTAGACGGCTGCGGCGATCTTGGAGACCAGGTCCGCGGGCAGCGCCGTCCTGGAGGTGCCGACCAGCGTGACCTTGGTGACCCCGGCGCGCTTGGCCGAGAGGCGGATGCGACGGCCCAGGTCGGCCAGCTCGGCGTCGGAGCGGTCCGCCCAGCCGAGCAGCGGGACGCCCAGCTTCCTGGCGACCCGGCCCTGCCCGGGGATCGTGGGCCGGAACATCTCGATGACGACCGCGACGAGGATGCCGAAGATCAACCCGACCAGCCCGGCGATGGCCGACAACATCAGCGTCGGGTCGGTGCGCGGCGCGAGCACGGCCGGCTGCACGACCGAGGCGGTGCCCGCGCTCGACAGCTGGGTGCGCAGGTCGGTGCGGCTGGACCGCAGGTCGGCCAGCTCGGCCTGCACCCGTTCGCGCTCGTTGGCGGCGCCGATGTCGGGCACCGGGATCGAGCCCGCCTTGCGGGAGAGCGGCCCGAGGCGCCTCTCCAGTTCCCGCACCCGCTTGTCGATCTCCTTGATCTGCGTGGTGATCGCGCCCTGGTTCGACTCGTTGATCTCGGCGACCACGGCGGCGCCGATCGCGTCGGCCATCCGGCGCGCGACGGCGGGGTCGGCGTCCTTGACCGACATCTCGACGATCGTCGAGGTGCCGAGGCCGGTGACCTCGATCTGCTTGGCCAGCCCGACCGGGTCGCGGCTGACGTTCTGCGCGCGCATGACCTGGTTGAGCAGGGTCTGGCTGGTGGCGAACGCCTTGACCTGGCTCACCACGATGCTCACGCCCGCGTCGCCGGGTGCCGCGTCGGTGGCCTTGCTGCTCGCCTGGATCCGCGACTCGGCCACGTACGGCGGTTCCTTGCCGCTCATCACGTAGCCCACGAGCAGCAGCGGAAGAACCGTCATGGCCAGCAGGAGCGCCCAGTAGGTGCGGATGACGCGCGCGGCGACTTCGTCGATCTCCACGATCTTCCTTCCCGCTTGTTGGCCCGAGCGTAAGAAGGGGTCCGGGAGATCGAATCGCCCATCGAGACGATGGCCCGCTACGTCGTTTGCATCACTGCGCCCGGCCGCCGCGACCCGCGGTCAGTCACGCCGACCTGGGCGCATACCGGCCCGCATCGCCAGCGTGATGGCCTCGAGCGCCGAGTGCAGGTCCAGCTTGGCCAGGAGGTTCTGGGTGTGCGTGCGGACGGTGTTGGCCGACAGCCCGAGGCGTTCGGCGATCTCCGCGCGGTTGAGCCCGTCGACCATGCACTGGAGCACCTCGCGTTCGCGCGGGGTGAGCTCGCCGAGCAGTTGCGCGCCCCCGTTCGCCTGCTCGGGCAGGTCGTCCAGCAGCCGGCGCAGCACGTCCCCCAGCACGTCCGGCGGGATCCAGCCGCCGCGCCGCGCGGCGCCGCGGATCACCCGCGACACCTGGTCGGCGCTCTCGGTCTTGGAGAGCCAGCCGACCGCGCCGCGCCGGATCGCCTGCACGATCGCGTTCACGTCGCTCATCGCGGTCAGGACGACCACCCGCACGTCCGGATGGTGCTCGCGAACCCGGTCGAGGACGTCCAGCCCGTTCTCCGGGCCCAGCGTCAGATCGAGGACGATCACGTGCGGGCGTTCGGTCGCGGTGAGCGCCAGGGCGCGCCGGACGTCGGACGCGACCGGCAGGATCACCAGGTCGGGCTCGCGGCCCAGCCGGGCCGACAACGCCTCGGCGAACAGCGTGTGATCGTCCACGATGAGGACGCGGATGTGTTGCATGCCCCGACGATGGCGCGTGCGGTCCGGGTGCGGATCCTGCAAACGCTGTACGTCGTGCGCTCGCCGTACGGGGGCCGCCCCGGAGAGCCGCGACCGAATCCGCTGCGTTCGTACGTCCGTATCCCAGGGTCGGTCCGTCCTGACGCGCACGCCCGACGATTCGCGCGCGGACGCGCGGTGAACGGCACGGGTTGACGCCGGTCCGGACCCGGTCATCTTCGACCGCGCGTCGTTGACCGCCCTGACCCCCCTGCTGATCCTGAGCGGTACGGAAACAGGGGAACTCACAGAGTCAGGGGGGATCACCGTGAAGGTCCTGATCACCGGTGGCGCGGGATTCATCGGCAGCACGATCGCCTCGGTCTTCGCCGAGCGCGGCGTCACGCCGGTGGTGCTCGACAGCCTGGTCACCGGCCGGTCCGAGTTCACCGCGGGCAAGATCTTCTATCAGGGCGACATCGGCGACGGGGACCTGGTGGACCGCGTCTTCCGCGACCATCCCGACATCGCCGTCACCGTCCACTGCGCGGCCCTCATCGTCGTGCCCGACTCGATGACCGACCCCCTCCGGTACTACCGGGTCAACCTGACCAAGACGCTCGAACTGGCCGAGCACGTGCACCGCAACGGCTGCGATCGGATGATCTTCGCGTCCACCGCCGGCATGTACCGCCCCGAGCCCGACCTGTCGGTGACCGAGGAGTCCGGACTGGACCCGCAGAACCCGTACACCCGGTCCAAGATGATGGCCGAGCACATGCTCGGCGACCTCGCCGCGGCCTACGGCCTGCGCGTCATCTCCCTGCGCTACCTCAACCCCATCGGCGCCGACCCCCGCCTCCGCACCGGCCTGCAGAACAGCAAGCCCACCCACGCCCTCGGCAAGATGATCGAGTGTTACCACCTCGGCGTCCCGTTCAAGATCACCGGCGTGGACTGGGACACCCGCGACGGCACCGCCGTCCGCGACTACATCCACGTGTGGGACATCGCCCGCGCCTTCTACGAGGCCGCCGCCCGCTTCGACACGGTCGTCCCGCCCCTGACGCCCGCCTACGAGGTCATCAACCTGGGCACCGGCGACGGCACCACCGTCCGCGAACTGGTCACGGCCTTCCGCGAGGTCGTCGGCGACGGCTTCGTCGCGGAGGACGCCCCCGCCCGCCCCGGCGACGTCGTCGGCGCCTACGTCAACCCCGCCAAGGCCGAGGCCCTCCTCGGCTGGAAGCCCGAGTACACGATCGAGGACGCCATCCGCCATTCCCTCCTCTGGGCCGAACGCCGCCGCGACCTCGACGCCGAAGTCGCCTGAATTCTCGCCCCCACTTCGTGACCGAAGGAACGCCCCGAGATGCCAGTCTCGTTCCATGGCGTCCACTCTGCCCCGAGGTCACCACTTCGGCCTGTCCCTGTCGGGACCCGGTGACCCGGTGAGAACGCCGCCCGACCTTCACGACGACGTCTTCGCCATTTCCCCGGACATCCGCCACGTGGCCCTGGGCTCAGGCCAGAACGTGATGGCACGTTCCCGCGCCGACGCGCCCGAAGGCGGCGAACGTTACGAGGAACTCCTGGTCAACCCCACACTGATCACTCTGGCCGGCCAGTGGGGCGACCTCGACCGCGGCGGCCTCCGCTATCTCGTCGTCTCCTACGGCCATTTCGACCAGCTCGTCATCCCCTTGGCCACAGGCCATTTGTCCATCGCCTTCAAAAGCGACCGAGACCCCGCCCGCCACCTCCCCGCCCTGGCCCAGATCCTCACCCACCACGGCCACCCACCCCGCAACACCCCGGACCGCTGAAGCACCCGTAGCGCGAACCCTTTATGAGGCGTTCTCCCGGCTGGATGCCAGGACAGGATGACTCGCGACGAGCAGGGCGGAACAACTCTGTGATTCCCCATACCGCCAGAGCCGTCAACGCCAGCACTTCCCGCAACTCCCCAATGGCCGCCCGGGCCCCGCGCCTCCACCGGCACCGCCCCCAGAACCCGCCGCCCCGTCCTGCCACCTGAGCAAGCTGAGCGCCTTGGCCTCGGTGCCCGCGGGTTGGTGGCGCGGGTGGTCGGGGGTGGCAGGTTGGCTGGAACTCGTCATCTGCTGCGGGGCGTTCCGCGGGTTCGTGATACTCGCGGGCATGATCACTGAGCTGCACGACTTCGTCAGGTTTCGGCTTGCCCTGGGGCGGGACAGCCACCGGGGCATTCTCAACCAGTGTGAGAGGCATGAGGGTGACTCCGACTCCGACTCCGACTCCGACGACGTCGCCGCGACGGTGACCAAGGAGTTCGAGTCGTACATGGAGGACCAGAGCACCTGGCCGGACGTCCTCGACTCTGACCGTTTCCTGCGCGCGTTCGGTGACCTGAACGCCACCGGCATCGTCGCGCTCGCCGATTTCTCCTGCTGCCTGAGTTGTGGAACGAGCGAGATCGGCGAGGTCGTGCCGGACGGCCGGGAGCGTCGCGGCTACGTCTTCGCTCATCGGCAGGACATGGAGAACGCCGTCGCCGGAGCCGGCTGCGATCTGGCCTTCGGTTCCTTCGGTGACGGCGAGAGCGCCGCGGGAATCGGCGAGGCGGTCGTCGCGGCGCTCAGGGGTCACGGCTTCGACCCCGGCTGGAGCGGTGACCCCGCCGAACGTGTTCACGTTCCCCTGACGTGGCGCCGTATCCGCGCAACTTCGCCGGTTTCGTCGGCCGCTCCGAAGGCTGCGTTCAGGTCGTATGGACTGCGGACGGAAAGCTCAAGCTCGACTCCCCGAACCCCGAGCGGCGCACCCTCCGTTGCCGCTACGTCACCGTGGCCGAGGCCGAGAGGATGATCACGATCCTGGCAGAGGAGGACCGCGTGGCCATCGACGAACTGGGTGAGCCGTTCATCGAGACCTGGTAGCGCTCGAGGCTTCGATGAGTTTCGGGGGTGGACGTGGTCTGCCTTCCGAGACGAGGAGGGTGTGAGTGGATCTGTACAGCGTCATCTCGGTGAGTGACACCGCCAGGGCCCTGGAGTGGTACGGGGTCTTCTTGGGCCGGCCCGCGGACGAGGTCATCGGCGAGGAGCACCTGTGGCAGGTCGGCGAGAACGCCTGGGTCGTCATCGACGACCGGGACGTTCGCGCCGACGGGGTGGGCAAGGCCATGCTCACGCTGGGCGTGACCGACCTGGACGACATCCTCGCCCGGCTGGCCGCGCATCGCATCGCCCACGAGCCGGTCGAGACCTACGGCAACGGCGTACGCCATGTCGTGGTCCTCGATCCTGATGGCAACGGCCTCTCGCTGGCCCAGGCCCCACCTCAGTAGGGCCAGGGGCCGTCAGCAGCAGGCTGATGCCGCCTTGGCCGGGGCGGGTTCGGCGTCGGTAGTGCCGCAGCAGGCGGAGTCTTCGGCTTTCGCCAGGGTGTCGGCGTCGGCCTTCACGACGTACACCTCCCAGGGCTCGCCGCCGGGGCCGTGGACCCAGACCTTGTCCTGGAGTGCGTAGCAACACTCGGTGTCGTTCTCCTCCAGGGTGGCCAGGCCCGCGCTCGCGAGGCGCTGGGCGGCGTCGTTGACGATGCCGGAGTCCTCGACCTCGACGCCGAGGTGGTCCATGCGGGTGGGCTCGCCGTCCTCGCCCTCGATGAGGACGAGCTTGAGCGGCGGCTCGGTGATGGCGAAGTTGGCGTAGCCGGGCCGAAGCTTGGCGGGCTCGGAGCCGAACAGCTTGGAGTAGAAGGCGATCGAGCCTTCCAGGTCGGACACGCGCAGAGCGAGCTGGATGCGAGACATCCTGGCCTCCTGTTTCGATGTCTGTCTAATCAGACCGTGGTGCCAGCTTGCGCCAGGGCATAGATGGATGTCAAATTAGAAGTATGTCGAAACAAGAGCTGCCGGTCCTGGACGTGACCCCGGTGTCCACGGGGGAGTGCTGCACGTCGCTGGCGTGCGACCCGCTGGGCCAGGACGAGGCGGCCGAGCTGGCGCCGCTGTTCAAGGCGCTCGGCGACCCGGTGCGGTTGCGGCTGCTCTCGCTGATCGCGTGCCACGAGGGCGGTGAGGCGTGCGTGTGCGACCTGACCGCCGCGTTCGAGCTGAGCGACCCGACGATCAGCCACCATCTGAAGGTGCTCAAACGGGCCGGGCTGATCGACTCCGAACGGCGCGGAACGTGGGTCTACTACTGGCTCAACCCCGGCACGCTGACGACGTTGTCGACGCTCCTGGGGCCTCGCGCCGGCGCCCTGTCGTCCTCATGACCACCGAAGCCCGCCCGGCGCACGTTTCGGCCGCCGTGGCGGTGGCCTGCTGCTGGGCCGGGGCGTCCCCGGCCTGGAGGAGGCGCTGTCCACGGTGGAGATCGGCGGGGTGTCGTTGCCGATGCTGACCGCCGAAGGTGTCCGGGCCGCCGACGTCGTCATCACCATGGGCTGCGGCGACGTCTGCCCGGTCTTCCCCGGCGAGCGCTACCTCGGCTGGCGGCTCCCTGATCCCGCGGGCCTTCCGGTCGATCAGGTACGCCCCATCCGCGACCAGATCGACGCCTGGGTCCGCGCACTCCTCGCCGAACTCGCCCCCACGGCCACCTGACGCTCCAGCCCGCCGACGGCGTTCGCGTCCGGGGCTTCCCCGGAGCCTTTCCATCGTTTATCGTCGATGGACGATGAAGAATGAGAAGGGGCCGCTGGACCGGCCTACCGCGACCGAGTACGCCACCTGGTTCAAGGCGCTCGCCGACCCGACCCGCGTACAGATCGTCTCCCTGCTCGCCCGCCAGGGACGTCCGATGAACGTCGGTGAGATCGTCGACCAGGTCGACGTCGGGCAGTCCACCGTGTCCAACCACCTGAAGGTGCTGGCCGAGGTGCGGTTCGTGCTGGTCGAACGGCGCGGGACCGCCTCCTTCTACCGGATCAACGACGTCTGCGTGGACTGCTTCCCCTCCGCCGCCGACATCGTCATGGGCCGCCCCGCGCCCGCCACCCCGGACTGCGCCGTCCCTACCGAGGGAGATTCGCAATGACCGACTCCACCCCCGCCGACCAGGTCGTCGACCGTTACTCCGGCCTCGCCCGCCTCGCCCAGGCAGGCGGCACACCCCTCGACTGCGAACCCGGCGACTTCGAGGACGGCTGTTTCGGCGCCGCCGCGTACAGCACCGAGACCGGCATCCCCGAAGCCGCGTTCCGCGCCAGCCTCGGCTGCGGCAACCCGCTGGCCGTCGCCGACCTGCGGCCCGGCGAGACCGTCCTCGACCTCGGCTCCGGCGGCGGCCTCGACGTCCTCCTGTCCGCCCGCCGCGTCGGACCCACCGGCACCGCCTACGGCCTGGACGCCAGCCCCGACATGCTCGTCCTCGCCCGCGCCAACGCCGCCCAGGCCGGAATCGGCAACGCGCGCTTCCTCCAGGGCCGCATCGAGGACGTCCCGCTCCCCGACGCCTCCACCGACGTCGTCATCTCCAACTGCGTCATCAACCTGTCCGCCGACAAACCCCGGGTGCTCGCCGAAGTCCTCCGCGTCCTCCGCCCCGGCGGACGCCTCGGCATCAGCGACGTCATCGCAGACGAGGGCCTCGACCCCGGCGAGCGAGCCACCGCCGAGGCCCGGGTCGGATGCGCCCGGGGCACTCTCACGGCCACCGAGTACGAGCGGCTCCTGACCGAGACCGGCTTCACGGACGTCCAGGTCACCCCCACCACGGACGCGGGCGGCGGCCTGCACTCGGCGATCGTCCAAGCCACCAAACGCTGACGAGCGCCTCGGCCGGTTCAGCCTTGCCGGCGCCGCCCTGCCGGCGCCGACGCGCCACGAAACCGGCAGAGCAGCGGCGTACGCCGCCTCCGTCCGACCGTGGCCGCTTGAGCCTCGGCCGGGCCGGCTCAGTAGGGTCGACGGCATGCGCGGACGTTCGGCAGCGGTTCCTCCCGCCAGGGCACCCAAGCCGCCCAGGCTCCCGAAGACGCTCACCTCGGCGACCGACGC
The DNA here is from genome assembly GCF_040643285.1 of Spirillospora sp. NPDC047279. NCBI lineage: Bacteria > Bacillati > Actinomycetota > Actinomycetes > Streptosporangiales > Thermomonosporaceae > Spirillospora > Spirillospora sp. NPDC047279. The sequence goes on from NZ_JBEYUA010000003.1 coordinate 212,281, forward strand.
CGACACCGAGCTGGCGCATGATGGCAAGTACCTGTCTCTGGAGTACGGGCAGGTGACGGTCATCGGCAACGAGGCCGAGGACGTCGAGTTCGAACGGTGCCGGTTCGACCAGACGCGCTTCGCCGGGGTCGTCGTTCACCGGGCGGGCTTCGCCGACGTCGTCTTCCAGGGCTGTGACCTGGCGAACGGGCGGCTGTTCAATTCCCGGATCTTCAACGCCGCCGTCACCAACTGCCGGATGACCGGCCTGCACATGCCCGAGGGCGGTCTGCGGGACGTCGTCTTCGACGGCTGCCGGATCGACCTGGCGAATCTCCGGTTCACCCACCTGCGGGACGTGGTCTTCCAGGACTGCAACCTGGCGGAGACCGACTTCCAGCAGGCCGAGCTGCACAACGTCCGGTTCGAGCGCTGCAAGCTCGTCGCCACCCAGTTCAGCAACGTCACGATGAACGCGGTCCGGTTCTCCGGCTGCGACCTGAACGGCGTGCGGGGCGTGACCAGCTTCGACGGCGCCATCGTGGCCAGTGCCGACGCCATGAGCCTGCTGGACGCCCTCACCTCGTCCCTGGGCATCACCATCGAGGACTGAGCGGGAGGGCCGGGCCTGGCGGCCCGGCCTTCCGCGGTGGTCCGGGGGCCGCGTGGCCGGACGATCCCGACCGTCTCAGCCGGCGACGGGGCGGTAGGTGAGGAGGACGACTCCGCTCGGGAAGGTGATGGTGTCGACCAGCTCGACGGCTCCGGCGCTGTCGGGGCGGAACAGCGGCTCGCCGGAGCCCTTGATGACCGGGCAGAGCCAGATCTTGTACTCGTCCAGGAGCCCGGCGGCGGCCAGGCCGTCGGTCAGGCGGCCGTTGCCCCAGACCAGGATGTCGCCGCCCTCCTGCTTCTTGAGGTCGGTCACCGCCCCGGCGAGGTCGTGTCCGTCGATGACCGTGGTGGGGCTCCAGGCGGAGGTGTCCACCGGCTCGGAGGCGACGACGTACTTGGCCATGGAGTTGACGTGGTCCGCGAAGGGATCGCCGCCCATGTTCGGCCAGGCCTGCGCCATGCCCTCGTAGGTGACGCGGCCGAGCAGGAGCGCGTCGGCGGCCGTGGTCATGGCGAAGGTGGCGGTCTGGGCCTTCTCCTCGGAGTACTCCAGCGACCATTCGTGGGGGTTGTCGATGAAGCCGTCGAGCGTGGCGTACGTCGAGGCGATGAGCTTGCGCATGGTTTCCTCCGTTTGGGTCAGTGCCTCCGGTGCGGGCGTGATTAGACTCGCAATCCGAAGAATCCGCCGGTAGTAACCGGTTTCAGCACTTCCATGTGAAGGACTCACATGATCCGTGTGATGGTCGCCGAGGACGTCCGCATCCTGCGGGAGACGCTGGTCACCGTCCTCGGGCTCGAGGACGACATCGAGGTGGTGGCCGCGGTCGAGCGCGGCGACCAGATCGTCGCCGTGGCCGAGCGGACCCGCCCCGATGTGGCGGTGCTCGACATCGACCTGCCCGGCATGGACGGCCTGGACGCCGCCGCCGAGCTCCACACGAGGTTCCCGGCCTGCCGGACGGTCGTCCTGACCGGCCTCGGCAGGCCCGGATACCTGCGCCGCGGGCTGGCCGCGGGAATCTCGGCGTTCCTTCTCAAGCACGCACCGGCCGACGACCTCATCGGCGCGATCCGCAAGGCCGTCGCGGGGGAACGGGTGGTCGACCCTCAGCTCGCCCTCGCCGAGCTCGAACGGGCGGACACTCCCCTCACCGCGCGTGAGGCCGATGTGCTCCGGTTGTCGGCGACCGGCGCGGAGGCGGACGACATCGCCCGTGCCCTCTCGCTAACCCGGGGCACCGTCCGCAACTACCTGTCGTCGGCCGTCATGAAGCTGAACGCCAGGAACCGCATCGACGCGATCCGCATCGCGACCGATCAGGGCTGGCTGTAGCGGCACCGCCACCGCCAGCCGGAAGCCGTCCCCGTCCTGGCCGGCGGTCAGCGTCCCGCCCACGTCCCGCACCCTTCGTGCCAGATTCTTCAGCCCCACGCCCGGGGCGGCGGCCCGGGCCACGACACCGTCGTTGACCAGGCGCAGCCGGACGCTCTGCCCGGCCACCTCGACGACCAGCTCACAACGATCGGCCTCACTGTGCCGCAGCACGTTGGTGACCCCTTCGCGCAGCACGGTGGCGAGGAGCATGTCGGTCTCCGCCGGCAGCTCCACGGGCTGGACCGACCCGGACACCTCGATGCCGGCCGCTGAGAGCGCCGTGCGGGTGGACTCGGCCTCCGCCGCCAGCGCGATCTCGCCGTGCCCGGCCACGACCGCCTCCAGGTCCGACAGGGCCCGGCGGGCCGCCGCCAGGGCCTCGGACAGCTCGACGCCGGCTCGTTCGGGATCCCGCTCCCTCAACCGCAGCGCCAGCTCGCTCTTGAGCACGACCACCGACAGCCCCAGACCGAGCAGGTCGTGCAGATCGGCCGCGAACCGGAGCCGCTCGCGCGCCACCGCCACGCGGGCCAGCTCGGCCCGCGCCTCCCTGACCCGCAGGGCCAGCTCGCCCATGCGGACCAACCCGTACACGACCAGCGCCCGCTCGGCGGACCACACGATCTCGTAGGCCATCCCCAGCGCGGTCGGGTCGCCGAGTTGCGCGTCCCAGACCATGAGCAGCGGATCCAGGCAGATCAGCGGGATCGCCACGGCCCACCGTGCCCACCCGCCCAGAACGACCAGCACGACGCCCGGCAGATAGTAGATCAGGTGCCACAGCGACGGATCGAAGAGGAGCAGCGGGCCCAGGGCCGGCACGAAAATGATCAACGTCCACGGCGGACGGCCCGCAGGGGCGCAGGCACGAAGGAACAGCAGGACGAACGCGATGAGCGCCACGAAGAACACCGCCGTCTCCGGCACGCTCAGGTCGACGCGCAGGAACCGCCGCAGCTGCGCGGGCACGATCATGAGGCAGATCGTCGCGGCCCCGAGACCCGCCACCACCCCGGACGTCAGATCATCCGCCACCGGCGGGCCCGCGAGGTGCTCGCGCCCGTACCCGTGGGCCACCGACCGCGTCTCGTTCAGCGCCGCCCGCGCCACGTCCAGCCGCCGCCTGATCGCCGGCGGGTCCCCCGTCGCCCCGTCGCGGATGACCCGCTCGAGGCTCGCGCCCACCCGTTCGTTCAGCTGCCGCGCGAACACCAGCCGTTCGCGCGCCACCTCGGCCGTCGCGAGCTGGTCTCTGGTCCGCCGCATGTCGCTGACCAGGTCGGCCAGCCGGGCGACCCCGTACAACGCGACTCCGACGAACGCCGCGTGCCCGACCGCCAGATAGGCCGCCTCGGCGACCGTCGGCCGGACCGGCAACGCGGCGGCGAACTGCGCCGCGATCACCAGCGCGAACCCGCCCCACGCCACCCACCGCCGGCGGATGAGAAGCAGGAACGCCGCCGCCAGGAACCCCGAGTTTCCATACCAGGTGGACGCGTACCAGACCATGCCCACGGCCGTGAGGGCCACCTGAGCGGCCAGCGTCCACTGCCAGCCCCGCACCCGCGCGTCCTCCGACCAGCGGATGCAGTTCCGCAGGTGAAGGACCAGCAGCACGGTCAGCAGGACGAACGCCGCCGGCTTTCCTCCCGGCTCCGCATTGACGATCCCGACATAGCCGCCGAACGCGAACCCGCAGCTGACCCCCACCGCGATGACGCGGGCCCAGCGAACGGCCGCCACCGACGACACGATCTCCATGCAGGTCTCCCGAGATGGGGGTCCCGCGCATCGTATAGACGATCGAGAACATCGAGAGCGCTTTGGCTCAAGGGCCGCCCGACCAGGGCATACGCCCGGCGTGGACCCTCAGTGGTGGAACCCCGTCCGGGCGGCGTCGTCGGGAACGCCGTGCGTCAGGCGTGTACGAGACGGCGGGCAGCGCGCCCTGGCCGTCGTACAGCAGCCGGAACGGCCCCATCTTCCCGATCTCGCCGGCCAGGTACCGCGCGGTGTCGGCGCACGCCTCGTACACCCGGCGGTATCCACCCCGCCCCAGCCGCAGGAACAGGTAGTACTGTGCCACGATCTCCCCGCCCGGCCGGGAGAAGTTGAGCGCGAACGTGGGCATGTCGCCGCCCAGGTAGTTCACCTTGAAGATGAGCTCTTCGGGCAGCAGCCCGGGCTCCCGCCACACCACCCAGCCGACGCCGAGCGGGGCCATCCCGTACTTGTGGCCCGAGGCGTCCGCGGCGGCCCGAGGGCGCGCGGAGGCTAGGGTCCTGCGATCGTGCGGGCCCAGGTGTAGTCGGGTTTGCCTACGGGGGTTCTCTTGATGGTTTCCACGTAGTGGAAGGTCCGGGGGACCTTGTAGCCGGCCAGGTGGGCGCGGCAGTGGGCGGTGAGGGCCTCGGTGGCGGGGGCGCCGCAGACCACGGCCGTCACCTGGTGTCCCAGGCGGGGGTCGGGGACGCCTATGACCATGGCGTCGGAGACCGAGGGGTGGTCGCGGAGGACGGTCTCGACCTCCTCGGCGAAGACCTTCTCTCCGCCGGTGTTGATGACCAGGGAACCACGGCCCAGGAGGGTGACGGTGCCGTCGGGCTCCACGCGGGCGTGGTCGCCCTGGAGGGCCCAGCGGCGGCCCCCGGGGTCGGTGACGAATGTGGCGGCGGTCTTGGCGGGGTCGTTCCAGTACGCGGTGGGGATGTGGCCGGTGCGGGCGACGATGCCCTCCTGGCCGGCGGCGACGGGGGTGAGGCCGTCGGGGTCCAGGACGGCGAACTCGGGGCCCAGGGCGAAGCGGCCGGGTCCGGCGGAGGCGCCCATGGCGCCGGTCTCCGAGCCCCCCAGGTTGTCGCTGACGTAGGCGTCCGGGACGGCGGCCAGCAGGCGTTCCCTGATGTCGGGGGAGAGCGGGGCGCCACCGGAGCCGAACGCGAAGACGGCGAGGTCCTCGTGGACGCCGGTGGCGAGTTCGTCGGCGATCGGCTGGGCCATCCCGTTGCCGACCAGCATGAGGATCTGCGACCGCTCGCGGGCGGCCAGGGCGAGGGCGGCGCGGGCGTCGAAGCGGCGGCCGGTCCACAGGACGACGGTGCCGCCGGTGGTGAGGGTGATCCAGCTGATCCACTGGCCGCCGCCGTGCATGAGCGGGGCGTGGACCTGGGCGCGGAGCGGGTCGCGGTCGGCGCACGTGGCGAGGGCCTCGGGCGTCTCGACGGGCGGGCCGCCGAAATTGCCGCCGCCCATCGCCGCCACGAAGATGTCCTCGCACCGCCAAAGAACGCCCTTGGGCAGGCCGGTCGTACCGCCCGTGTAGAGGACGTACGGGTCGTCGGACGAGCGTTCGCCCGGAGGGCGGGCCGGTGAGGCGGCGGCCAGGGCCTTCTCGTAGTCGTCGCCGATGGTGAGGACGTGGCGGAGCAGCGGGAGGCGGGCACGGTCGACGTTGGCCAGGAGGTCGGGCTCGGCGATGAGCGCCGTGCACTCGGAGTCGCCCAGCAGGTGGGTCAGCTCGTCGGCCACGTACCGGTAGTTGACGTTGACCGGCGCGGCCCGCAGCTTGAAGCACGCGATCATCGACTCCAGCCACTCGGCCCGGTTGTACGCCAGGACGCCGACGTGGTCGCCGGGGCCGACGCCGGCGGCGCGCAGGTGGTGGGCCGCGCGGTTGGCGCGTTCGTCCAGCTCGCGGTAGGTGAGCCGGACGTCCGGCGGCCCGCCCGCCGCGACCAGCGCGAGGCGGTCGGGGCACGCGCCGGCCACCACTTCGAACAGGTCCGCCAGGTTGAACGAACGCCCTGGACCTTCCGGACCTGTCACGAGGCGGCCCGGGCGAGGGTGACGGGGTAGGAGTCGATCCCGCGGAAGAAGGCGTTGCGGAAGAGCCGCGGCCCCTCGTCGTCGGCCCGTTCGGCGGTGCCGACGCGCGCCAGGTACTCCTCGAAGAAGATCTTCAGCTCCAGTCTCGCGAGGGAGGCGCCGAGGCAGAAGTGCGCGCCGAGCCCGAACGCGATGTGGTCGCCGGGCGCCCGCCGCACGTCGAAGGTGTCGGGGGAGTCGAAGACCGTCTCGTCGCGGTTGGCCGACCCGTACATCAGCAGGACCTGCTCGCCCTCGCGGATGGTGACGCCGTGCAGTTCGGTGTCGCGCCTGGGCACCCGGCACATGTTGAGGATCGGGGTCGTCCAGCGGATCATCTCCTCGATCGCGCCCGGCAGCAGCGACGGGTCCTCGCGCAGCAGCCGCCACTGGTCAGGGTGCTGGATCAGCGTGTCGATGCCGTTGGCGATGACCGTACGGGTCGTCTCGGCGCCGCCGACGAGCAGCAGCAGCGCCTCGTGGGCCAGGTGCTCGTCGTCGTACTCCGGCTGCCCGGGGCCGACGTTCGACCACACCGACAGCAGGTCCTCGGAAGGGCAGCCGCGCCGCTCCTTGGCCATCTCCAGCACCGCGAGCGCGAACTCGCCGGCGGCGATCGTGGCGTCGTCGGTGATGTAGCGCTGCCCGCCGCCCGCCAGGCCCGCCGCCGCCGACCACCGCACGATCTGCGGCCAGGCGTCCTCGGGGAAGCCGAGCAGCCAGCCGATGACCCGCGCCGGCAGCGGCGCGGCGAGCGCCTCGATCGCGTCCACCGTGCCGGTTTCCAGCGCGGTCTCGACGCACTCCACGGCGGTCGCCCGGATCCGCTCCTCGTAGCGCGCGACCCCGCGCGGGGTGAAGCGGTCGTAGACGAGGCGGCGGCGGTGCGCGTGCTCGGGGTCGTCGTGGCCGATCATGGACGGGTCGGACGGCAGTTGCGGGCGGTAGCCGCCGGCGTTGCTCCACAACTTCGCGTTGCGCTCGATCGCGAAGATGTCGGCGTGCCGGGAGATCCCGTACAGCCCGTTCTCCGCGTCGTGGTAGACCGGCGCCTCGGCGCGCAGCCGCGCGTACACCGACCACGGGTCGTCGGCGTACATGTCGCCGTCGAGCAGGTCGACCTTCAGCTCGCTCAGTTCGGTCAGCTCGGTCATCAGCGTGCTCCTCGGATGAGACGGCCGGGCAGTTCGCCGGTGTGCGCCCCGTCGGCGGACACCTGCGTGCCGTTGACGAACGTGGCCAGGTATCCCTCGGCCCGCTGCACGATGCGGCGCCCGCCACCGGGCAGGTCGTGCAGCATCTCGGGGCGGCGCAGCGCCACCCGGTCGAAGTCGATGAGGTTGAGGTCGGCCTTCATGCCCGGCGCGATCACGCCGCGGTCGTTCAGCCCGTACAGGCGGGCGGTGTCGCGGGTCATCATGCGGACGACGTGCTCCAGCGGCAGCCTGGCGCCGCGCGTGCGGTCGCGCGCCCAGTGCCCGAGCATCGTCGTCGGCAGGGACGCGTCGCAGATGAAGCCGCAGTGCGCGCCGCCGTCGCCGAGGCCGAGCACGGCGCGCGGGTGGGTGAGCATCTCGCGCTGCGCCTCGAGGTCGCCGCCCGCGTAGTTGAGCAGCGGCATCATGAACATGGCGCGGCCGTCGTCCTCCAGCAGCAGGTCGTACAGCAGCTCCATCGGGTCGCGCCCGGCCGCCGCCGCCCGCGCGGTGAGCGAGGTCTCGGGCGCGGGCTCGTAGTCGGGGTTGTGCGCGGCGAGCGGGTAGAGGCGTTCGGGGAAGGCGCGCACGCTGGCGGCCAGCATGTCCTCCTGGGCCGGGCGCTCGGCGAGGATCCTCGCCTTGACGGCGGGGTCGCGCATGCGGGCGACACGTTCGGCGAGGGGGAGCAGCGACATCTCGACGTACGCCGGGTGGTCGCCGAACGCGTGCAGCGACTCCAGCGAGATGAGCATGCCGAACGGGCGGGACGCCACCTGCGGGTAGAGGTGGGCGTCGGACGCCATCGACAGCTCCAGCAGCTCTCGCCACAGATCGGGGACGGAGTCGATCTGGAGCAGCGCGAACGAGACGGGGCGCCCGGTGGCGGCCGACAGGCGGCGCATCCACGCGACCTCCTTGGCGGGCGCGTTGACGTCCTCGCCCGCCACGCCCGCCGGGGCCAGCTCGTACACGCCGGTGCCGAGCTCGCCCAGCGCCTCGCCGATGCCGAACAGCTCGTCCTCGGCGGCGAACGTGCCGGGCACGTACTCGCCGTCGATCGCCTGGTGGGTGAGCGTGCGCGAGGTGGAGAACCCGAGCGCGCCCGCCGCGACGCCCTCCTTGACGATGGCCTTCATCGCGGCGATGTCGTCGGCGTTCGCGGGCTCGTTGCGGGCGCCGCGCTCGCCCATCACGTACGCGCGGACCGCGCCGTGCGGCACCTGCGTACCGAGGTCCATCGTGTACGAGCGGCGGCCGAGCGCGTCCAGGTACTCGGGGAACGACTCCCACTCCCAGCTGATGCCCTCGGAGAGGGCGCTGCCGGGGATGTCCTCGACGCCCTCCATCAGCCCGATCAGCCAGGAGTGCCGGTCGGGCGCGGCGGGCGCGAAGCCGACGCCGCAGTTGCCCATGACCGCGGTGGTGACGCCGTGCAGGGAGGACGGCGCCAGGACGGGGTCCCAGGTCGCCTGGCCGTCGTAGTGGGTGTGGATGTCCACGAAGCCCGGGGTGAGCAGGGCCCCGTCGGCGTCAACGACGCGGTGGGCGGAGGCGGGGGACCCGGGGCCGACGCCGGTGATCCGGCCGTCGGTGACGGAGACGTTCGCGGGGTACGGGGCGGAGCCGGTGCCGTCGACGACACGGGCGTTCTTGATGACGAGGTCCGCCATCGGGTCTCACTCCTCGGGTCGGTCTCCGGGGATTCCGTTGAGGGCGTCGGCGCCGAACATCGGCTCGAACATGGCGCGGTAGTCGGGGCCGCGGCGCAGGTGGTGGCCGCCGTCGACGTTGATGACCTGGCCGGTCAGCCAGGACGACTCGGGGCCGGTGAGGAAGCGGGCCGCCTCGGCGATGTCCTCGGGCTCGCCGATCCGGCCGAGCGGCATGCAGGCCAGGTAGTCGTCCAGGATCGGGCCGGGTTCGGCGATGCCGGCGACGAGCTCGGTGCGGACCAGGCCCGGCCGGATGCCGTTCACGCGGATGCCGGCGCCGCCGAGCTCGTCGGCGGCGAGCGCGACGAGGTGGTCGACGGCCGCCTTGGAGACGCCGTACGCGCCGAACCACCGGTGGGTGTTGGAGCTGGCGATGGAGGAGATGGCGACGAACGAGCCGCCGCCGGTACGGGCCATCGCGGCGGCCGCGTGCTTGAGGGTGAGCATCGTGCCGGTCGCGTTGAGCTCCAGGGTGGCCCGCCAGGCGTCGGTGTCGAGCGCGCCGATGGGGCCGATCGAGGTGGAGCCGCCCGCGCTGTGCACGACCGCGCGGAGCGGGGCGGGCCCGGCCGCGTACGCGACGGCGGCGGCGATCTGCTGCTCGTCCGTCACGTCGGCGACGACGTGCCGGACCTCGACGGGGGCGTCGATCTCCTTGGCGGCGGAGGCGAGGCGCTCCTCCGTCCGGCCGCAGAGGGTGACGGCCGCGCCGTCGGCGGCCAGCCGCCGGGCGCAGGCCAGGCCGATGCCGCTGCCGCCGCCGGTGACCAGGGCCGCGGTGCCTTCGAGGGGTCGTGTCATGGCAGTCTCCAGAGGTCCATGTCAGTGCCCCATGTCAGTGGTCCACCGCGGTGGCTCCGCCGTCCACGGTGAGGTGCGTCCCGGTGATGAACGCGGCCTCGTCGCTCATCAGGAACCGCACCGCTCCGGCGACCTCGGCCGGATCGCCGAGCCGTCCCAGCACCGCCTTGCGCGAGAACCCGGCGAGCATCTCCGCGGGCGTCTGGCCGCGCAACATCGGGGTGTCGATGTAGCCGGGGCAGACCGCGTTCACCCGGACGCCGTCGCCGCCGAGCAGGTGGGCGAGCGAGCGGGTCAGGCCGAGCAGCCCGGCCTTGGACGAGCAGTACGCGGGGATGAACGCCTGGCCGAGGAACGCCTCGATCGAGCTGATGCCGACGATGGCCGAACCGGGGTTGGCCCTGAGGTCGGCGAGGAGCTCCTGGGCGAGGAGGGCCTGGGCGCGCAGGTTGACGTCGAGGACGAAGTCCCAGCGTTCCTCGGTGAGGTCGCCGACGGGATGCGGGCTCGGCGTGCCGGCGGCGTGCACGAGGCCGCCGATGGTGCCGAGCGCGGCGCGGGTGGCGGGGAAGGCCGCGGTGTCGGTGACGTCGATGGTGACGGGGTGGGCGGCGACGCCGTACGTCCCGGCGATCTCCTTGGCGAGCGCGGTGGGGTCGGCGAGGTCCCAGAGCGCGACCGGGCGGCCGGTTTCGGCCAGGGCGCGGGCGCTGGCCGCGCCGATTCCCGATGCTCCGCCGGTGATGATGACACCTGTCGTCGGGGAGGGGTCCTTCATGGGCGGCTCCCTGGATTGAGACTGCCGTCTAGGCTAGCGTCTCACCCAAGCAAGCGGTAGGCCGAAGTCCCTGTCATCCTGACGCCACTGGAGGTGGGCGGCAAGTGGAGGAGCTCAAAGATCGGGTCGCGGTCGTGACCGGCGCGGGCAGCGGGATCGGCCGGGCGATGACGCGGCGGTTCGCCGCCGAGGGCATGCGCGTCGCGCTCGCCGACGTCGAGGAGGACGCGCTCGCCGGCACCCGGGACCTGCTCGACGGCGACGGAGTCCCGGCCGGGTCGGTGACGTCGCAGGTCACCGACGTGGGAGACGAGGCCGCCGTGGCCGCGCTCGCCGACCACGTGTACGACGCGTTCGGCGCGGCCCACGTGCTCTGCGCCAACGCCGGCGTCTTCGCCGGAGGCCAGATGTGGTCGCGTTCGGCGGCCGACTTCGAATGGGTGCTGCGCGTGAACCTCTGGGGCGTCCTGCACACCGTCCGCGCGTTCGTCCCGCGCATGGTCGAGCAGGACACCGAGGGACACGTCGTCGTCACCTCGTCGGTCGCCGGGCTCTTCGGGGCGCCGTTCTCCAGCCCCTACACGATCTCCAAGTTCGCCGCGTACGCCGCCGCCGAGACCCTGGCGCACGAGTTCGTCATCACCGGGTCCAAGCTGCGCGCGTCCGTGCTCTGCCCCGGCGGCGTCACCACCCGCATCCACGAGTCCGGCCGCAACCGGCCCGCCGGGCTGCCGGCGTCCGCGCCGACCGACACCGAGGCGTTCGTCGACCAGGTCATCGCCGACACCGTCACCGGCGGCATCCCGCCCGAGGACGTGGCCGGGCACGTCGTCGACGCCATCCGGGCCGAACGGTTCCTCATCCTCACGCACGACGCCTACGCGCCCGGCCTGACCGCCCGCGCCGAAGCCCTCGCGGCGGGCCGCCTGCCCGCGCTCCCGGATTTCGAAGGGAAATGACTTCGGCCCGGCTGATTTCCGGTGTGCGACCGGAACGAAACAAATGTGCGAGAGAATGGGGGCGGCCACATTTAGGAGGCGAGTCTTGACCGGCGATGTGCGGATCACCGTTACGCGGACGCTGAGCAAGGATCAGCAGGTCCGGCGCGAACGGCTGCTCGAGGCCGCGCGCGAGCTCGCGTACGAGGGCGGCTACCCGGCCGTCACCATGCACGACGTCGCCGACCGCGCGGGCGTGGCCAGGGCCACGGTCTACCGCTACTTCGCGACCAAGGACCACCTCCTCACCGAGGTCGCCGCGACCTGGGCGCACCGGGTCACCGACGACATCGACGCGCTGGCCATCGGCGACACCCCGGCGGAGCGGCTCACCGCGCTGCTGGAGCGCATCGTCGAGGTCGCCGCGGCCGAGCTCACCCTCACCTCGGCCATCATCCAGGCCGTGACCTCCGACGACCCCAGCGTCGACGACGCCCGCACGGTGCTGTTCCTGTTCGTCCGCGACCGGCTGTCGACCGCCATCGGCGACCCGCTGCCCGACGGCGACGAGGTCGAGGTCGTGCTCGGCCACGTCCTGCTCGCCGGTCTGGTCAGCCTCGCCTCGCTGCGCCGCCCGGTCGAGGAGGTCCGGCACATGGTCCGCACGTCCGGCCGCCTCGTCCTCGCCGGCGCCCTGGCCGTCGGCCCCGCCCCCGCCGGAGCCTGACCGGCCCGCCTGCCCGCGGGGGATGGACCACTGATCCGGGGCGGGTTTGGCCCTACTCGTGGACCAGCCCGCGGCCCTAACGTCCGACGTATGACCAACCCGCTGCTCTTCCTGCTCGCGGCGACGACGCTGGTCGTCATCCCCGGGCCGAACCACCTTTACATCACCACCCGCAGCATCGCCGAGGGCCGCCGCGCCGGGATCGTCTCCGCGCTCGGCGTCGAGACGGGCACGCTCGTGCACATGGCCGCCGCCGCCGCGGGCCTGTCCGCCGTGATCGCCGCCTCGGCCACCGCGTTCGGGGTGGTGAAGTACGCGGGCGCCGCGTACCTGGTCTACATGGCGATCCGCACGTTCCGCAGCCGCGCCGACCACGACGCCCCCGACCTGCGGCCGCTGCCGCTCGGCCGCGTCTACCTCGACGGCGTGCTCGTCAACATCCTCAACCCCAAGGTGATCCTCTTCTTCCTCGCGTTCCTGCCGCAGTTCGTGGACCGGGAGGCCGGCGCGGTCGCCGCGCAGATCGCGGTCATGGGTCTCATCACCGGATTGATAGGAGTGGTCAGCGACATCTCCTACGCGCTCGCCGCGGACTCCATCGCCGGATGGTTGCGGGGCAGGCCCGCCTTCCAGCGGCGACAGAGGTTCGCCACCGGATTCGTCTATCTGGGCCTGGGCGCGGCGGCGGTCTTCGCCGGACCCGGCGACCGGCGCGTCTGAACCGCCGTTGTCAGCCGGGTGACAATTCGCGGTGCCCAATGTTTCACATCTGGTGAAGTGCTCCAGATCATGCCGGGGTAGCTTCCGGAGGACCCCCCGGATTCTCGTATCCCTGGGGGTGGGAGGTGCGAACGGTGACCACTGCCGCCGAGGAGGAGAGCTCACCCCTGAAACCCTGGGCGGGAGTTCCCGGCGAGCTGAGCGACATCTTCCGGCCCCACCTCGGTGAGCTGGCCGAAGAGATGATCGACGAGATCCTGGCCGGCATCCCGGAGTACGACCGGCCGCAGGACGAGGAGTACGCGCGGCTGGTGCGGCTGGCCGTCGAGGGCGCGCTGCGGCAGTTCGTGGACCTGATCGTGGACCCGAACGCCTCGTGGGAGCCCGTCGCCGCGGTCTACCGGGAGATCGGCTGGGCCGAGGCCCGGGAGGGCCGCAACCTCGACGTGCTCCAGGGCACGCTGCGGCTGGGCGCGCGGGTGGCGTGGCGGCGGCTGGCCGCCGAGTCCGAGCAGATGAACGTCTCGCGCCGCACGCTGGCCAGCATCGCCGAGGCCATCTTCGCGTTCCTGGACGAGATCGCGCGGGCCGCGACCGAGGGCTACACCAAGGCGCGCGAGCAGGAGGCCGGAGAACTCGAACACCGCCGCCGGCGCCTCCTCGACATGCTGCTGGCCGAGCCGCCCGCGTCCCCGCAGGCGATCACCGACCTCGCCAGGCTCGCCCAGTGGCGCGTGCCGCGTACCGTGGCCGCCGTCGTGCTGTACGAACGCGGGCAGCACCCGTTCTCGCACCCCTCCCTGCCGCCGGACGTGCTCGCCGACGTCAACCGGCGCGAGCCCTGCCTGGTCGTGCCCGACCCGGAGGGGCCGGGCCGCGGCCGCCTCCTGGACTCGGCGCTGCGCGACTGGGTCGCCGCGATGGGCCCGACGGTCCGTACCGAGGACGCGGCCAGGTCGCTGCGCTGGGCCCGGGAGGCGCTCCCGCTCGCGCGGCGCGGCATACTGCCGTCCGACGACCTGATCCGCTGCGCGGACCACATGCCGACCCTCGTCGTCTTCAAGGACGAGGAACTCGTGCGCGCCGTCGCCGACCTGCGCCTGGCGCCCCTCCGCACCGTCCGGCCGCGCCACCGCGAACGGCTCGCGCGCACGCTCCTGGCCTGTCTTCAGAGCGGCTTCAACGCCACCGAGGTCGCCACCCGCCTGCACGTCCATCCGCAGACGGTGCGCTACCGGCTGCACCAGCTGGAGGAGCTCTTCGGCGACAAGCTCTACGACCCCGAGACCCGCCTCGAAATGGAGATGGTCCTCACGGTCTGGCTCACCGCCCCCTCCGAACGTCCGGCGGAGGTCATCACCCTGGAGGGCCCCCGCCGCACGGCCTAATCGGTGAGGCGGGTGAGCCGCGTCGTGATCGACGGCTCGTCCAGCGCGGTCCCCAGCACCAGCTGGGCCTTGGCGGGGCCCGCCGACACCGTGCCGAGCCGTTCCCCGGACGCGGCCTCGTGCGGCGCCGTCGCCTTGAGCTTCACCGGAACGGTGAGCCCGGCCCAGCCGACGACGGTGAGCGGCGTCTTGGCGTTCAGCGGCGTGATGCCGCCCAGGCCGTCGTCGACCTCGGCGACCTTCGTCCCGGCCGGGGCCAGCGTGGTCGCGACGAGCGCCTGCTCCGCGCCGGCCACCAGGTTCTTGGCCGCGTCGATCGCGCCCATGGCGCTCGGCGACCGCTGCCCCATCACCGCGCCGACGATCAGGGTGCTGACCGAGCCGACCCGCTTGCGCGCCGCGAAGATGAAGTTGCCGCCCGCCGCGTCCGTGTAGCCGGTCTTGCCGCCCACCACGCCCAGCTGCCCGAGCAGGATGTTGCCGCCGGTCCGCGGCTGGCCGCCGTCGCTGGGCATGAACGTGCGCTGGTTGACGATCTCGGCGAACGCCGGGATCTTCATCGCCGCGCGCAGCAGCTTGACCTGGTCGGCGGCCGTGCTCACGGTCGTCGACTGGTAGCCGCTCGGGTCGGTGTACCGCGTGCTGGTCATGCCCAGCTCCTGGGCGGCGGCGTTCATCTTCTGGACGAACGCCTGCGGGTTCCCGGCGTCCCAGCGCGCCAGCTCGTGCGCCACGTCGTTCGCCGAGATGATCATCAGCGCCTCGAGCGCCTTGCGCTCGGTCAGCCGCTGGCCCGCGGTCACCTCGAGCAGCGACTCGCCCCGCTGCTTCTGCGCCGGCAGCCGCGCCGCGGCCTGCTGCGACACCGTGTAGGTGGGGCCGTCCTCGCCCGACTGCAGCGGATGGCTCTTGAGGAACACGTACGCCGTCATCACCTTGGCGACGCTCGCCGTCGGGATCGGCACCGAGCCACCGGCCGCGCCCATCGTCCCGATGCCGTCAACGTAGATCACCGACTGCCCGTTGGCCGGCCACGCCAGCGACGGCTTGGCCCCCGCGAACGTGTGGCTCGCCGCCGGCAACGTCAACGCCACCGTCGGCTTGGGCAGCGGCCGCAACAGCTGACCCGCCACCGCCCCGCCCGCGAGCAGGACGACCACGACCAGCGCGATCAGCCACCCGCGCCGCTTCTTCCTCTTCGGAGACTCCGCCTCCGCGTCCTCCACGTACGGCTGCGGCGCAGCCTCCGCCTCCTGCTGGGCGTACCCCTGGTACTGCGGGAACTCCTGCTGCTGAACGTACGGCCTCTGCGCCGAGTCGGGCCGCTGCTCGGTGTCCTGCGACCACGACTGCACGGTCCACTGACCGGAGTCCCTGGACGACTGCGCCGGAGGCGCCGGCATCTGCCATTCGGGCTTGGGCGTCGGCGTCGGCGTCGGCGTCGGCGAACGATGGCCAGGCGTCTCCACCGTCGGCGCCGCGGACCGCATCGGAATGTCCGTCTGCGTCGTAGCGGCAGGCTCCGCCTCATGCCAGGCGGCCGGCTCCCTCGCCCCGCCCTCTCGCTCCGGCCAAGGCGACAACCCCCCAGGCTGCCCCGGCTCCCCGGGCCGCCCCTGCGCTCCCGGCCGCTCGCGCAGCCCCCGCTGGTCCTGGGGCGTGGGCCGGCCCTCTGCCGTGGGCCGGCCTTGTGGCGCGCGCCGCTCTGGTGGTGTCGGCCATTCGTGCGGTGCACGCTGGCCGTCCGGCACGGGCTGGCCCTGCGATACGGGCCGTTCCTGCGACGCGCGCTGGTCCTGCGACGCGCGCTGGTCTTGTGGTGCGCGCTGGTCTTGTGGTGCGCGCTGGTCTTGTGGTGCGCGCTGGTCTTGTGGTGTGCGCTGGTCTTGTGACGTGCGCTGGTCTTGTGACGTGCGCTGGTCTTGTGACGTGCGCTGGTCTTGAGGCGTGGGCTGATCTTGTCGTGCGCGCTGGTCCTGAGGCGTGGGCTGGCCGTCTGGCGCAGTGCGTTCCTGCGGGGCAGGCCGGTCGTGTTGTGCGCGCTGGGCTTCTGCGGCGGCGCCCTGTGATGACGCCCGCCATTCCCGTTGTGTGCGCTGGCCCTCTGGCGCAGGGCGTTCTTGTGCGGCGGGCTGGTCGTGTTGTGCGCGCTGGTCGTGCGCTGCGGGCCGTCCCTGCGAGGTGGGCGCGTCCTTCGACGCGGACGGTCGGTGCTGCGCGGGTGAGGTTCGTGGCGCCGGTGGTGCCTGCGGTGAGTGAGACGCCGTCGGTGCCGCGGGCGATGCCGGCTCTGCTTCTTGGTCTGGCTTGCCCGCCGGGCGCGGTGCCGCTGGTGGCACAGGCCGGGCCTGGCCTGCGGGCCGCTCCTGTGGTGTCGACCGGTCATGCGGTGCGCCCTGGCCCTCTGACGGGGGCTGGCCTTGTGATGCGCGCTGGGCTTCTGCGGCGGCGCCTTGTGATGACGCCCGCCATTCCCGCGGTGCGCGCTGGTCTTCTGGCGCAGGCCGTCCTTGTGTGGCGGGCTGGTCCTGCGAAGCGCGCTGGTCGTGCTGTGCGGGTGAGGTCCGTGGCGCCGGTGGGCTCTGTGGCGAGGGGGCCGCTGCCGGTGGCGGGGGCTGGCTCTGTGATTCGGGCTGGCTCTGTGATTCGGGCTGGCCCTGCTGTCCGGGCTGGTCCTCTGGCGCGGGCCGATCTTGTGGAGCCGGCCGTTGCCGCGGTGCGGACGTTTCCTGTGATCCAGCTGAGGTCGGCTTCTGCCCTGGCGCCTGGGCTGGGGGCCGGGCCTCTGGACTCGGGGCGGACGGGGGTGCCGGCCGGTCCCGTGATGCGGATCGGTCTTGTGGGGTGGGCCGTTGCTCGGGGCTGGGGGTGGGCGGCTGTTCAGAGAAGCTGACGCCGCCGGGGAAGGACACTGCCCAAGGGCCCTGATCCTTGGGCGCGGGGGAGTCTTGGGAGGGCTGCTCGGCCTGTGGGCGCTTGCGGGTCGGCAGGTCCTCCTGCGTGGTGGACGAGCCGGACGTGGAGCCCAGGACCGACGTGATGCGATTCACGGAGGCCGCGTCGTCGTCGTCCGCGGCGGTTTCTGCGGTGGTGGCCTCGGCCTGGTCTGCGCCTTCCGCGTTGGTGGCGCCGGTGCTCTCGCCGCCTTGCGCGTCAGCCTTGGCCGTGGTCGGCGCTGCGGGCTCGCCCTGGGCTGTGGGGGGCGTCGCAGGCTCAGGCCGGGTTGTGGGGCGCGCTGCGGGCTGGGTCTGGGCGGGCTCGGTCTGGGCGGGCTCGGTCTGGGCGGGCTCGGTCTGGGCGGGGTCGGCCTTGGGCGTGGCCTCGGCGAGGGGGGTGGTCGGCGGCGTGGCCTTGGGCGTGGGCTGGGCGTCTGCCTCAGCGACGGGCTCGGCCTTGGCAGCGGGCTGCGCCGCGCGCTGGGCCGCTGCTTCGGCAGCGAGCCCGGCCTTGGCGGCGGGTTGTGCCTCGGACTCAGCGCGGGGCTCGGGTTGTGCCTCGGCCTGAGCCACGGGCTCGGGTTGTGCCTCGGCCTGAGCCACCGGCTCGGGCTGTGCCTCGGCCTGAGCCACGGGCTCGGGTTGTGCCTCGGCCTGAGCCACCGGCTCGGGCTGTGCCCCGGCCTGAGCCACCGGCTCGGGCTGTGTGTCGGATTCAGCCAGGGGCTCGGGCTGCGCTTGGGCCTTAGGCTGCGGTTCGGGCTGTGCCTCGGATTCAGCCAAGGGCTCGGGCTGGGCCTCGGACTCAAACACGGGCTCGGGCTGCGGTTCGGGCTTGGCCGTGGGTTCGGGCTGTGCCTCGGCCTCGGATGTGGCCTCAGCCTCAGCCTCAGCCTCGGACTCGGGGCTGGAGGTGGCCGGGTCTGTGTCGTCGGCGGGGGTGGGTGGCTCCGGGGCCGGTGAGGCGGGCACGGGGAACTCCGCTGTGTCCGCGCGGTCCGGGTCGGCGGGCATGTCCGCAGACCCCGGCTCATGCCGGGTTTCACTCACCGCGACGACCTCCTCGACGGCTGTTCCGGGACAGGCGGGCGGAGCGGCCTCGCCGGCGACCCCCGTGCACCTTTGAGGATGCGCAGCTTAGCCCGAAAGTTCACGTGGTTACGCATTAGTGATCATTAAGGATGCCGGGCCCAGTGCGCGTCGATGGAGTCGAAACCCTGGGCGGCGCGTTCGAACGCGGTGGGCGGGACGCTGATCACACCCTGGAAAGGGCCGTTGAGCTGGTACGCGATGACGATCACGAAGGCGACCGCGGAGGTCGAGACGAAGGCGAGGGTGGCCCGGGTGACCGGGCTCGGGTTCCCGCGGACGATCGGCAGGACGGCGACCAGGAGGCCGCTGGTGATGAGGGCGGCCCAGAGCATCGCGGGGACGTACGAGCCCGCCAGGCTCTGCCGGTCGCGGCGCGCGGAGGCGATGTCGGTCATGGTGCCGAGCACGCGGGAGTACCGTTCGGCCGGGCCCTGCGGCTTGGGCGCGGCGATCTCGATCCGGTACCGGAGGTCGTCGACCAGCGTCCAGCCGCGGTCGGTGAGGTCCCCGGCCGTGGCCATGAACGGCCATTCCACGTTGGTCACCTCCGTCACGTACTCGCGGAGCAGCCCCCGCATCTGGAGGCCCTCCTGGCCGCCCACCGAGTGCGCGTACCAGTAGGCCTCGGTCACCGCGCTGGCCTCGCGGGTCGTGCTCGCCTCGCCCGCGTCCAGGTCCATGAGGGCGTAGGCGGCGACCGCGCCGACCGACAACATGAAGAGCCCCAGCGCGATGCCGGAGACGAGCCCGCCGTACGTGCCGAGCTCGTGCCGTGCCCGCCGCGGAACGTACCGGTGCGCCAGCAGCGCCGCCGGTACGGCGGTCGCGCCCGCGCCGAAGACGGCCAGGCAGGCGACCAGGATCGGGGTCACCTGTCGCGGACGCCTTCCAGGACGTGCCAGCCGTTCGGGCCCGGCAGCCGGTCGGCGGCGGGCGGGCCGTCGGTGCCGCGCTCGTACGGCGCGGGCGCGTCCGGCGAGTCGAGGATGTCCTGGACGATCCGCCACGACTCCTCGACCAGGTCGAACCGGGTGAACAGCTCGGGGTCGCCGGTGATCGCGCCGTTCAGGATGTGCTCGTACGGCATCTCACCCGGGCCGAGCACGTCCGAGAAGTCGACCGAGACCGGCACCGGGACGGGCTTGTCCTCGTTGCCGGGCCGCTCGACCAGCAGGTCGAACGTCATCCCGGCCTTGGGTTCGAGCCGGAACCGGATCAGGTTGGGCGGCGCCTCGCCCTCGGCGGTCCGGAAGAGCGTCACCGGCGGCTTCCGCAGCTCGACGATGACCTCGGTGGACGAGACCGCCATGCACTTGCCGGACCGGATGTAGAACGGCACGCCCTCCCACCGCCAGTTGTCGATGAGGAGCTTGAGGGCGATGAAGGTCTCGGTGGTGGAGCCGGGCTTGACGCCCTCCACGTCCTGGTAGCCGGCGTACTGCCCGCGCACCACGTCGGCCGGGTCGATCGCGCGCACCGCGCTCAGCGCGCGGTCCTTCTCGTTCAGCCACTCCTCGGCCGCCGCCTTGGCCGGCGGGTCCATGATCAGGTACGCGAGGACCTGGAGGATGTGGTTCTGGACGACGTCGCGCAGCGCGCCGACCGAGTCGTAGAACGAGCCGCGGTCGG
Organism: Spirillospora sp. NPDC047279; assembly: GCF_040643285.1. Lineage (NCBI taxonomy): Bacteria > Bacillati > Actinomycetota > Actinomycetes > Streptosporangiales > Thermomonosporaceae > Spirillospora > Spirillospora sp. NPDC047279. The sequence continues at coordinate 232,037 of NZ_JBEYUA010000003.1, forward strand.
CGACGTCGAAGTCCTCGGAGAGCGAGATCTGCACGTTGTCGACGTACGACCGGTTCCACAGCGGTTCGAGCAGCGTGTTGGCGAACCGCGCGATCATCAGCCCGTCGACCGGCTCGCTGCCCAGGAAGTGGTCGACGCGCAGCAGGTGGTCCTCGTCGAAGTACTTCTGCAGCTCGGTGTTGAGCGAGCGGGCCGAGGCCAGGTCGTGGCCGAACGGCTTCTCCACCACCAGCCGGGCGTTCTCGTTCAGCCCGACCCCGGCCAGCCCCTCGGCCACGGTCGCGAACAGCGACGGCGGGATCGCCAGGTAGTGCGACAGGAAGCCGTGGCCCCTGGCCGCGTCGCGCAGCCGGGAGAACGTCGCGCCGTCCTGGTAGTCGCCGCCCATCATCGTCAGCAGTCCCGCCAGCCGGGCGAAGACCTCGTCGTCGACCTCGTAGACGTCCGCGATCGCCTCGCGCGCGTGCGCCCGCAGCGCCTCGTCGTCCCAGTCGGACTTGGCGACGCCGATGACCGGAACGTCGAGTTCACCGCGCTCGGTCAGCCGGTAGAGCGCGGGCAGCAACATCTTCTTGGCGAGGTCGCCGGTGATGCCGAACAGGACGAGGGCATCCGCGCGCGGGCCGGTGGCGTTCATGATCGGTGTCTTTCCCGTCCTCGGCGGAACGATCCACGGGGAAGATCGAGTCTTTGCGAAGTCGTGGCGCGACCCGGATCATGCGGCCCGCGTGAACCCGGATCGGGGGTCGTGGCGATACATCGGCGTACGAGCCCGCAGACCCGCCCCCCGGCGGATCGAGAAAGCCGGTCTTCATGCCATGGTGCCCGCGATGACCGCACCCCTCACCGGTGCCAGAACCGGCCTGCCCGTCGTGTCCGCGACGGCGACCGACGCCGACCTGATCGAACGTTCGCTCAGCGATCCGGAGGTGTTCGCCGCGCTGTTCGACCGTTACAGCGGGATGTTGTACCGCTACGTGTCGAAACGGCTGGGGTCCGAAGTGGCCGAAGACCTGGTCGGCGAGACGTTCCTCGTCGCGTTCAGCCGCCGGGACCGCTACGACCTCGGCCGCCCCGACGCCCGGCCGTGGTTGTTCGGGATCGTCACCAAGCTCGTCTCCCGGCACCACCGGACGGAGGCGGCGCGTTACCGGGCGCTGCTCCGCAGCCCGGTCGACGGGCACGTCGAGGGCCCGGCCGACCGGGTCGCGTCCGGGGTGACGGCGTCGGCGTCGCGCCCGCTGCTGGCCGAGGCGCTGGCCGGGCTGCCCCGGCGGGACCGGGACGTGCTGCTGCTCGTGGCCTGGGGCGATCTCGCGTACGAGGAGGTGGCGCAGGCGCTCGGCATACCCGTCGGCACCGTCCGCTCCCGGCTCAACCGGGCCCGCCGCAAGGTGCGCGCCGTGCTCGGCGACACCAACCCGATGAACGACAACGAGGAGGCGTGACCATGGACGACGACCTCGACCTGATCCGCGACCTCGGCCGTGACCTCGACCGTGACCTCGGCCGTGACCTCGGCCACGGGCCGCCGGCCACGCTCGTCCGGCAGCGCCGGCGCCTCACCGAGGCGGCCACGGGCGCGGGCGCGGGCCGTGCGTCCAGCAGGGGTGTACGTCCCCGCGGCCGGCTCCTGATCGGCGTGGTGGCGGCGGTGACGGCCGCGCTGATCCTCGTGCCGACCGCGCTGCTGGGACGCGAGAAGGGCGGAACCCCGGCGACGGGCGGCGACTCCACCGGGCCCGCGTCCGCGGCCAGGGCCCTCAACGTCCTGGTGCTCGGCTCGGACACCCGCGGCGGCGCCGTGGAGGCGCGTTCGGACACGATCGTCCTGCTGCATCTGCCCGCCGACCGCAAGAAGATCACCGCCGTCAGCGTCCCGCGCGACGTGATGACGACGCTGCCCGCCTGCCGCACCGCCTCGGGGCAGACGGCCCCGCGGAGCACCGGCTTGATCAACAGCGCGTTCACGATCGGTGGCCTGAGCTGCGCGACGAAGGCGGTCGAACTGCTCACCCGGGTACGGATCGACGCCACCCTGGCGATCGACTTCGGCGGCTTCAAGCACATGGTGAACGCGCTCGGAGGCGTGGAGGTCGTGCTGCCCAGAGCGGTGAACGACCCCGGGTCCGGGCTGCGCCTCGCCGCCGGACGGCACCTGATCAGGGGGGACATGGCGCTGGCGTACGTGCGCGTCCGGCACGGCCTCGGCGACGGCTCCGACCTCGACCGGATCGAGCGGCAGCAGCGGTTCATGGCCGCCATGGTGCGCCGCGCCAAGAACCTCCAGACCACGAGCCCGCTCCGGTTGGCCGCGTTCATCAAGGCCGCCGCCGCCTCGATCGACACCGCCGGGCCGCTCGACCTCGGGACGATGCAGGATCTCGCCAGGAGCCTGGAGCGCACCGGGCCGGGCGCCGTTCGTTTCGCCACCCTCCCGGTACGGCCGCATCCGACCGACCCCAACCGCCTGGCGATCAACGAGGCGTCCGCCGGCCGCCTGCTCGCCCCCTTCAACAAGTAGCCCCCTCATCAGGGGTGCTTCTAGGGGAGGGCGGAGAGGAAGCGGTCGAGCTCGTCCTCGGTGTTGTAGTAGTGCACCGAGGCGCGGACGGCCGCGCGGGCGGCATGCGGGTCGAACCGCTGGTGGCCGCCGTCGGTCACGCTGACGTTCACGCCCTTCTCGTGCAGCGCCTGCTTGATCGCGGCGGACTCGTGCCCGTCCATCGTGAACGAGACGAGCGCGGAGAGCCGCTCGCCCCGGTCGAGGATCCGGACGCCGGGGCGGGCGGCGAGCTCGCCGCGCAACCGTGAGGCCAGTCCGAGCACCCGTTCCTCGATCGCCTCGATGCCGAGGGCGGCGGCGTAGTCCGCCGCCACGCCGAGCCCCACCTGCCCGGCCATATAGCGTTCCCACGTCTCGAACCGCCGCGCGTCATCACGGATCTCGTAGGTGGAGGGCCCCGTCCACTCGGCGGAGTGCAGGTCGAGCAACGGCGGCTCCAGCCGTTCGACCACGTCCCGCCGTACGTACAGGAAACCCGTGCCGCGCGGCCCGCGCAGGAACTTGCGCCCGGTCGCCGACAACATGTCGCATCCGATCGTGTCCACGTCGACCGGAAGCTGCCCCACCGACTGGCAGGCGTCCAGCAGGTAGAGCGACCCCGCCTCGCGGGCCAGCCGCCCGACCTCGGCGGCGGGGTTGATCAGCCCGTTGTGCGTGGGGATGTGGTTGATCGACACGAGCCGTACGCGGCCCCTGGCCAGTTCGGCCGCCAGCGCCTCCAGCGAGATCTGCCCGTGCTCGTCGTCGGGAACGACCTCGACGGTCGCCCCGCGGGCCCGCGCGACCTGCTGGTAGGCGATCGCGTTGCTGGCGTACTCGCTCGTCGTGGTCAGGATCCGGTCGCCGGCCTCGAACGGGATCGCGTAGAACGCCATGTCCCAGGCCCGGGTCGCGTTCTCCACGTACGCGATCTCGTCGGGCCGGGCCCCGATCAGGTTCGCGACCGCGCCGTAGAAACGTTCGATGGCCGCGGCGTTCCGTTCGGCCGCCTCGTACCCGCCGATCATCGTCTCGAGTTCGAGCTGTGCCGCCACGGCGTCCATCACCGCGCGAGGGGGGAGCGCGGCACCCGCGTTGTTGAGGTGGACCACGCCGGCGCAGCCCGGGGTCTCGGCGCGGACGCGGTCGATGTCGATGCCCATGATCGTGAGGCTAACCCGTTTGACAGCGTACGCCCTACGCCTACAGTCTTAGGTGTACGACGTACGCTTACCGGCCGGCCGATGAGTTTCGTCGAGCGAAAATGTCAGACCTGTGAGAGACGCTCAAGGTGGCGGGATTTGACCTCAACCTTTGTTGAGGTCGCATCCTGCTGATGGACGCCCGAAGGCGGCCTGATTTCGAAAGTGACGGTGTGCGATGGATATGGAAGTGACCGCGTGGATGTCCCTCCACCACGCGATGAACGCGCAGGACGACAAGCGGCCGTTCTCCAAGGCCACGTTGAAGCGCATCGCGAGATTCGCCCGTCCGCACCGCGGTCAGCTGGTCTGGTTCCTGCTGCTCAGCGTTGTGACCGCGGTGCTCGCCGTGGCCACGCCGGTCCTGGCCGGACGCGTGGTCGACGAGATCGTCAAGGGCGCGTCCACGTCCACCGTGGTCTGGCTGGCCGTGATCATCGCGATCATCGCGCTCGCCGAGGGCGGCCTGGCGCTGCTCAACCGCTGGTTTTCGGCCAGCATCGGTGAGGGCCTGATCCTCGACCTGCGCACCGCCGTCTTCGACCACGTCCAGCGCATGCCCGTCGCGTTCTTCACCCGCACCCGCACCGGCGCCCTCGTCAGCCGCCTCAACAACGACGTCATCGGTGCTCAGCGGGCCTTCAGCGACACCCTCTCCGGCGTGGTCGGCAACCTCGTGACGCTGATCCTCACGCTGATCGTCATGCTGGGCATCTCCTGGCAGATCACCGTCCTGGCCCTCATCCTGCTCCCGGTCTTCGTCCTGCCCGCCCGCCGCATGGGCTCACGCCTGGCCCGCCTCCAGCGCGAGGCCGCCATGCACGACTCGGCCATGAGCACCCAGATGACCGAACGTTTCTCCGCCCCCGGCGCGACCCTCGTCAAGCTCTTCGGGCGTCCCGCCCGCGAGTCCGAGGAGTTCGCCGACCGCGCCCGCCGCGTCCGCGACATCGGGGTCCGCACCGCGATGGTGCAGTACGTCTTCATCACCGCGCTCACCGTCGTCTCGGCCCTCGCCCTCGCCCTGGTCTACGGCCTGGGCGGCTACCTCTCCCTCAACGGCGGTCTCGAGGCCGGTGCCGTCGTCGCCATGTCGTTCCTGCTGATCCGCCTCTACGCGCCGCTCACCGCCCTGGCCAGCGCCCGCGTCGAGGTGATGAGCGCCCTGGTCAGCTTCGAGCGCGTCTTCGAGGTCCTGGACCTCAAGCCCCTGGTCGCCGAGAAGCCCGAGACCAAGACCGTTCCCGCCGGGGCCGTCTCCGTCGAGTTCGACGACGTCACCTTCGCCTACCCGTCCGCCGACAAGGTCTCGCTGGCCTCCCTCGAAGAGGTCGCCAGCCTCGACACCCGGGGCGGCGTCGACGTCCTGCACGACGTCTCGTTCAAGGCCGAGCCCGGCCAGATGATCGCCCTCGTCGGCTCCTCCGGCGCCGGCAAGTCCACCATCGCCCAGCTCCTCCCGCGCCTCTACGACGCCGACGCCGGCGCCGTCCGCCTCGCCGGCGTCGACGTCCGCGACCTGAGCTTCCAGGAGATCCGCGACACCCTCGGCATGGTCACCCAGGACGGCCACCTCTTCCACGAGTCCATCCGGGCCAACCTCCTGCTGGCCCGCCCCGAGGCCACCGACGACGACATCTGGGACGTCCTCCGCCGAGCCCGCCTCGACGACCTGATCGCGTCCCTCCCCGACGGCCTCGACACCGTCGTCGGCGAGCGCGGCTACCGCCTCTCCGGCGGCGAACGCCAGCGCCTCACCATCGCCCGCCTCCTCCTGGCCCGCCCCCGCGTGGTCATCCTCGACGAGGCCACCGCGCACCTCGACTCGACCTCCGAGGCCGCCGTCCAGGAGGCCCTCTCCGAGGCCCTCGCCGGCCGCACCGCCATAGTGATCGCCCACCGCCTCTCCACCGTCCGCGCCGCCGACCAGATCCTCGTCGTCGAGTCCGGCCGCATCGTCGAACGAGGCACCCACGAGGCCCTCCTCGCCGAGGGCGGCCGCTACACCGAGCTCTACCGCACCCAGTTCGACCACCAGGACACCCCGCCCCCCACCCCCGAACCCGTAGAAGCCGTCGCCTGACCAACTCCCCACGAGAGGGCCGCCCCCACCTCCCGGGGCGGCCCTCTCACCCATGCCGCCTGCCAGGCCACACCACAGACCCCTCCCTAAGCTCACACCCCCACCCCCACCCCCACCCCCACGCCCTCGGCCCCGGGCTGCTCCAGATCGCTGTGCTTCATGGGTGATGAAACTCGGTGGCAGTAGTGCGCCCTGAGGAAAGAGGTGTTCACTCTGCGCTAACGACAGGGCTGATCGCCGGCTGCACTCTGAGGGGAATTCGGTGATCACTTAGACCTGACGGCCCCTGATGGCAGGCCGGCGGAAGGGCTCGGTCGTGAGCAGAGACTGGATCGGCCGGCTGCGGCACTGCACCGGCGCGTTAGCGATCGTTCTTCTGGGGTCGTTCGCGGTATCCGTGGATGCGGCCGCCGCCGTTCCGCAGGGTGTTGCCGCTCCGCTGGCCGCCGCTGCTCCGCAGGGCGTCACGGCGCCGGCGGCGGCTGCCGGCTCGGCTGGCGTTGTCGCGACCGCGACCGCGACCGCGACTGTGACCGTGACCGCGTCCTCGGCTACGGGGGGTGACTTCGGCGGGACGGTCAAGGTGGCGGCGGCAGAGGACTGCCCGGCGTTCCTGGTCGTCGGTGCGCGGGGATCGGGCGAGGAGAAGGACGGACCGTACCGCGTGGGGGAGCGGCTGACTCCCTACATCCGGGACATTCTCGGCCGGATGCCCGGGAACGGGCATACGCACCAGAAGACGCTCGACTACCCGGCTACACCCACGTATAACGTCGTCTTGTGGTGGGCGTCGGTGCTGGCCGGTGTCTCCTCGCTGGAGCAGGGCATCTACGACACCGTCCGGACGTGCCCGAACACCAGGATCGGGCTGGCCGGCTATTCGCAGGGCTCGCTGGTCATCAACTACGTCATGCAGCGGCTGGAGCAGTACACGCCCGCCGTTCTCGAGAACAACATCGGTGCGGTGATGCTGCTCGCCGACCCGATCAGAGCGTCCAACGGCGGATCGATCTTTCGGTACGGGTACGCGGTCCGGGAGAACGGCGGGGGCGGCCATGCCAACGGCCACGGGATGCTCGGAAACGTCGAGCTTCCCGGCGCGATCCAGCGGAAGGCGATGGACATCTGCATCGTCGAGGACCCGGTCTGCAACGCGTCCAGTTCGAGCGTGCTCTGGAACGCGGTGGTGGCGCTTTTCAACAGCCGGGTGCACAGCAAGGGCTATCAGGTCTGCTGCGGGTCGACGAGTTATCCCGAACGCACCAGTGAGTATTTCGCCAACCTGATGATGGGGCTGGTGGGGCAGGGGAGACCGGCGCCGCCGGAGATTCCCGCGCCCGGTCCGGCGCCGGTGACCTCGGTGCACGGGCTGGCGGACGGCACTGTGCTGATCACCTCGGACACCAGGCGGGTCTACAAGATGGTGGGCGGAGCCCCCATTTGGCTGACCAGCTGCGAGAACGGCCTGTGCCCGAATCCCCGGCCGACCACGCAGGCGGTGATCAACGCGGGTCCGGCGGTGCCGCGGGACGCCTCGACCGCCAAGGACGAGGCGGGGAACGTGTTCAAGTTCGTGGGCGGAGCGCCGATCCACCTGTCCAGTTGCAGCGTGGGATGCGGCAGCCCGGTGGCGATCACGGCGGGCAGCATCGTCAACAACGACCACATGCGTCGGGTGCCCGCCGACGGTGCGACGGCCAAGGACGAGGCGGGGAACGTCTTCAAGTTCGTGGGCGGTGCCCCCATCCACCTGACCACGTGCAACATCGCGGGCGGGTGCGGGACACCGGTGCCGATCACGGCGTGGAGCATCGTCAACTACGACCACATGCGTTCGATGCCCGTCGATGGTGCGACGGCGAAGGACGAGGCGGGGAACGTCTTCCGGTTCGTGGGTGGGGCGCCGATCCATCTGACCACGTGCGACATCGCGGGTGGGTGCGGGAATCCGGTGGGGATCTCGGCGGGCAGCATCGTCAAGGGCGACCACATGCGTCACCGGCCGTCCAACGGCGCGACGATGAGGGACGAGGCGGGGAACATCTTCAAATTCGCCGGTGGCGCCCCGATCCGGCTCGCGTCCTGTGACGTCGGGTGCGGGAAGCCGGTGTCGGTGTCGGCGGGCAGCATCGTGATGCTCGATCACATGAACGCGGTGCCGGACGACGGCACGACGATCGTGACCGAGGCGAATCAGGCGTTCGTGTTCGCCGGTGGTGCGCCGTTGCGGCTGTCCAGTTGCGAGATCGGCTGCGACACCGTGACCAGGATCAGCGGCGCCAGCGTCGCGAACCTGGATCACATGCGGCCCGTTCCGGCAGACAACGCGACCGTGCGGACCGAGACGGGGTCCGTTTACAAGTTCGCGGGTGGCGCGCCGCTGTGGTTGTCGAACTGCGCGCCCGGCTGCGGCACGCCGGTCGACATCACGCAGTGGACGATCGACGTCCGCGAGCACATGCACCGCAACCCGGTGGACGGGACGAACCTGCGGGCGGTGGAGACCGGCACCCTGTTCCGGACCCGCGGCGGCGAGGCCGACCTGGCGGGGCAGTGCCCGGCCGAGAGCGGATGCGGTGGCTCCGTAACGGTGAACCAGGCCTCGGTCGACCCGATCGCGCACGGCGTCGCCAACCGCGGCCCGACCTACGGCACGCTGACCCGCTACTTCAACGGCAAGGACCACCACACGACCACCGGGCGGGTCCCGGCCGGGTACCGCCCCGAGTGGGTGTTCGGCACGCTGGCGCAGACCGCCGTGTCCGGCACCCAGGCCCTCTACGCGTGCCGGATGAACGACGACACGTTCACCTCGGTGACCGACACCTGCGAGAACCAGACGAAGATCGGAAGGCTGGGGTACATCTACAAGACCCCGCCGCAGGGACGTCCGGCGGCGGCGATCTACCGGTGCACCGTCAAGACCGCGGGCCCGAACCTGGGCGAGCACTTCGAGTCGCTCAGCGAGACCTGCGAGGGCCACACCAAGGAGTTCCGGCTCGGCTACGTCGTCGCCCAGGCGGAGCTGACCCGCTACACCAAGGGCGGCGAGCTGCGTTCGGCCACGGCGAGCGTGGCGTCGGGCTACCAGCCGCAGGTGACGCTCGGCACGCTGCCGCAGGTGCAGATGCCCGGCACGGTGCCCCTCTACTCGTGCGAGATCAACGGGGAGGGCTTCTCGTCGAAGTCGGAGACGTGTGAGGGGCAGAAGAAGCTGGGCGTGCTCGGCTTCATCTACACCGCGCCGCCGCAGGGCGTTCCGTCCGCCCAGCTGTACCGGTGCATCACCGCGGCCGGCACCGAGCACTTCGACTCGCTCGACTCGGCCTGCGGCGAGCACCAGGCCGAGATGCCGCTCGGGTACGTGGTGGCCACGACGCTGCTGCACCGCACCATGCGCGGCTCGGACCACCGCACCGGCAACGGCGTCTTCCCGGCCGGCTACCGCCACGAATGGACGTGGGGATACCTGGCCGCCACCCAGGAGTCCGGAACGAGGCCGCTGTACTCGTGCCAGATCGGCACCGACGCGTTCACCTCGGTGGAGTCCGGCTGCGAAGGCCGTCAGAACCTCGGCCTCATGGGCTTCATCTGGGACCAGCCACCGCCGGGCGTCCCGTCGGTGCGGATCTACCGCTGCACCGTGGAGGGCACCGTCGAACACTTCGACTCCACCGACGCCGGGTGTGAGGGCGCCCGCCAGGAGTTCCCGCTGGGCTACGTGAAGGCAGTGCAATGAGCCGGCCGTACGAGGCGGGCCGGGCCCGCGTCCGACGCCTGACGATCCTGGTCGCCGGAGTGATGGCGGTCCTGGCCGCAGTAGCACCGGTGACCTGGGCCGCCGCGGCGCCGCCACCCGGGCTCGTCGCGGCTTCCTCGCCCGGGGCCACCGCGGCCCCGCTGCCCTATCCCGAGCGTGGCGACTACCGGATCAAGGCGCTCCAGCCCGACTTCTGGCCCGACCGTGCCGAGGTCGCCGGCAACAACACCGGCGGCGTCGCGGTCAACCTGGTCTGGGCGCACTGGCAGCCGACCCGCAAGGTCGCACCCTGCGCCGCCGGCGAGCAGACCTACGACGGCCACTGCTTCCAGATCCCCGCCCAGGTCGACGCCGAGATCGCCGACTACACCGCCCGCGGCCTGGTCGTCACCGGCGTCGCCTACGGAGTGCCCGCCTGGGCACGAACCGGCAAGGCCTGCTCGCCCGCGGCACCCGGATTCGACATCTTCTGCACCCCCAACGACCCCGCCGACTACGGCCGCTTCGCCGGCATGCTCGCCCAGCGCTACGACGGCCAGCACGGCCACGGCCGCGTCGCCGACTTCGTCATCTTCAACGAGGTCAACAGCAACGTCTGGTTCGACATCGGCTGCGGCCAGGGCACCCCCTGCGACACCGCCACCTGGCTCAAGGAGATCAGCGACAACCACAACGCCGCCTACGACCGCGTCGCCGCCGAACAGCCGACCGCCAAGGTCCTCATCTCCCTGGACCACCAGTTCGGCGCGGCCCTGCAACGCCCGACCGCCCCCGACGCCACCCTCGCCGGCGAGAACGTCCTGCGCGGCCTGGCGTCCCGAGCCGGTGAACGGGAATGGCGCGTCGCCTTCCACCCCTACCCCAAGAACCTGCGTGATCCCACCTCAAGCCCCGACGACCACCCCTACGTCACCTACGGCAACATCGGCGCCCTGTCCGGCTGGCTGCACGCCACCTACCCCGACCGGCCCCACGCCTGGGACGTCCAGCTCACCGAAAGCGGCCTCAACTCCACCACGCCCTCCACACCCCAACGCCAGGCCACCGCCGTCTGCGACTCCTTCCGCAACGTGCTCGCCACCCCCGGCATCAGCAACTACGTCTACCACCGCATGCGCGACCACCCCGACGAGGTCGCCGGCGGCCTGGCCCTGGGCCTGCGCAACCCCGACGGCACCGCCAAACCCGCCTGGACCACCTGGGCCCTGGCCAACCGCACCGACCTCACCCCGCCCAAACTCTCCTGCGGCTTCGAAACCCTGCCCTACACACGCCTGACCCGCGGCTACCACCCCACCCGCGGCCACTGGGCCTCCTCCCGCCTGCTCCCACCCGGCTTCACCACCGAGGCATCCTGGCGGCTCCTGCGCAACCCGTCCCGCGGCACCGCACCCCTGTACGAATGCGCCGTCGGCGGCCACAACCTCCTCACCCGAGACCCCCGCTGCGAGAACCAACGCCCCCTCGGCCCCGTCGGCCACATCCACACCCAGGCCTATCCCGGCACCGTCCCACTCCATCGATGCCTGGTCCCCGCCAACGGCGACCACTTCGTCTCCACCGACCCCAAGTGTGAAAACCAGCGCTACGACGGGCAACTCGGCTGGGCCTTCACCTGACCGCACCGGCACCATCTCCAAACGCGCCGCCGGGCAAGCTCCGCCCCCCGCACCCCCAACGCCCTCCGTTCGAAAGTTGATCTATCTTGGTGTGGTTGCGTGATCTTGTGTGGCGGTTCGGGCAGGATGGCCGACCTGGCCGACCTGGCCGACCTGGCCGACCTGCCGTGCGGCAAGATCCACGTCCCCTGGAATCCGCGGAACGGCCAGGCAGGAAGAACTGGATGGGCCTGGATGTCGTTATGGGCTTGGATGTCGTTCCGTTCGACACACGTTTCGTGGAAGCCGCGGCCGTGCTGCTCGCCGCCGACCACCAACCCGCGGGCGAGGCCGGGGCCAGGCTGGATCTGAGCGATGCGGAAGCAGCCCGTCGCCTGGTGGAAGCGTGGCAGGGCACCGGGCCGGCCGTGGCCGCGGTGGAAGACGGCACGCTCCTCGGCTTCATGGCGGCCACGCTCGCGGACCGCCACGACCACCAGCTCTCACGGATCCGCATCCACCAGCACGCCTGCGCGCAGCGCGGGAAACGTGAGATCTACCGCCGCCTCTACGGGGCCCTCGCCGGCCCGCTTACCGACCTGGGCGGATTCGAGCACACCGTCGCCGTCTCCGCCGCCCACCACGACGTCGTCACCTGCCTGTTCGAGCTCGGCTTCGGCGTCGACCAGATCAAGGGCCTGCGGCCGGTGTCACCGATCCGGACCGTGCGGGACGTCCTGTTGCGCGAGGCCGATGCCGGGGACATGAAGGACCTGCTCAGGCTGACCGTGGAACTGCAGCAGTTTCACGCTCGGGCGCCGGCCCTTCGTCCTGCGCTCGTCGACCTCCGTGCCATCGAGGACGACTTCCAGGCCGCCCTCACCGATGAGGACCACCTGCTCCTGGTCGCCGAGGAGCAGGGACGCCTCACGGGGATGATGCGGGCGGGTGCGGACAACCGGTACCTCTCCACGGCGACGATCGGCATCGCCGTGGTGACCGCGTCCACCCGGTCCAAGGGAGTGGGCACCGCGCTGCTGTCCGGCGTGGTGAGCTGGGCGGCCGATCGCGGCTTCAGGGCATGCGGCGCCGAATGGTCATCGGCGAACCTGGTGAGCGACGCCTTCTGGCGCGGCCACGGCTTCACGCCGGCGGGCTACAAACTCACCCGCTTGATCGACGCCCGCGTCTCCTGGGCCGGCACCCACCTGGACTACCAGTACCTGTTCCCCACGCCATGGCCAGAGCACCCGCCGATCACGGGCAGTCCCAGTAGAAGCGGCCCTCGCGGCCGTCGGGGCCGTCGGGGCTGAGGAAGGCGTAGCCGGTGCCGCCGCCGAAGTTCAGAGCGTACGGCTCGCCGCCCCAGCCCTCCTGGCCGTGGAGCTGGAAGAAGAATCGCCATGGTGGCGGCACCTCTATCCGGGGCTGCCAGAAGCTGGGTCTACCGCCGACGTAACTGCGCGGCGGGAAGACGTCGGTTTCCGGGAGTTCGATGTACTCACCGGCGCGTTCGGCTTCCCAGCAGACGATCTCCTCCTCCAGGACCTCTTCCTCCGCCGGATCCAGCAGGGAAGTTTCGATGCGCAACTCGACCGGCACACGCTCGTCCCAGCTCGCGCCGCGTCGCCACAGGGAGGGGCCGGTCTTCGCGTCGGTGACGGTCAGGAATTCGGGGATCCGGCCGCCGGGCTGGAGGAGCAGAGCGTTCTCCCCGTCCTCGGGTGCGAAAGAGGGCGCGGTGCCGTCATCGTCGGTGACGAACAGGTAGGCCATCCGCTGCTCATCGCCCGGAACCGGGAACTGCCCGACGAACTTCATGGGAGTGCCGTACGCGCTGGAAGACGGCCAGCAAGGCTCCTCCAGCCACACCGGTTGCCCGCCCAGTTTGGCGACCGGGTCGCCGATAGGCGACACCGCGGGCCGGAAGGCCATCTGCAGCCGCGGCGAGAGCCAAGCGTCATCGGGCCCCGAGGCGTCATGAAACTCCTGCCGCACACCCATGTCCCCGTGCTCGTCCACTGATTCCGCTCCCTCAGAACGTTCGACGAGTGGGTGGGTGATCTTACTTGCATCGCCGTCTTCCTGGCATCGCCGTCTTCCTGGCATCGCCGTCTTCCTGGTCAGTGCAGCACGTTAGAACTCAGGTACGGCTCGCTCGAATGACGTCCGGCCCGAGCCTCGCCTCTACAGATCTAGATCGCCGCGCTTCACACAGGTGATGAGGTGGGCGAAGACTTCCGGTTGGACGGTGAGACGCGCCTGCTCGGGCGACGCCTTGCTGCAATGCCGCCTAAGGCATTGCCCCTTTGGCTGATGTGTGGGTGTGCGGGTGCGGATGAGTGCGGTCTGCTGTTCAAACTCGGCATCGACAAGAAAGTAGGGCGGCCGGTCAGGGTTCTTCTGCCATTGTGCGGGTGCTGCTGGTAGTTGATGTTCGAACTTTAGGGCCGCGCGAAGCGCGGGTTTCCGGTGCGACCTCAGGCGGCAGCGCCCGCCTCCACCTAATCGCAGCCTGGCCTTTTCGAGACCTCAGCCAACGTGACAGCAACCCCCGGA